>NZ_BCNO01000003.1:253579-295075 GCF_001514535.1 Thermodesulfovibrio aggregans | reverse complement strand
TCTGACAGTGGAGTTGATAGCACCGATAGCAATGGAAGAGGGACTTAGGTTTGCCATAAGAGAGGGTGGAAGAACAGTAGGTGCAGGTGTAGTTACAGAGGTGCTGGAGTAAAGATGGACCAAAAGATTAGAATAAAATTAAAAGCTTACGACCATAGAGTTTTAGATCAGTCTGTTAAAGAGATAGTTGATACTGTCAAAAGGACAGGTGCCAGAATTTCTGGTCCTGTTCCTTTGCCAACAAAAATAAGTAGATATACAGTTTTGAGATCTACAAACCAGGACAAAAAATCAAGAGAGCAGTTTGAAATAAGAGTGCATAAAAGATTGATAGACATACATGATCCCACCCCCGAAACAGTGGAAGCTCTAATGAAGTTAGAGCTTTCTGCAGGGGTAGATGTGGAGATAAAGCTATGAAGGGAATTTTAGGTAGAAAAGTAGGAATGACTCAAATATTTGATGAAGAAGGCAGGGTTATTCCTGTGACTGTGATAGAAGCAGGACCTTGCTGGGTTGTGCAGGTAAGAAGCAAGGAAAAAGATGGTTATGAGGCAGTTCAACTTGGTTTTAAGGAAGTAAAGAAGGAAAAAAATGTTCCTAAACCTTTGCTTGGAATTTTTAAGAAAGCTGGAGTTCCTCCTTGCAGAGTTTTAAAAGAGTTTAGAATGACAGGATTTAATGTAGGGGATAAAGTTACTGTGGAGATATTTACAAAGGGAGATGTGGTGAGTGTAAGGGGAACTTCAAAAGGAAAAGGATTTCAGGGTGTTATGAAAAGACATAATTTTGCAGGTGGACCGGACAGTCATGGTTCTATGTTTAACAGAGCTCCTGGTTCTATTGGTGCAAGCTCTTTCCCTTCAAGAGTATGGAAAGGCAAACGTATGGCTGGTCACATGGGAAATGAGACAGTAACAGTAAAGAATTTAAAAGTTGTTGATGTTATTCCGGAACAGAATTTGATACTTATCAAAGGTGCTGTTCCGGGTGGTGAAAATGGAATCTTAGAAATATGGAAGGTAGAGGCATGATGGAGATTGAGATAAGAGATATCAATAATAATATAGTTGGGAAAAAAGAAGTTCCAGAGATTGTATTTGACAATCCTGCTCATGAATCTGTAGTTCATACAGTAGTGGTTGCTTACATGGCTAATCAGAGACAGGGAACTCATTCTACAAAAACAAGAGCTGAAGTATCTGGTGGTGGAAGAAAGCCATGGAGACAAAAACATACAGGAAGAGCAAGACATGGTAGTATAAGGTCTCCTCTGTGGAGAAAAGGTGGAATAGTATTTGGTCCTAAGCCAAGAGATTACTATGTACAGCTACCAAAGCAGATGAAGGATACAGCTTTGTTTAAAGCTCTTACGATGAAATATAAAGATAATGAAATTTTGTTACTTGATAAACTATCACTTGAAAGAATAAAGACTAAAGATATGGTAGAGATTTTAAAGAATTTGCAACTGCAAGGACAATCTGTGCTTATAGCTCTTCCAGAAAAAGATGAAAAGATACTTCTTTCGGCAAGGAATATTCCATATGTAGGTGTTGTAAGGGCAGAAGACCTGAATGCTTATCATGTGGTAATGTTTGATAAGGTAATATTCACAGTTGCAGGACTTGATAAGTTGCTTGACATCAAGGGGGTTTCCTAATGGATATTTATAGTATAATAAAAAAGCCTATTTTCACAGAAAAAGCTTTAAATCTTAAAGAGGGACAGAATAAAGTTGTTGTAGAAGTTCATCCAGAAGCAAATAAGGTTCAGATTAAGAAAGCCTTTGAGGAATTATTTAAGGTAAAGGTTGACAAAGTAAATGTGATCAATATTAAACCTCGGGTTAAACGAGTAGGTTTTTATTTTACAAAAACAAATAAAGCTAAAAAAGCAATAATTACCCTGAAGCCAGGGGAAAAATTAGATCTAATAGAGGGTGCATAATGGGTATAAAAAGATGCAAACCAACATCACCAGGTAGAAGATTTGTAACATTTTCTGATTTTAGCGAAATAACAAGAGAGGAACCTTATAAGCCTTTAACAGTATGTATTAAAAAGGCAAAAGGTAGAAACAATCAGGGTAGAATCACATCATGGTTAAAAGGTGGAGGTAATAGAAAACTCTATAGGATTATAGATTTTAAAAGAAATAAACACGGAATTCCAGCAACAGTAGAAAGCATTGAGTACGATCCTAATAGATCAGCAAGAATAGCGCTATTAAAATACGTAGATGGTGAGTACAGATATATTCTTGCACCTGATGGATTAAAAGTAGGTGATAAGGTAATGAGTGGTTCAGGAGTGGAGATAAAAGTTGGTAATAGTTTACCTCTTAGAGAAATACCTCTGGGAACAATGATTCATAATATTGAACTTTATCCTGGAGGGGGAGGAAAGCTTGTTCGTAGTGCAGGAACTGCGGCTCAACTCATGGCGAAAGAAGGTAAATATGCACATATAAAACTACCATCAGGAGAGGTGAGACTGATAAATCTTAACTGTTTTGCTACCATAGGTCAGGTAAGCAATATTGAACATGAAAATGTCATTATTGGAAAAGCGGGAAGAATGAGGCACATGGGCAGAAGACCTTCAGTTAGAGGTGTTGCCATGAATCCTATAGATCATCCTCTTGGCGGTGGAGAAGGTAAGTCCTCTGGAGGAAGACCTGCGTGCACACCATGGGGTAAACCTGAAGGAATCAAAACAAGAAAGAACAAGAGAACTGATAAGTTTATAATAAAGAGGCGGAAGTAAAGGGGGTTAAAAGTGGCAAGATCGCTGAAAAAAGGTCCATTTGTTGATGCCAAACTTATGGAAAAGGTAAAAAAAGCACTGGAAACAGGAGATAAAAAGCCAATAAAAACTTGGTCAAGAAGGTCTACAATTGTTCCAGAATTTATTGGTCTTACCTTTGCGGTACATAATGGTAAGAAGTTTATTCCTGTATATGTGACTGAAAATATGATTGGTCATAAACTTGGTGAGTTTGCACCTACAAGAACTTTTAAAGGTCATGCTGGCTCTGAAGAAAAGAAAAAGGCTAAGGGGAAATAAAAGATGGAAGCAAGGGCAATATTAAGATATGCACGTATAACTCCAACTAAAGCAAGAAGAGTCATAAATTTAATTCGTGGGAAAAAAGCTGGTGAGGCATTGCTCATGCTTAAATATATGCCTCACAGAGGTGCAAGAATAATTGAAAAGATATTAAGATCTGCTCTGGCAAATGCAGAGCAAAAAAATCCAAGATTAGATATTGATGAATTAAAGATAGTCAAAGCTTATGTGGATCAGGGTCCTATGATGAAGAGAATTGAGCATAGAGCTATGGGAAGAGCAAATATTATTAAAAAGAAAACTTCACATATTACCATATATGTTGGAATTGAAGAAAACTAACTGGAGGTGTTGATTTGGGGCAGAAAACAAATCCGATAGGTAATAGATTAGGGATAATAAGGACATGGGAAAGCAGATGGTTTGCTAAGAAAGGATATGCAGATCAGTTAATAGAGGATCTGAAGCTTAGAAAAATGTTAAAAGAAAAGCTTTATCATGCCGGCATATCAAGAATTGAAATAGAACGAGTTGGAGAAAAAATAAAGGTCTTAATATTTGCAGCAAGACCAGGAATTATTATTGGTAAAAAAGGTGCAGAAGTTGAAAAATTAAAAAAAGAAGTTGAGGAAATTACAGGTAAACAGGCAACTATTGATGTACAGGAAGTAAGAAGACCAGAGTTAGATGCACAGCTTGTCGCTGAAAATATAGCTCTTCAGATAGAAAAAAGAGTTGCCTATCGTAGGGCAATGAAGAGAGCTGTTGCTTCTTCAATGAGGTTTGGAGCGAAAGGCATTAAGGTATCTTGTGCTGGTAGATTAGCAGGAGCAGAAATAGCAAGAACTGAGTGGTACAGGGAAGGAAGAGTTCCTCTCAGCACTTTTAGAGCTGATATTGATTATGGTTTTGCAGAGGCAAAGACTACTTATGGAGTAATTGGGGTTAAGGTCTGGATTTTTAAAGGTGAAGTGCAACCTGGGCAATATGTAAATTTAAAATAGAAATGGAGAGGAATAGATTATGTTAGCTCCGAAGAAAGTTAAATTTCGTAAAATGCAAAAAGGCAGAATGAAAGGAATTGCCTACAGAGGTAGTTCAATTTCATTTGGTGAATATGGACTTAAGGCATTAGAACCAGCTTGGATTACAGCAAGGCAGATTGAAGCAGCAAGAGTGGCTATAATGAGGCATGCTAAAAAGGGCTGTAAGCTCTGGATAAGAATTTTCCCTGATAAGCCAATTACTCGTAAACCTGCTGAAACAAGAATGGGTAAGGGAAAAGGTAATCCTGAATTCTGGGTTGCAGTGGTTAAACCTGGTAGAATTCTCTTTGAATTGTCAGGAGTTTCAGAAGAGGTTGCAAAAGAAGCTTTTGAATTGGCATCTCATAAACTTCCAGTTAAGACTAAATTTGTAAAAAGACAGGAGAGCTTCGTATGAAGGCAGTACAATTAAGAAATTTTTCAATAGAAGAACTGAAAAAAAAGGAACAGGAGTTACGTAAAGAGTTGTTTAATTTGAGATTTCAACTTGCAAAGGGTGAGCTTCAGAATGTAAAACGCATTAAAGCAGTAAAAAAAGATATTGCAAGAATTTTAACTATTATAACAGAGAAACAAAAAGGAATAAGGAGTTAGGGAGATGCCTAAAAAGATATTAAGAGGCACAGTGGTAAGTGATAAAATGGATAAAACAGTTGTTGTTTCTGTGGAAAGAATTTTTCAGCATCCTCTTTACAAAAAAACTATTAAGACAAGAAAAAAGTACAAAGCCCATGATGAAGAAAATATGTGTAAAGTGGGAGACAGGGTAGAGATAATTGAGTCTAAACCAATTAGCAAAACAAAAAGATGGAAGGTTTTAAGAATTCTTAAGGAGGGTGATGTTCAATGATTCAGCCAAGAAGCATTCTTGAGGTTGCTGATAATTCAGGAGCAAAGAGAGTACAATGCATTAGAGTACTTGGAGGTTCAAATAGAAAGTACGCAAGTTTAGGGGATATTATTGTGGTAAGTGTTAAAGAAGCTCTACCTGATAGTAATATAAAGAAAGGTTCGGTAGTAAAAGCTGTAATAGTGAGATTGCGCAGATCTGTAAGGAGACCTGATGGTTCATATATAAGATTTGATCAGAATGCTGTTGTACTGGTAAATAATCAGCTTGAACCCATTGGTACAAGAATATTCGGACCTGTTGCAAGGGAACTGAGATGGAAAGAATTTACAAAAATAGTTTCACTTGCTCCAGAAGTCATTTAAATGGAGGAATAAAGTGAGTTTAAGGATTAAGAAAGGAGATACAGTTTTAGTTTTATCAGGAAAAGATAAGGATAAAAAGGGAAGAGTTTTAAAGGTTCTCCCTAAGGATGAAAAAGTTATTGTAGAAGGTATTAATATTGTAAAGAAACATCAGAAACCTTCTCGTAAATATCCACAGGGTGGAATTATTGAAAGAGAAAATCCGGTTCATATATCAAAAGTAATGCTTATGTGCCCAAAATGTGATAAACCTACCCGTATAGGGGCAAGAATTTTAGAAGATGGTAGAAAGGTGAGGATTTGCAAGAAGTGCAAGGAGGTTATTGACTGATGAACGATGAAGCAAAAAAATATGTACCTCGTCTTAAAGAAAAATATCTGAAAGAGATTGTTCCAGCACTAATGAAGAAGTTCAACTATAAAAATGTGATGCAGGTTCCACGTCTTGAAAAAATAATTGTTCATGTGACCCTTGGAGAGGCAATACAGAACATAAAGCTTCTTGATGCTGCAGAAAAACAACTGGCTTTAATTACCGGTCAGAAACCTGTTATAACAAAGGCTAAAAAGGCACTGGCAGCGTTCAAGCTTAAAAAAGGAATGCCTATAGGTTGTAAGGTCACCTTAAGAAGAGAAAGAATGTATGAATTTTTAGATAGATTAATTTCTCTTGCTTTACCGAGAATAAGAGATTTTAGAGGAATTTCTCCAAAATCCTTTGATGGAAGAGGAAATTATTCTTTTGGAATTAAAGAGCAGTTTATATTTCCTGAAATAGATTATGATAAAGTTGAGATGATACACGGGCTTGATATAACTATTTGTACAACTGCTAAGTCTGATGAAGAGGCTTTAGCATTATTGAAAGAATTTGGAATGCCAATAAGATAAGGAGGAGTTTGTGGCAAGGAAGTGTAAAATAGAAAGATCAAAGTATCCACCAAAGTTTAAAGTAAGAGTGAGAAATCGTTGTAAAATTTGCGGACGTCCAAGGGGATATCTAAGAGATTTTGGTCTTTGCAGAATTTGTTTTAGATTTTTAGCCAACTCAGGGAAAATCCCTGGAGTTGTAAAAGCAAGCTGGTAAGAGGTGGTACTATGATGACAGATCCAATTGCAGATATGCTAACTCGAATTAGAAATGCAATAAGAGTAAAAGCAGATAAGGTTGATATCCCTGCTTCAAGAATGAAAATTGAGATTGCTAAAATCCTTAAAGAAGAGGGTTTTATAAAATCTTATAAGATTAACAGAGACAAAAAACAGGGTATCATAAGAATAAACTTGAAGTATACTCCAGATGGTGATTCTGTAATTTCAAATTTGGAGCGTGTCAGTAAACCTGGTAGAAGAGTATATGTCAGTAAGGAGGAGATTCCTCGTGTTATGGGAGGGCTTGGTATAGCTATATTGACCACATCGCAAGGTGTTATGACTGATAAGGAATGCCGACGTAGAGGAGTCGGTGGAGAAGTAATATGCTATGTATGGTAAGAGGTGAAAGGATGTCAAGGATAGGAAGAAAACCAATTACAATACCAGATGGAGTAAATGTAACATTAGAAAATAAAAAAGTAATTGTTAAAGGTCCAAAAGGACAGTTAAGCTATGAACTGCCCGAAGGAATAGGAGTAACCATAGATAATAAGACAGTAGTTGTTACAAGAGATTCCGATATTTCAAAACAAAGAGCTCTGCATGGACTTGCAAGAAGCTTAATAGCCAATATGGTTATAGGAGTTTCACAGGGTTTTACCAAAACTCTTCAAATTCATGGTGTTGGTTACAGAGCTCAGATAAGTGGAAATAAGCTCATACTTAATGTTGGATATTCTCATCCAGTAGAGTTTGCTCTTCCAGAGGGTATTAAAGCTACTGTTGATGAGAAGCAAACAACAATTACTCTATATGGTATTGATAAACAGCTTGTTGGACAGGTAGCTGCTAACCTGAGAGCTGTAAGACCGCCAGATGCTTATAAGGGTAAAGGAATTAGATATGCCGATGAAGTTTTAAAATTAAAACCCGGAAAGACAGGAAAGAAATAGGGGGAGGGTTAACATTGCGCACTAAAGTGGAATTAAGGGAAAGAAGACGTAAGAGAATCAGAAAAAAAGTTTTTGGAACTCCTGACAGACCAAGACTTTGTGTGTTTAGAAGTCTCAATCATATATATGCACAGATTATTGATGATACGAAGGGACATACTCTTGTATCTGCTTCAACTCTTGAGAAAGAATTAAGAGAATTACCAGGTCATAAGGGCAATAAAGAGTTTGCTATGAAAGTTGGAGAACTAATTGCAGAGAGAGCTCTTAAAGCAGGAATAACAAAGGTTGTTTTTGACAGAGCAGGTTATAAATATCATGGATGTGTTAAAGCTCTTGCAGATGCTGCAAGGCAGAAGGGATTACAATTCTAGGGAGGAGCAATGAAGCAGGAAAGAATAAATGCTCAGGAACTGAATTTAAAAGACAAAGTAGTCTACATAAATAGAGTTGCCAAGGTTGTAAAAGGTGGCAGACGCTTTTCTTTTAGCGCCCTGGTTGTTGTAGGCAATGAAGCAGGTATTGTTGGCGTTGGTAAAGGAAAAGCAGCAGAAGTTCCTGATGCCATAAGAAAAGCAATAGATAAAGCTAAGAAGAATCTTATAAAATTTCCTTTGAAAGATACCACAATTCCCCATCGTGTGGAATATAAATATGGTGCTACAACTATAGTAATAAATCCTGCTCCAAAAGGAACTGGTATAATTGCAGGCGGTCCTGCAAGAGCTGTTTTTGAGGTAGCAGGTGTACAGGATGTAGTTGCAAAAGTACTTGGAAGTCATAATCCCTTCAATTCAGTTAAGGCAACAATAGGAGCATTAAGAAGTTTAAAGGAACCTTCGACAGTAACAAAATTCAGAATGAAACCCTCTGAATTAGAATCTTCTGAAGAAAATCAAACAGTAGAGGAGGAAAAAGTCTCATGAAAATAAATCAGTTAAAACCAGCTCCTGGTAGTAAAAAAAGACCAAAAAGAGTTGGAAGAGGATTAGGCTCAGGACACGGTAGATATGCAACAAAAGGACTTAAAGGACAGAAAGCTCGTTCAGGAGGAGCTAAGGGTCCTGGTTTTGAAGGTGGACAGATGCCACTTCAAAGAAGAGTTCCCAAAAGAGGATTCTCGAATTTTCCCTTTAAAAAGGAATACGCAGTAGTAAATCTCGGCGATTTAAATAAAATCATAGACGAGGTTGATGTTATTACTCCAGAAATTCTCTTACAAAAAGGTATAATAAAAAAACTAAAAGATGGATTAAAAATTCTTGGAGATGGTGAATTAAAGAAACCAGTCACTATTAAGGCTCATGCCTTAAGTAAAACAGCTCTTCAAAAAATTGAATCAATCGGTGGTAAAGTAGAGGTCATATAGTGGGACTAGTTACAGCCTTTAGAAATATTTTAAAAATACCTGAGCTAAGGGCAAGAGTTTTATTTACTCTTGCAATGCTTGCTGTATTCAGAATTGGAGCTCATATTCCAACACCAGGCATAGATGGTGAAGCATTGAGCAAGTTCTTACTTGAGCGCGGTGGTGCTGTCATGGGCTTTTTTGATATTTTCACAGGCGGAGCTCTCTCAAAGGTTACCATCTTTGCATTAGGTGTTATGCCCTATATAAGTGCCTCTATTATTTTTCAACTTTTAACTGTTGTAATCCCTTCTTTACAAAAGCTTGCAAAAGAAGGAGAAGAAGGAAGAAAAAAGATTACCAGATATACCAGATATGCAACTATAGTAATAGCAGCTATTCAGGGATTTGGAATAGCAATAGGACTTGAAAGTATGGGTGGTGGACAGTTTATTCAGGAGCCAGGCTGGTCTTTCAGAATAGTGACTATGATAACTCTTACAGCAGGTACAGCTTTCTTAATGTGGCTTGGAGAGCAGATAACTGAAAAGGGAATAGGAAATGGTATATCTTTAATTATTTTTGCAGGAATTGTTGCAAGGTTTCCAAATGCCTGTTTTTATACATATAATTTAGTCAGAACAGGTGAATTGTCAATATTCTTTGTTTTAATTCTGATTGTTGTTATGGTTGGTGTTGTGGCAGGAATTATATTTATTGAGAGAGGTCAGAGAAGGATTCCCATCCAATATGCAAAGAGAGTTGTTGGAAGAAAGATGTATGGTGGATATACCACATATCTTCCTCTTAAGATTAATTCTGCTGGAGTTATTCCACCAATTTTCGCATCGTCAGTATTGATGTTTCCTGCAACTGTTGCAGGATTTATAGCTGTTCCCTGGGTACAGGCATTAGCAAAACAGCTTGCTCCAGGAAGTTTTCTTCATATAATACTTTATGTTGGGTTAATAATATTTTTCACATATTTTTATACTGCTGTGATTTATAATCCTGTGGAAATTGCTGAAAATCTCCAGAAAAATGGGGGATACATTACAGGAGTAAGACCCGGGCAGAAAACTTCTGAATACATTTATCGTGTGCTTTCTCGTCTAACATTCATTGGTGCTCTTTACTTGAGTGTTGTTTGTGTTTTGCCTGAAATTCTTATTGCCAAATTTAAAGTTCCCTTTTATTTTGGTGGAACATCTCTTCTTATTGCTGTTGGTGTAGCTCTTGATACTGTTTCCCAGATTGAAACTCACATGATAAGTAGATCTTACGAAGGATTTTTCAAAAAATTCAGAATAAAGGGCAGGAAGGACTAATTAAATAGTGATTATATTAAAAAGTCCTGAAGAGTTAAAAAAAATACGTAAATCCTGCCGGATAGTGGCAACAGTTCTCGAAGAGCTTAAAATATATATTAAAGAAGGATTGACAACAAAACAGATAGAGCAGTTTATTGAAAATTTTATAATTAAAATGGGCGGTATTCCTGCATTTAAAGGTTATAGAGGATATCCTGCAAGTGCTTGTATTTCAATAAATGAACAGGTAGTTCATGGAATACCATCAGAAAAGGTCTTTATTAAAGAAGGAGATATTGTGAGTGTTGATGTAGGAGTCATATACGATAGTTTTTATGGAGATGCTGCATATACATATTCTGTAGGAAAAATTTCAGAGGAAGCTGAAAAATTACTGAAAGTTACTGAAGAAGCATTGTATAAGGGAATTGCTGAGGCAATACCTGGCAATAGAGTTGGTGATATATCCAATGCCATTCAAAGCCATGTTGAAGCGAATGGATTTTCAGTTGTAAGAGCTTTTGTAGGGCATGGAATAGGAATGTCTCTACATGAGGATCCGCAGATTCCAAATTTTGGTTCAAAGGGAGTTGGTCCAAAACTGAAAAAAGGAATGACTCTTGCTATTGAACCTATGGTTAATGCAGGAACTCATGAGGTAAAAATTCTTTCAGATGGATGGACAGCTGTTACTAAGGATGGTTCTCTTTCTGCTCACTTTGAGCATACTATTGCGATTACTGAAGGTGAACCAGAAATCTTGACTAAATTATAAAAATATAGATATATTATCAAGTTATGCCAAAAGAAGATCACATAGAAATGCAGGGAACAATTGAAGAAGCTTTACCTAATGCTATGTTCAGGGTAAGGCTGGAAAATGGTCATGTTATAATTGCTTATGTTTCTGGGAAGATGAGAATGCATTTTATAAAAATTTTACCGGGAGACAAGGTCTTGGTCGAGATATCTCCCTATGATCTTACTAAGGGTAGAATAATTTACAGATTTAAATAGGAGGTGTAAATTGAAAGTTAGAGCCTCAGTAAAAAAGATTTGTTCAAAGTGCAAAATAATTAAAAGAAAAGGAGTAGTCAGAGTAATTTGCGAAAATCCAAAACATAAACAAAGACAAGGATAAGAAAGGAGTATGAGATGGCAAGAATAGCAGGCGTTGATATACCAAAGAATGAAAGAGTTGAAATAGGGCTTACAAGAATTTTTGGAATAGGTAGAAGTTTATCAAATAAAATACTGAAGGATACAGGAGTTGATCCTAACAAAAGGGTAAAGGACCTTACCGATGAGGAGATAGTAAAAATAAGATCTGAAATAGAGAAAAATTATAAAGTTGAAGGAGAACTTAGAAAAGAAATCTCCATGAATATAAAAAGATTGATTGATATAGGCTGTTATAGAGGACTGAGGCATATGGCTAATTTACCTGTAAGAGGGCAGAGAACACGCACAAATGCAAGAACCCGAAAAGGTCCAAGAAGAAAAATTATGAAGAAAAAATAAAAATGTAAAGGAGGTTAAATAAATTAATGGCACAAAAAAGGAAAGGTATAAAAAAAGTTAAAAAGAATGTTCCTTACGGAATAGCTCATGTTCAGACAACTTTTAATAATACAATAATAACAGTCACAGATCCGAATGGTAATGTAGTGGCATGGGCATCTGCAGGAAGTTGTGGATTTAAAGGTTCAAGAAAAGGAACTCCATATGCAGCTCAAATAGCGGCAGAGACAGTTGCAAAAAGAGTTATAGATATGGGAATGAAGCAGATAGATGTTTTAATTAAAGGTCCTGGAGCAGGGAGAGAAACAGCAATAAGAGCATTACAGGCAGCAGGTCTTGAGATTAATTTAATTAAAGATGTGACACCTGTACCTCATAATGGGTGCAGACCTCCAAAGAGAAGGAGGGTTTAAAAAATGGCAAGATATACTGGTCCACTTTGCAGACTTTGTAGAAGAGAAGGCATGAAGCTTTTCCTTAAGGGAACAAGATGTTATACAGAAAAATGTGCCTTTGAAAGAAGAAAATATCCTCCAGGACAGCATGGACATAATAGAGGCAAATTATCAGATTATGGATTACAGTTGAGAGAAAAACAGAAAGTCAAAAGAATTTATGGAGTAATGGAGAAACAGTTTAAGAACTACTTTGAAAAAGCTACAAAGATGAAAGGTGTTACAGGTGAAAATCTTCTTAAACTCCTTGAGAGAAGACTTGACAATGTAGTTTACAGAATGGGATTTGCTACAAACAGGAGACAGGCAAGGCAGCTAGTAAAACATGGATTCTTTATGGTTAATGGTAGAAAAGTAGATATTCCCTCTTTCCTTGTAAGACCTGGAGATATAATTGAATTAACCCAATCAGGTAAAGAATTAGAAATAATTAAAGAAAGCCTTGCATTAGCTGAACAAAGAGGTTTTCCTGAATGGGTAGAGGTAAATATTGAAGAGATGAAAGGTAAATTTGTGAGAATTCCAGAAAGAGATGAAATGCAACTTCCGGTGCAGGAACAGTTGATTGTAGAGTTTTATTCAAAATAATCTTACATAAATTGGGAGGCAGTAAATGAATTTATATAAAGAATTTCAAATGCCCAAAAAAGTTACATTTGAACAGGAAACATTAACAGATACTTATGGGAAACTTATAATAGAGCCACTTGAAAGAGGATATGGAATAACTCTGGGAAACTCATTAAGAAGGGTATTGCTTTCTTCACTTGAGGGAGTGGCAGTTTATGCAATAAAAATAGACGGAGTTTTACATGAAATTAGTTCAATAAAAGGAGTAAAGGAAGATGTTTTAGACATCGTTCTAAATGTTAAGAAATTGAGATTCAAATATCATACTCAAAATTTTGATAAAAAGACAGCTACTATTAAAGTAAAAGGTCCAGCTGAGGTAACTGCAGCAGACATTAAGACAGATGGAACATATGAAGTTTTAAATAAATCTCAGTATCTCTGCTCCCTTGATCAGGATGCTTCTTTAGATATGACTCTTTATGTGAGCAAAGGTAGAGGATATGTTCCGTCAGAGGCAATTAAAGATGAGGATTTACCCGTAGATGCCATTACAGTGGATGCTATCTTTAGTCCGATTAAAAAAGTTAATTTTAGAGTAGAAAAAACAAGAGTTGGAGAACTTACTGATTATGATAGATTAATTTTAGAAATCTGGACTGACGGCAGCATTACTCCTGAAAAAGCAATAAGTGAAGCTTCGGATATATTGATAAAACATTTTGAATATTTGACTTTCTTTAAAGAATCCGAATCTCAAGAAAGAGAGGAAGAACATATTGATAATACAGAAGAGAGTTTAACATCTGATGAATTAAATGAAAATATTTTAAAACCAATTGAAGAACTTGAGCTATCTGTGAGAGCTTATAATTGTCTAAAGAGTGCTGGAATAAATACTATTGCTGAACTTGTTCAGAAGACAGAAAACGAACTTTTGAAAACAAAAAATTTTGGTAAGCGTTCCCTTGAAGAGATAAAAGAGGTGTTAAATTCAATGGGTTTGAAATTAGGTATGAGAATAAGTAATGAAATGCTTGAAAAACTTAATGAAAAAGCTCAGAGGGGGTAATGGATGAGGCATAGAGTTGATGGAAGACATTTTGGTAGAACAGCAAATCAGAGAAAGGCGCTTTTAAGAGGGCTTTTGGCATCTCTTATTAAATATGAAAGAATTGAAACAACTGTTGCTAAGGCAAAGGCTGTAAAAGAAATTGCTGATAGACTTGTCACTTTTGGTAAAAGAGGAGATCTTCATTCAAGAAGGCTTGCATTTAGCTATTTACCAAATAAAGAGTTAGTAAGGAAGTTGTTTAACGAGATTGCGCCAAGATTTGCAGATAGAAATGGTGGATATGTAAGAATTGTAAGAACCGGATTCAGAATTAAAGATAGTGCCCCAATGGCAATACTTGAGTTTGTTGATTATAAAAAACCTGAAAAAGAAGAAAAGAAATCAGAGCAGTAAAGTTTTAAATTTGACATAGATTACCAAAATTTGATAATTTTAAATAATTCCTGGGTAGCTCAGCCGGCAGAGCGGGTGGCTGTTAACCACTTGGTCGGGGGTTCGAATCCCTCCCCAGGAGTTTAAATTTTTTATATAGGAAATTGGATGCTTTGCATCCTGACAAATGGATAAAAACTAATGGAGGAATAGATGCCAAGAGCAAAGGGTGGATTTAAAACAAGAAGATATCATAAAAAGATTCTTTCAATGGCTAAAGGATATTACAGTGGTAGACATCGCTCATATAAAGTAGCCGCAAAGGCTGTAGAGAAAGCATTAGAACATTCATATAAAGACAGAAGACTTAAAAAGAGAGATTTCAGAGCACTCTGGATTACAAGAATTAATGCAGCTGTGAGAATGTTTGGTCTTACATACAGTCAGTTCATTAATGGACTTAAGAAGGCTAATATTTCTCTTAACAGAAAAGTTCTTGCTGATATTGCATATAATGACATAAATGCCTTTGGAGAACTGGTAGAAAAGGTAAAACCATTTGTAAAAGCAGCATAAATGCAAGACCCTTTAGCGCAGGCCTTCATTAAAGAGATAAGTGAGATAAACTCTTTTACTGAGCTTGTTAATCTCAAGGCAAAGTATATTGGTAAAAAAGGAATTATTACAGAAAGAATCAAAAGTTTAGGAAAACTTCCAGCTGAAGAAAGAAAAGCTCAGGGAAAGATTCTTAATGAGATTAAAAACTTTATTGAAGAAACAATAAAGAACAAAGAGCAAGAGCTAAAACAGAAAGAGATATCAGAGGCATTAAAAAAAGAGTTAATTGACATAACCCTGCGAGGTAAGGATTTTTACTTTGGTGGAAGTCACCCAGTAAATAAAACACTTCTTGAAATAGTAGATATTTTCAGAGAACTTGGTTTCACCGTTGAAGAAGGTCCTGAAGTAGAACTTGACTACTATAATTTTGAAGCATTAAACATTCCTAAAGACCATCCTGCCAGAGACATGCAAGATACCTTTTATGTAAGTGATGAAGTTGTTTTAAGAACCCATACTTCACCTGTTCAGGTGAGAGTGATGGAGAGGAAAAAGCCTCCACTTAGATTCATCTCTCCAGGGAAGGTATATAGAAGGGATTCTGATGTAACTCATACTCCAATGTTTCATCAGGTTGAAGGATTGATGGTTGATGAAGATGTTTCATTTTCCCATCTAAAGGGTGTGCTTGTTTATTTTCTAAAAAGACTCTTTGGAGATATTCCAGTGAGATTTAGACCAAGTTTTTTCCCATTTACAGAGCCCTCAACAGAGATAGATATTGGCTGTATTATCTGTGGTGGAGTTGGATGCAGGGTTTGTAAAGGCACAGGATGGCTTGAAGTTCTTGGTGCAGGCATGGTTCATCCTAATGTGTTCAAATTTGCAGGATATCCTGAAGGAAAATATACAGGTTTTGCCTTTGGTATGGGGGTAGAAAGACTTACAATGCTTAAATATGGAATTGATGACATAAGACTATTTTTTGAGAATGATATAAGATTTTTGAGGCAGTTCTGATGAAAGTTCTATTCAGTTGGTTAAAAGACTACATTGATGGACAGATAGAATTAGAAAAACTCACTGATTCTTTAACAATGGCAGGGCTTGAAGTGGGAGCTGTAGAGGACTTTCATGGGGATAAGGTTATTGATATTGAAATAACTCCTAACAGAGCAGATTGTCTTAGCCTAATTGGAATAGCAAGAGAGATTAAAGCACTATTTGGATTGAGACTTAAAAAACCTTCCTTCAAAATTCAAAATGAGAAAGCCGAGCCAGACTTTAAAATTTTTATCATTAATCAGGCACTCTGTTACCGATATGCTGGAAGGATTATCAAGAATGTAAAGGTTGGTCCATCACCAGATTGGCTCAAAAAAAGACTTGAGGCATCAGGTCTTCGTTCGATAAACAATGTAGTTGACGTAACAAACTATGTTTTACTCGAGTGGGGGCATCCTCTTCATGCCTTTGATCTTGACCTTCTTGAAGGAAAGCAAATAAGAGTAGGAACTCCTAAAGATTTTGGTATGGATTCGGTAGAAATTACCACACTTGATGGAGTAAAAAGACAACTCTGTTCTGATGATCTTTTAATCTGGGATGGAGTAAAACCCGTTGCAATTGCAGGAATTATGGGAGGAGCAAATACAGAGGTTACTGACAAAACCACCAATGTCCTTCTTGAAAGCGCCTATTTTAAACCTGAAAGAATAAGAAAAACTTCAAAGAGACTTGGACTTTCAACAGAAGCTTCATACAGATTTGAAAGAGGCACTGACATAGAGGCTCTTAAACAAGCTCTTGACAGAGCAGCTTTTCTTATTCAGCAAATTGCAGGTGGAGAGATTTATGAGCCCATAGATATATATCCAGTAAAAGTTCCTCTGAAGGAGGTTGTGTTTACTCCAGAAAAAATACGCCTTTTTTTAGGTGCCACAATTACTGATGAAGAGATACTAAAAATCCTTGAGCTTCTTGAGATAGATGTTACAAAAAAGGATTCAGGCTATATTGCTAAAATACCTTCTCACAGACAGGATATATCAATTGAAGAAGACATTGCTGAAGAGGTTGCAAGAATTTATGGTTATGACAAAATACCTGCTCAACTGCCTCGTGCCTTTAGATACGTAGAGCAAAACCATGAGCTTGCCCAAAAGAGAAAGTTTTTAAACTTAATCAGAGACTACATGATTTCACTTGGCTACAGTGAGGCTATCAACTTCAGCTTTATGTCTGCTGAAGACCTTGATTTGTTTGAAATTCCAGAAAATGACGCCCGAAGGCAGTTTATCTCCCTACTTAACCCATTGAGACAGGAAGAATCAATAATTAGAACCATGCTCCTACCCAATTTGCTAAAGAATGTTGAAAAAAATACAGCCCGTGGCATAGAGAATTTGAAACTCTTTGAGATAGGAAGAGTATTTATAGCAAAGGCAGGGAAATCCCTTCCAGAGGAAACTGTCCATCTTGGCATAATAGCCAAGAAAGAGGATTTTAAAACTCCATTTAAAGATGACCCCTATGATTTCTATGCTTTGAAAGGAGTGATTGATGGATTTTTCAGACACTTCAAAATAAAAAATGTCTTTTATGTCAGATCTAAAGAACCATTTCTTCATGCAGGACAGTCAGCAGATATTATCTTAAATGGTGAAAAAATTGGATTTGTTGGAGTCATTTCACCAAAACTAATATCAAAGCTTAATTTTAAAACAAAGCCTTTCATCTGTATGACAGAGATTGATCTGGACAGAATATTTTTGTCTGTTCAGAATGAGATTAAGTATAAACCTTTCTCCACATTCCCTCCAGTCAAAAGAGATGTAGCATTGATACTGCCAGTTGATTTTGAATCACAGAAACTGCTTGACATCATCAATTCCAGCGGTAACGAATTTATTGAAGATGTTTATATTTTTGATGTCTATCAAGGTAAAGGGATTCCTGAAGGTCAGAAAAGCATAGCTTTCAGAATTACCTACAGAGCTCTTGATAGAACATTAACCACAGAGGAAGTTGAAAGCTTTCATAAAAGATTGATTGAAAAGCTCATTGCTGAAACAGGAGCTTCTCTCAGGACTTAATCTCTAAGTTTATACCCCGCATCTTCAATGGCTTTTTTTATTCTTTCAAGATTTGTTTTATTTTCATCAAACACAATAGTAGCCTCTCCGATTTTTACATCTGCTTCTGTTACATCAGCTTTTTCAAGAGCCTGAGAAACTCTTCTAACACAGTGTTCACAGCTCATACCTTCAATAAAAATTTTAATTTCCTTCATTGGTCTTCCCCCGCTGTTTTTATTATTTTATCATAAAGAGTAAAAGTAGATGTTTTCTTAAAAAATCAAACAGGGGCTCTGTTTTAGCCCCTCGTTTTTAATTTAAAGTTTCAGAGCCAGAATTTACTCTTTCTCCATTTATGAATTTAATCATTACAAAACCAACTGCAGAAATGATCAGGCATTCCTGTTTAAACTGACATCTATCTCAATTGCCTCTCTTGAGATCTTTATTGCGCAGAATTCCCCGCACATGCTACATACTCTCTCATCTTCAACAGGAGGTCTTTCAGAACGCATAGATCTCACCTTTTCAGGGTCAAATGATAGGGCAATCTGACTCTGCCAGTCAAAGTTTCTTCTTGCTTCTGCCATTTTGTTGTCTCTCTGCCATGCCTGCGGTAACCCCTTTGCAAGGTCTGCTGCATGGGCAGCAATCTTTGAAGCAATTACACCTTCCTTTACATCTTCTTTATCTGGAAGTCTTATATGTTCTGATGGTGTTACATAGCATAGAAAATCTGCTCCGTACATACCTGCCAGTGCACCACCTATTGCAGCAGCGATATGGTCATAACCCATAGCACAATCTGTTACAAGAGGACCGAGAACATAAAAAGGAGCTTCCTTGCATATGCTTTTCTGTAGTTTAATGTTTGTCTCCACATGATTTAGGGGAAGATGCCCAGGTCCTTCAATTATGCATTGAACACCCTCTGATACAGCAATGTCCTTTAGTTTGCCAATGGTTATGAGTTCAAGCAACTGATATTTGTCTGTTGCATCCATAAGACAGCCAGGTCTTAACCCGTCTCCAAGACTGAGGGTGAGGTCATACTTTTTTGCAATCGCAAGAAGTCTATCAAAATACTCATAAAGAGGATTTTCTTTGCCATTATAGCATATCCAGTCTGCAAGAATTGAACCTCCTCTGCTTACAATTGGTAAAACTCTCTCACCAGATTTAAGCATCTCAACAATCTTCATGGTAACACCACAGTGAACTGTGACAAAATCAACTCCATCCTTTGCATGCTCCTCTATTACATCAAATATATCATCAGCGGTCATCTTCACAATGCTTCCATACTTTTCAATTGCCCTTACAGCAACCTCATAAATGGGAACGGTCCCGATACTTACGGGAGAATGTTTTATAATTGCCCTTCTCATCTCTGTAAGAGGTCCTCCTGTTGAAAGGTCCATTACAGCATCTGTGCCGTATTTGACAGCTATATCAAGCTTTTCAAGCTCTTCATTAAGGTCTGTTTTGTCTTTGGATGTTCCAATATTGGCATTTATCTTTGTCCTGAGACCCTTTCCTATTCCAAGAGGCTTTATATTGTGAAGAATATTCCTCGTAATAACAGCCTTTCCTTCTGCTATATTTTGAGAAAGTATTTCAGGTGAGATACCTTCTTCTTTTGCGACCTCTTTTACCTCATCTGTAATTATTCCCTTTTTTGCTAATTCAACTCTTGTCATGGCTTTTCTCCTAAAATTTCATTGAATTTTTTCACCACTCCTTCAATGTCTCTTTGAGCTAAAATACCACTTACCATGGCAACTCCGTCACAGTAGGGCAATACTTCATTGACATTTTCAAGCTTAATCCCTCCGAGAGCAAAGACCTTGCATTTAACAGATTCCTTGACTTCTTTTAATTTCTCTATTCCCTGTGGTTTTCCCTTTGATGGAGTATGGAAAACAGGGCTGAAGGTTATAAAATCAGCCCATTCTGAAGCCTCCCTTGCCTCATCAAGTGAATGGGTTGATACACCTATGATAAATCTATCTTTCCAGACCTTTCTAACCACATGAGCGGGAAAACCGCTACTGGGAAGATGAACTCCATCAGCATCAACAGCCAAAGCTATGTCAACTCTGTCATTTATGAAAAGCAGTGCATCATTTCTTTTTGTTATCTCACGCAATTTTTTTGCAAGAAAGTAGAGTTCCCTTACAGTCAAATCCTTTTCCCTTAACTGAAAAGCCTTAACTCCTGCCTTAAGAGCAGTCTCAACTGCCTCTAAAAAAGCTTTTTCATCGGGAAAAAGCTTTCTGTCACCTATGAGATAGACCTTCATGTAAGCATTCCTTCAATGGGTGAACTTGCGGAAGCATAAAGTTTCTTAGGAATTCTTCCAGCCTTATAGGCAAGCCTTCCTGCTATACAGGCATGCTTAAGTGCCTGAGCCATCATTATTGGGTCTTTTGCACCTGCTATTGCAGTATTTACAAGAACAGCATCACAGCCAAGCTCCATTGCCTGTGATACATCAGAGGCTGTACCCACTCCTGCATCAACAATAACAGGGACATTAACTGTTTCAAGAATTATCTTTATGTTGTAGGGATTTCTTATTCCAAGTCCTGAGCCAATTGGTGCACCAAGAGGCATCACTGCAGCAGCACCGGCATCAACAAGTCTTTTTGCTGTTACAGGGTCGTCGTTCGTATATGGAAAAACAATAAAGCCTTCTTTTGCAAGAATTTCTGTTGCTTTAAGAAGTCCACATACATCAGGGAAAAGGGTTTTTTCATCGCCTATTACTTCAAGCTTTACCATATCTGAAACACCTGCTTCTCTTGCCAGTCTTGCGTATCTCAGGGCATCTTCAACTGTGTAACAGCCTGCTGTATTTGGAAGAATTTTGTATTTCTTGGGATCAATATAATCAAGAAGATTTTCCTTTGAGCGGTCAATGATATTTACTCTTCTTACTGCAACTGTTACTACATCTGTTCCAGAGGCTTCAATTGCACGGGCAGTTTCCTCAAAACTTTTATATTTACCTGTTCCAACCCATAGCCTAGACTTAAACTCAATTCCTCTGATAATTAATGGATCATTCATTTTATCCTCCTCCTACAAAGTTGACGATCTCAATAGAGTCGCCTTCTTTTATTTTGTAATCGTTGAATTTATCTCTCTTGACTATTTCAAGATTCACCTCAACAACAACCCTCTGAGGATTTATCTCAAGCTCCTGTAATAGCTCTGCAATTGTGGTTGCTTTAACATCCATCTCACTGCCATTTACTCTTATCTTCATAAAACCTCCAAAACAAAAAGCCCCTATCCCTGAAGGATAGAGGCTGGTTTTAGCTCAGTCTCTCCCTTTCCCTACGCCGGCATTACCCGGATCAGGTTCAAGGGGTCTTCCCTTATCGGGAACTCTCAGGTCCTGCTGACCTCCCCCAGGGATTAATTAATTCTATAAATTTATTGTCAAAGCTGTCAATAACTAAACTTTAAATCTGCCAATGGCAGTATTTAACTCACTACCCAATCTTGCAATATCACTTGCTGTCTGGGCTGACTGGTCAACGGCAAGTGATATCTCTTTTGAACCCTCTGCAATGCTTCCAATATCCTGTGTAATATGGTCTGTAACTGAGCTCATCTCCTCTGTTGCTGATGCAATTTGCTGTATCATACCCTGAAGTTCCTGTGCCTTGCTAAATATCTGCCCGAGTATCTCAGCTGATTTGTTGCTAAGCTCTACACCACTTGCCACCTTCTTTTTTGCATCTTCCATAGAAACTTCTGCCACATCAACTTCACTCTGTATCCCCCTTATCATCTCTGCTATCTCATCTGTTGCCTTTGCTGTTCTCTCTGCAAGTTTACGCACTTCATCAGCTACAACTGCAAAGCCTCTTCCCTGTTCACCTGCTCGAGCTGCCTCAATCGCAGCATTCAATGCCAAAAGATTTGTCTGGTCTGCAATGTCTTTTATCACTGTTACAATCTCGCCAATCTGACGGGAACGGTCACCCAAGACATTTATCACCTCTGAAAGTTTCTGTATGGCACCCTCTATTACTTTTATCTCATTAGCTGTGTTCATTGTCATGTCTCTTCCTTCTTTTGCTACATTGGCGGTTGTGACAGATACTTCTGCAATGTTTGATGCATTCTTTGCTATGTCAACAACAGTCTGACTCATTTCCTCTGCAGCAGAGGCAATCTGACTGGCACGCTCTGTCTGTAATTTAAGATTTCTTGATATTTCCTCTGTTGTTGAAGAAAGTTGTTCTGAGGATGATGCAAGAGAGCTTGCAATTGTCTTTGACTCTGCAATGAGTTTCTTTATTGAAACTATTGCTTCGTGAAGTGATTGAGAAATCATGCCAAGCTCATCTTTGCTCTGTGCTTTTATGTCAACTGATAAATCACCCTGTGCAACCCTTTCAAGAACTCCTTTGAGTTCTGTAACAGGTTTTTTAACTGAACGGGAGATGAATATGGCAAAACCAGTGCCTATTAAAACAGAGGCAATTGTGAGAATAATGACGACAAGTATTTCCTTTACTATAATTGAATTTACATCTGCAATTCTTGCATCAAGTTTTTTATTATGAAACGCTACTTCATCATCCAGGGCTTTTTCAAGGCGAGCAAGTTTTGGTGAAAGTTCATGATTAAAAACCTCTATTGCTTCTTTATTTTTTCCTGCCATAGCAAGTTCAATTACTTTGTTGTTTACCTGAGCTGCATCTTTTACTGCATCTTCAATATTTTTTAAAAGCTCTTCTCCTTCTTTAGTATGAGTTGTTTTTCTTATAGCCTCTATTTTTTCTTTATATTTGGCTCTGTTTTCATCAATTGCTTTTTTTAACTCCTGTTTTGTTTTTAAATCTTCAGCAAGCATTATGTCCTTTACATTATTAATTACTGCAAGAATAGCTCTTCTTACAGAGACTGAATCATTCAGTTTGTCAATTCTTTCATCAATGTCCTTAATGTTGGTTTTGATCGAGTATAACTGTAAGAGGGTTATAGCCCCTGATAAAGCTAATAGAAAAATAACAACTCCAAAACCCACTGTAAGTTTTTTGCCGATTGTAAGGTTCTTAAACATCTTTACACCCCTCCCTATTTTTTATTATTTATTCTTCAATCGCAGCCTTTTCTGTTATTCCTAACATGCTCTGTGATTCTTCCTTGCTTATCAGCCTGTCCATATCAAGAAGTATAATTAGCCTGTCTTCAAGTTTGGCAATTCCCCAGATAAATTCTGAGTTCACAGAATAGGTCATTGAAGGTGGTGGTTCAACAATGTCTGATGATATACGAAGCACCTCAGATACAGTATCAACTATTAATCCTATTGTTGTTCCCTGAATATCCATTATCATTATTTTCTGCTTTGTTCTGTCTTCTTCCTCAGGAAGTCCAAAGAACTTTCTTAGACTTACAACAGGTATAACTTTGCCTCTGAGATTGATAACTCCTTCAACATAGTAAGGTGCATTTGGAACCTTTGTTATTTCCTTCATTCTGTTTATTTCCTGCACCTTTAGAATATCAACGGCGTATTCTTCTTCACCAAGAGTGAATGTGACAAGTTGAAGCACCCGCATTTTTTCAGAGATTTTACCTTCCTTTGCTATCAATGCTGTTTCCACTTTTTCACCTCCATTTTTCTTTGAGTTTTAATAACTTTTTTCTAATTATACTCTTTTATTTCTGCTTTTGGAAACAAGATATCTATCTTTTTCCATCAATTGACATAATGTGGCATTTGCAGAGATAATAACTTTATATGGCTTACAGGGATTTAAGAGAATTTATAAAAGTTCTTGAAAACAAAGGGCTTCTTCACAGAGTCAAAGTAGAGGTTGACCCTGTTCTTGAGATTGCTGAGATAACTGACAGAATGTGCAAGTCACCAAATGGCGGAAAGGCTTTGTTTTTTGAAAATGTCAGAGGCTCATCAATCCCTGTTGTTACCAACATTTTTGGCTCTTTTGAAAGAATGTGCCTTGCCCTTGAAGTTGAAAGCCTTGATGATATAGGAAAAAGAATAGAAAAGCTCTTAAATCAGACACCACCTAAAAGTTTTAAAGAAAAGATAAAGGCTGTTTTTGAATTAATTGAGGTAAGCAAATACCTGCCAAAAAGAGTAAACAAAGCACCCTGTCAGGAAATAGTAAATCATGAGCCGGACCTGAACAAACTTCCTATCCTTAAAACATGGCCCAAGGATGGCGGAAGATTTATTACCTTTCCAATGGTTTTTACCCGTGACCCTGAAACAGGAAAGCAAAACTGTGGAATGTATCGCATGCATGTCTATGATGAGAAGACAACAGGAATGCACTGGCACATTCATAAAGATGGTGCAACTCATTACAGAAAATATAAGGAACTCGGTCAAAGAATGCCTGTTGCTGTTGCCATTGGCTCTGACCCGGCAGTTATTTACTCTTCTACTGCGCCTCTTCCGTACGGAGTTGATGAGATGGTATTTGCTGGATTCTTACGGAGAAGTCCTGTTGAGATGGTTAAGTGTGTAACCTGTGACATAGAGGTGCCTGCAAATGCTGAGATTGTTCTTGAAGGTTATGTAGAGCCCGATGAATTAAGAGATGAAGGTCCTTTTGGTGATCATACAGGTTTTTACTCTCCGGTAGATAAATTTCCTGTTTTTCATGTAACATGCATTACCCATAGAAAAGATCCCATATATCCTGCCACAGTTGTTGGAAAGCCTCCCATGGAAGACTGCTATATGGGAAAGGCAACTGAGAGAATTTTTCTGCCTTTGCTCAGGATGCAGTTTCCTGAAATTGTAGATATGAACCTTCCCATGGAAGGAGTTTTTCATAATGCAGCCATAGTTTCAATAAAAAAGCAGTATCCAGGACATGGCAAAAAAGTTATTCACGGGCTATGGGGAATGGGACAGATGATGTTTTCAAAGCTTATAATTGTGGTTGATGAAGATGTTAATGTTCAGGATTTGTCAACTACTGCATGGAAGGTGCTTAATAATGTTGACTGGCGTAGAGATGTGATAATCTCAGAGGGTCCTGTGGATGAGCTTGATCATTCAGCAAGCTTTCCGAGATTTGGCGGTAAAATGGGGATTGATGCAACTCGAAAAAGCCGTGAAGAAGGCATGATGAGAGACTGGCCAGAGGAAATAATCCAGGCAGAAGAGATAAAAGAGCTTGTAACAAAAAGATGGCGTGAGTATGGCTTCTGAGCTTTATCTTGGTATTGATGTAGGAAGCGAAACTGCCAAGATAGCAGTTCTTGATAACGATTTCAGAATTCGGGAAAAGCTCTATTTAAAACATTTAGGAAAACCCGCTGAGGTTGTTTCAAAAATACTCAAAGAAATACTTTCCCGATATGGAAGCATAAAGCTTTGTTTTACAGGTGTATCAGGAAGATTTATTGCAAAAACTGTTGGTGCGCCTTATGTAAATGAGATTTTGTCACAGGCAACAGCAACATCATTTTTCTATCCTCAGGTAAGAACAATTATTGAGATTGGTGGAGAAGATTCAAAGCTCATTTTCCTTGACAGAGGAGGAAGAATCAGAGATTTTTCCCTTAATAGCATATGCGCAGCAGGAACAGGCTCTTTTCTTGAGCAACAGGCAGAAAGACTTGGACTTACAATACAAGAGTTCAGCGAGCTCGCTTTAAAATCAAAAAGACCTTCAAAGATTGCAGGCAGATGCAGTGTATTTGCCAAGTCAGACATGATTCATCTTCAGCAGATAGCAACTCCAGTAGAAGACATAATTGCAGGTTTGTGTTTTGCCCTTGCAAGAAACTTCAAGGCAACAATGTTTAAAGGTAGAGCTCTTCAGAAAGAAGTCTCTTTTCAGGGTGGTGTTGCAGCAAATAAGGGAATGATAAGGGCATTTAAAAAGGTTTTGGGCATAGATGAAATACTCATACCAGAGCATTTTGAGGTAACCGGTGCAATTGGTGCTGCCCTGAAAGCTCAGAGTAGCGAAGTGTTTTTAAATGATGAAATCATTGAAAAACTGGGAACGATAAAGGCAGAGATAGAATATGGACTTCCACCTCTTTCAAACTCTGTTGTTTCAGGAAGTGAAAAGGAAGATTTATACAAAGAAAAAATTTCTATTGCACCAGAGCAGGCTTATCTTGGTATTGATGTGGGCTCTGTAAGCACAAATATTGTTCTTATAGATGAAAATGGAGAGCTTATCACAAAAAGATATCTTCCTACTGCTGGAAAGCCAATTGATGCAGTAAAAAGAGGTTTGAGTGAGATAGGCATGGAATTCCCTGATATAAGGATAAAAGGTGTTGGTGTAACAGGTTCTGGTCGCTACATGATTGCTGATTTTGTAGGTGCCGATGTGGTAAAGAATGAGATAACAGCCCATGCACGAGGTGCTGTTCATTATGACAGAAACATTGACACAATTTTTGAAATTGGTGGTCAGGATTCTAAATACATAAGGATTAAAAATGGTGAAGTCATAGATTTTGAGATGAACAAAGCCTGTGCAGCAGGAACAGGCTCTTTCATTGAAGAACAGGCTGACAAACTGGGTATAAGCCTTGAAGAGTTTCAGAGTCTTGCCTTTGCATCTAAAAGACCATGCAGACTTGGTGAGAGATGCACTGTTTTTATGGAAAACTCCCTTGTCATAAATCTTCATAAAGGAGCACGCAAAGAGGACATTGTGGCAGGTCTCTGTTACAGCATTGTAGAAAACTATATAAACAGAGTTGTAGCCGGGAAACCGATTGGTAAAAGAGTATTCTTTCAGGGTGGTGTTGCCTTCAATAAGGCAGTTCAGGCAGCATTTGAGAATTTTTTAAAAGCTAAAGTTGACAGCGAAATAGAGTTAATTATTCCACCTCATCATGAGGTAATGGGTGCAATTGGTGCAGCCTTGATTGCAAGGGATTCTATGAAAAATGGAAAAGTTAGCAAATTCAAAGGATTTTCTCTTAAAGACAGACAATACAGTATTTATTCTTTTGAGTGCAAAGGATGCCCCAACTACTGTGAAATAAATAGGGTTAAGATAGAAGGTGAGGAAACTCAGCTCTTTTATGGAGGCAGATGCGAGAGATACGAAAAACAGGACAACACTTCAAGACTTCCAGATCCTGTAAAACTGAGAGAGGAACTGCTATGGAAGGCACATAAAGAGTATGAGAGCACATACAAAGACAGAAAAGCTCCTGTCATAGGAATTCCTTATATATTTTTCTTTCATGACCAACTTCCATTCTGGAGTACGTTTCTGTGGGAACTCGGTTTTAATGTAAGGGTTTCAGATAAAACAAACAAGGAGATTATTAACAAGGGAGTTGAGAAGGTCTTATCTGAGGCATGCTTTCCTCTTAAAGTTGCCTATGGACATGTAGCAGATTTGATTGAAAAGGGTGTTGATTTAATCTTTCTTCCAAGCTTTATAAATCTTAATATTCATGATGAGTATGAAAAAGGTCTTGCATGTCCTCTTGTGCAGACAATTCCATATGTAAGCAGAAAGCTTTTTAAAGAAGCAAAGTTTCTCATACCGAGAATAGATTTTTCAAGAGGATTTGATTATCTCAAAAAGGAACTGAATCAAGCTTTTAAAGGAGTTTCACCTATAAAAAACCTTGATTCAAAAATAGAAATTGCACGGCAAAAGCAAAGAGAGTTTGTTAAGCAACTGCAAAAGGAAGGGTTAAAACTTCTTGAAACAGCAAAAGATAAATCACTTGGGCAGCAATCTACTGTTGTTATTCTTGGCAGGTCATACAATTCCTTTGATCAGGCAGTTAGCCTTGATATTTCAGGAAAACTTACCCGTCTCAATGTGTTACCAATTCCTATGGACATGTTACCCATTGAGGGAATAAACATAAAAGAGGAGTGGAGTAATCTTTACTGGCGTTCAGGACAGAGAATTATAAAAGCTTCAAAGTTTATTCATAAGCTTGATGGAGTATATCCTGTGTTTATTACCAACTTTTCCTGCGGACCTGACTCATTCATAATAAATTACTTTAAAGAAGAGATGGCTGAAAGACCCTATTTAATTCTTGAGATTGATGAACACAGCGCTGATGCAGGAGTTGTTACAAGACTTGAAGCTTTTATAGATAGCGTAAAAGATAGAACAGAAAGAGAGAGATTTAAAAAGTTCATACCTCTATTAATCAAGAGTTCAAATACAGATTTATCAAAAAGAACTATATTTATTCCAAGAATGTCTGACCATGCCTTTGCTTTAAAAGCAGCCTTTAACTACTGTGGAATTGATGCAGAAGTAATGCCCCCTTCTGACAAAGACTCAGTTGAGCTTGCAAGAAAATATGTATCAGGAGGAGAATGCTTTCCCTATGTTGTAACACTTGGTGATATGTTGAAGATTGTATTTTCAAAAGATTTTAATCCTCAGAGAACAGCCTTTTTCATGCCTTCAGGTGCAGGTCCGTGCAGATTTGGTCAGTATAATGTTTCACACAGGATGATGCTTAAGAAATTGGGATTTGAAAGTGTTCCTGTTTATTCACCCCAGCAGGATGCTCAATTTTATAAAGATTTAAACATTGCAGGAGGAGAGTTTTCTCTCAGGGCATGGCAGGGAGTTGTTGCTTATGGCTTGCTTACAAAATTGCTTTTACAGACAAGACCCTATGAAAAAAATAAAGGTGAAACTGAAGAAGTTTATGAGCAGTATCTGTTGAAAATTTACGATACATTAAAGAATAGAAATGGCTCTATAGAGTTGTTATTAAAAAACATGAGAAGAGATTTTGAAAACATCCCTAAATACAGGGATAAAAAGCCTCTTGTGGGAATTGTGGGAGAAATATTTGTCCGTTCTCATTCATTTTCTAATGAGAATTTGATTAAGAGACTAGAAGCCTTAGGTGCAGAGGTCTATCTTACACCGATTGAAGAGTGGATTCACTATGTAAATAAAATGGCTTTGAGAAAAGCCTTGATAAAAAAGGACAAATCTGCTATTATAAAAATTCTTATTAATAAATTTTTCCAGTGGAGGGTAGAAAAGAAATTTTCATCAGTTTTAAGAGGAAGGTTAAAATTTTTACATGAACCCTCCATAAAGGAGATTTTTAAGTTTGCATCACCTTATGTTCCAGACAGTTTTGAGGGAGAGACTATTTTGAGTATTGGGAAAAGCGTTGATTTAATTAGAAAAGGTGTAAGTGGTATTGTCAATGCAATGCCTTTTGGATGTATGCCAGGAGCTATTGTAACTGCTTTGTTAAGATTCATTCACAAGGATTATAATATTCCTGTGATATCACTTGCCTACGATGGCACAAACTCTACTGTCAATGAACTATGGCTTGAAGCCTTTATAGAGACAATCAAAACTTGAAAAAGGAGGTGAATTGAGTGGGCAGTGTTCTTAAGTGGAGGAAGAAAAAGATAAAGAAGCACAAATACAGAAAGCTCCGTAAAAAAATGAGAGCACAAAGAAGAAATAAATAAAGGATAAAACTATGAAGGATCTGATGAGTTTAAAAGAAAAGATTGCCTTGATAGAAGCTGAAATAAAGGTAATATCAGAAAAAATTGACGACATTAATAAAAATTTAGAAAAAATTAATGAACTTGAAATTGAAATCAAGGCAATCAAGATGTTTTTAAAGAGGGTTTTCCCTGATTTTAAAAAAGAGTATCCCGATATATTAAAAAAACTCAGCTCAATGGAGTAATTATGCTCGGACCATTCAGCACTACAGGCATAGGAAGTATGCCCCATACTGAGGTTTTGTCTGCCTGTGAACTTATATTGCAACATTTTGATATTCCCTTCTGGCCTCAGATGCCTAAATATTCTTTTAATGAACAGATGATTCCGCAGTTTTCTGAGGGATTGCCAGGTGTAGTCTTTGATTCAGACAAAGTTTATATCAGAAAAGATGAAGAAATTATTGTTGAGTGGTTAAGTAACTATCACGATGAAATGGTATCTCCTATGAGTGAAAGTTTTGCAGTTGGGCTTTATGGTATGCAGAAGTTGATAAAAGACAGGCTAAAGATTTTTAAAGGACAGATTACAGGACCGGTTACTTTTACTTTATCTTTGAAAGACGAAGATGGTAAATTGGTTTATTTTGATGAAACTTTAAGAGAACTCTGTCTTATGCATCTTAAGGCAAAAGTAAGATGGCAGATAGAGTTTTTGAGAACTTTTGCTGAAGATATAATAATTTTTCTTGATGAGCCAATTCTTCAGGCAGTTGGTACTTCTGCATATATCTCCGTTGAACAGGATGAAGCAACAAGATTGATTAAGGAACTCGTCTCATTTATTAAATCACTTAATGCAAAAGCAGGAATTCATTGTTGTGGAAGGACAGATTGGAAAAGAGTGCTTGCTCTTGACATTGATATTCTAAGTTTTGATGCCTTTTCTTTTTTTGACTTTTTTAAAATCTATAGAGACGAAATAGCAGAGTTTCTTGATAGAAATGGCTACATAGCATGGGGATTTGTTCCGACAACAGATGATTTAAATGCTCTTCGTGATGAAGAGATAATTGAAAAGTCTTTAATAAAAATTGATGAGATATCTAAAACTTTACCTTTAATAAGAAAAAACTCACTTCTTACCCCATCCTGTGGAATGGGGTCTCTTGATATTCCAAACTCCGAGAGAATTTGCAGAGTTCTTAAAGAGTTAAAAAGCAGAATGATAAATGGCTAAAGGAATTTTTATTACTTTTGAAGGAATAGAAGGTTCTGGAAAGACTACGCAGGGAAAACTGCTTTTTGAATCACTAAAAAAACAGGGATATGATGTTGTTTACACTTATGAACCAGGAGATACAGAAGCTGGAAAGCATATAAGAGAACTTCTTCTTAATTCAGAAATTAAAATAACTCCTTTATGCGAACTTCTTCTTTATTTTGCAGACAGGGCTCAGCATATTGAAGAGAAAATAAAGCCATATCTTGAAGTTGGGTTTACTGTAATATGCGATAGATTTACTGATTCAACAATAGTTTATCAAGGATATGCACGGGGTATATCAATTGATTTAATTCAAAACTTAAACAGAGAGCTTTTTAATGATTTCATGCCTGATTTAACAGTGTTACTTGACTGCCCTGTAGAGATTGGGCTTGGAAGAAACAGAAAGATTAATAAAAAAGATAAATTTGAGATAGAAAATTTTTCATTCCACGAAAAAGTTAGAAACGGTTATCTTGAACTTGCAAAGAGAAGTCAGGAAAGATTTTTTGTTTTAGATGCTACAGAGCCTACAGAGATAGTAGCTGAAAAGATATACAAAAAAGTAATATCTATCATAGAATCTCTCTAAAATGGGTTTTAGTGAAATTACATCTCAGGAGAGAGCTTTAAGAGTTCTGCAAGGGACATTAAGAACAAAAAGGATTCCAAATGCCTTTTTATTCATAGGAGACCCTTATATTGGAAAAACGAGAGCAGCTGTTGTTTATGCTAAGGCTTTGAATTGTTATAATTCTGAGATAGATGCATGTGATATATGTATATCCTGTAAAAAAATTGAACAGGGAATACATCCAGATGTTAAAATTTTAGCTCCTGAAAAGAATACAATCACAGTAGATAGTATAAGAGAAGTTGAGGAATTTGTCTCTTTTCGCCCTCTTGAAGGAAAATACAAGGTTGTTATTATAAAAGAAGCTCATAAAATGAATAATGCAGCAGCAAATGCATTTCTTAAAACAGTTGAAGAACCTCCAATAGATACGGTAATAATTCTTATATGTGAGAACATATTCGGTTTGCCAGAGCCCTTAATTTCAAGATGTTTTAAATTATACTTTACACCTCTTCCAACAAAAAAAGTAAAGGAGATTTTTCCAGATGTTGAAGATGGTGTAATCAGAATCATTATGGGGAAACCAGGACTTTTTACATCCAGGGATATACTAAAAGAAATTCAGTGGTTCAACAGTACATTAAAAAATATCATAGAAAAAAATAAAAAATCTCCCTGGAAAGACAATGAAGAGGTCAAATGGTGGATAGATCTTTTGTGTATTTTTCTAAGAGACTGTATTGTTAGAATTTTTCTTAAAGAGTCCTCAAATGGAAATTTCATTAGTGCTTATTGCTCAATTTTACCTACAGATTTTAAACTAAAAAAAGGTGTTTCTTTAGAGCATTTGTTTGAGCTATATGGAGAGTTACAAAATATAAAAAGAAGCATTGATTTGAATTTAAATAAATCAATAGTGTGGAATTATGTAATTTCGTTATTTGGCAGTTTGATAGCAAAGCATTAAGAGAGAACACCAAGGAGTTAGTATGAACAATGTAGTGCATGTAAGAGTTAGACCCTTTGGGAAGGTCTATCGTTATTTAAATAATCTGGGGATAGAACTAAAAAAAGGTGATTTTGTTGTTGTAGAAGGTGATTTTGGATTGACCTTAGGATATGTTATTAAAACTTCCTTTGACAGTGAAAATACTTTCAAACCGGTTATTAGAAAAGCTACCAACGAAGATATGGATGATTTTCAGAAAAATCTCCTTCTCGAAAAAGAAGCCTGGGATTTTTGTCTTCAAAGAATAAAAGAGAGACAGTTGCCAATGAAACTTTTAGTAGTTGAGGCTGCTCTTGATAGAAAGAGAATAATCTTTTATTTTACTGCTGAAGGTAGAATTGATTTCAGAGAATTAGTTAGAGACCTTGCAGCAAAGTTTAAAACAAGAATAGAGATGCGACAGATAGGTGTGAGAGATGAAGCAAAATTTCTTGGTGGAATAGGAGTTTGTGGAAGAGAAATATGCTGTAAAACTTTTGTTAGTTTTTTTAAGCCAATTTCCTTAAAAATGGCTAAGGATCAAGAAATTGTGCTCAATGTATCCAAACTTTCAGGAGTTTGCGGAAGATTGAAATGCTGTCTCAGACATGAATATTATGGTGAAATAGAGGAAATAATCACTGATGAGGAAATTTTCACTCAGGAAGAAAAAGAGCCAGAATTTAAAAAGTTTTCTTTAATTATAAAAGAAGCGGATGATGAATTAATAGAGGAAAGTCATGGAGGAAAAGATGAATCAAAATAAGGGATTTTACATAACAACCCCCATATACTATGTTAATGATATTCCCCATATTGGACATGCATATACCACCGTAGCTGCTGATATACTTGCAAGATATATGAGATTTAAAGATAAAAAAGTATTTTTCCTTACAGGAACAGATGAGCATGGGCAAAAGGTTGAAAAGGCAGCTCGTGAGCGTGGAAGACTTCCAAAGGAGCATGCGGATATAATGGTAGAAAATTTTAAAACACTATGGAAAGAACTAAATATAAGCAATGATGCTTTTATCCGCACAACCGATGAAGAGCACAAAAAAGTTGTCCAGGAAATACTTCAAAAACTTTATGATAAAGGTGAGATTGAAAAAAGAAAATACTGTGGTATGTATTGCACGCCCTGTGAAAGATTCTGGACAGAAAAAGATTTGATAGATGGAAAATGTCCTGACTGCGGAAGAGAGGTTGAATGTATTGAAGAGGAAAACTATTTCTTTCTTATGTCAAAGTATCAGCAGGCTTTAATTGAATACATAGAAAAAAATCCAAAATACATTCTCCCAGAATCGAGAAAGAATGAGGTTTTAGGTTTTCTTAAAACTAAACCTCTCGGTGATCTCTGTATTTCCCGTCCAAGACATAGACTTGAATGGGGAATTCCTCTCCCATTTGATGAAAACTACACAACCTATGTATGGTTTGATGCACTGGTTAATTACTATTCAGCCCTGAAATATCTTGCACCTTCTGAAACCCTTTGGTGGCCTCCAGATCATCATCTTATAGGTAAAGATATCCTTACAACCCATGCTGTTTACTGGTCTACAATGCTTATGGCACTTGGACTTCCACTGCCACGAAATATCTTTGCCCATGGATGGTGGACAGTAAAGGGCAAAAAGATGTCAAAATCTCTTGGAAATGTGGTTAACCCTTCAGAGGTGATAAAAAAATATGGTGTAGATGCTTTTAGATACTTTCTCTTTAGAGAGGTATCCTTCGGACTTGATGGTGATTTTTCAGAAGAGGCACTTGTCAGAAGAATAAATAATGACCTTGCCAATGACCTCGGCAATCTGGTCAATCGTTTTCTTGCGATGAATGAAAAGTATATGAAAGGTGCTGTAAAAATAGAGCCTTCTTTTTGGGAAAATAATACCTCTGATGGTGAATTTGTTCTTTCCTTTAAAACATTGATTGAAGAGATAGACAATGAAACACTCTGGGACGAATTTAAACTGAACATTGTCCTTGAGAAGATATGGACTGCTATTTCCCTTTCAAACAACTACATTGCAAAAACAGAGCCATGGAAAGTAGCAAAAGAAAACCCTGAAAGAGTCTCCATAATACTTTTTAATATATGGAATGCTATCAGGGTAATTACACTTTTTATACATCCTTTCATGCCAGAAACAGCGGAGAAAATATGGAAAGCTCTTGGATTGAGAGATTTGGAAATTGATTACAAAATGGTTAAGTGGGAAATTGATCTCAAAGATATAAAAACAGAAAGAATTGAACAGCTTTTCCCGAGGATAGACTTAATCAAGGAAGAATCAGCAAAAGTAGAACATAAGGAGGAAAAGATGGAAGAACTAATAGGAATTGAAGAATTCATGAAGATAAAACTGAAAGTTGGAAAAGTTCTTTCAGCAGAGAGAGTTAAAGGTTCAAAGAAACTTATAAAGCTTATAGTTGATATAGGGGAACAAAGGCAGATTGTTGCAGGTATTGGTGAGCAATATACACCAGAGGAACTTATCGGAAGGTCAATTGTGGTTGTATCTAATCTGAAGCCTGCAAAGCTTATGGGAGTTGAATCTCAGGGAATGCTTCTTGCAGCAACAGGCTCTGATGGAACAATATCAATACTTACAGTTGACAGAGAGGTAAATCCTGGCGCCACAGTAAAATGAGCTCAGTTAGGGAATGGCCAGAAACTGAAAGACCAAGAGAACGGCTTATAAAATATGGTGCAGAGGCTTTAAGCGATGCTCAACTACTTGCAATAGTATTGAGGACAGGCTCAAATGGGAAAAGCGTAATGGATACAGCAATTGAACTTCTTCAAAACTTTGGAGGTCTTAGAGGTCTTGAGGAAGCATCCATAGCTGAGCTTAAAAAGTTCAAAGGACTTGGCACTGCCAAAATTGCCCAGATCAGAGCTTCTTTTGAACTTGGCAAAAGAGCACTAAGTCAGAAAGCTAATCAACAAGTTTTCAGCTCCGCCTCCACTGTTTATGACTGCTTCTTTCCAAAGCTTGAAGGACTTAAAAAGGAAGTATTCATTACTTTACTGCTTGATACAAAACTAAAACTAATTAAGGAAGTTAAAGTTTCAGAGGGCACTCTCAATCAGTCTCTGATTCATCCAAGAGAAGTATTCAAAGAAGCAGTGAAAGAGTCTGCCTATGCAGTGATACTTGTTCATAATCATCCAAGTGGTGATCCTTCACCGAGTGAACAGGACATAGAAATAACAAAGAAATTGAAAAAAGCATCGGAGATACTTGAAATTCCCATACTTGACCATGTAATCATAGGAAGAGAAAGATATTTTAGCATGAAGGAAAAAGGAATACTATAAAGTAGGAGATCAAGCAATGAAAAAGTTCAATTTTAGAGGATTTGTGAGCCTTTTTACAGCTTTTTCTTTTTTATTTGTTTTCATATCAGGTATTGTTCTCTATTTTACTCCTCAAGGTAGAATTGCCTACTGGATAAACTGGAAATTTCTTGGACTTACCAAAACAGACTGGACAAATATGCACATAGTCTTCTGCATATTCTTTATGACCGCTGCTTTTTTTCATATCTACTATAACTGGAATGTGCTTTTAAACTATATCTACAGCAAAGTAAAAAAAGCCTTCAATTTAAAGAAAGAGCTTGCAATTGTAAGCATTATCGTTATTCTAAGCTTTATTGGTTCATTAAAGCCTTTCCCACCCTTCAGCTTTATTATTGATTTAAGCGAGTATCTTAAGCAGTCTTGGGTAAAATCACCTGATTATGAACCTCCTTTCGGACATGCGGAACTACTCTCCCTTGAAGAATTCTCTAAGAGAAGAAACATAGACCTTGAACAGGCAGTTTTAGCTTTGAAACAAAGAGACATAAAATTTCAATCTACAAAAGAAAGCCTTGGTTTAATAGCCAAGAAAAATGGATTGAGTCCTCTTGAAATTTATGAAATCCTTAAACCTCTTGAGGGGAAACAAAATCAGATTGATAGAAAGTCAGATTATCAGACTGAACAAAAAATTGTTCATCAAACTGAAAGCTCAAGGTGGACAAAAGATGAAATTATAAGAGAATTTGAGGGAAAGGGATTGGGTAAGAAAACCCTTAAACAGATTTGTGAAGAAAATAGACTTGATATTAAAACAGCCATCCATAAACTTAAAAATAAAGGAATTGAGGCAAGGGAAGGGGAGACACTAAGACAGATAGCTGACAGAAACAATACAAGTCCTATTGAAGTGCTTATAGAAATTCTTGTAAACGAGAATAAAGTTAAAGGATAAAATATAATATATAAAAATAGAAATTTAGGAGGTGGCTTATGCCTTTGTATGAGTTTCAATGCCAAAAGTGCAATGAAACTTTTACAAAGAGAATGAGCATAAGCGAAATGGAAAAAAGAAAAGTAAGATGTCCAAAGTGTAAGTCTCAAAGGGTAAAAAAGGTCATTTCAGGCTTTTATTCAATAACTTCAAAAAAATAATAGGAGGAAATTAATATGAATAGTTCACTAACTCCTGCAATTTTGAGAGTATGCGAGCTTGCAGCAATTGAAGCAGCAAGATTGATGGGAAAAGGAAACAGAAAGGAAGCAGATCAGGCTGCTGTAACAGCAATGCGTAAAGCCCTTAATGATATACCAATCAAAGGAAGAATCGTAATTGGTGAAGGTGAAAGAGATGAAGCTCCGATGCTTTATATTGGTGAGGAGGTAGGAAGTGGAACAGGTCCTGAGGTTGACATAGCCGTTGATCCCCTTGAAGGAACCAATCTATGTGCAACTGGAATGCCAAATGCCTTAACTGTGATGGCTGTAACAGAGAAAAACGGACTTCTTTACTGTCCTGATACTTACATGGAAAAGCTTGTTGTTCGTCCTCAGGCAAAGGGAATGGTGGACATAAGAAAATCTGTCAAAGAAAATCTTGAAGCCCTTGCAAAAGCTCTTGGAAGAGATATAGATGATCTTGTGGTAGTTGTGCTTGACAGACCCCGTCATGAAAACTTAATCAAAGAAATAAGGGCTGCCGGTGCAAGAATTAAACTGATTTCTGATGGAGATATTACTCCAGCAATTGCAGCCACAGTTGAAGGAACAGGTATTCATGCTTTAATGGGAATTGGAGGAGCTCCAGAAGGAGTGCTTTCAGCAGCAGCAGTTAAGTGTCTTGGCGGAGAGATGCAGGCAAGAATTAGATGGAGAAATGAAGAGGAAAAGAAAAGAGCAATTCAGTATGGTATGGATATAAGTGAGGATAAAGTTTATACTCTTGATGATCTTGTTCCAAGCGACAATATAATTTTTGTTGCCACAGGAGTAACAAAAGGTGACCTTCTAAATGGAGTAAGATTTTTTGGAGGAGGTGCAAGAACCCATTCAATTGTGATAGAGTCTCATCAGAAAATTATAAGATTTGTTGACACCATTCATATATTTGATAAATTAGTGAAGATAACATTGTAAAAAAAGGATTTAATTATCGTTACTGATACAGGGTGAAGAGAGAGGGGTTTTTTTTATTTTTTAAGGGATCATAACAAATGCCAATCAGGGATTTCCTTGCTATAATTTATACGACTATCCTCACAATCTCAGCATTACATATGCCACAACCCCTTTTACCTCTGCTTGGAAATTCTTTTAATGTAGAGATGGATACAATATCGCTTATTATGAGTGCCACATTCATTCCACTTACATTTATTCCAGTAATTTCAGGAATTCTGCTAAATTTTTTATCGCCAAGAAAGATGATCCTTCTTGCTGCGACAGTACACTCTTTGGTTGTATTTTCAATATCAATGGCAGTAAATGTTTCGTTAGTTATATTTCTAAGATTTATAGAGGGTTTTTTAATCTCTGCAATTCTTACTTCAAATACCACATATATTGCATTAAAATCTGTAAAGGAGAGAATTCAGTTTTTTATGTCTTACTATATTGCTTTTACTACCATTGGAGGACTTCTTGGAAGAGTGCTTGGCAGTATTATAGCCAATTATTTTGGATGGAGAGCCTGTTTTCAAATAATGTCATTAAGCCTTATTCTGGTTCTTCCCATAGTTTATTATTTTATGGAAGATTTAAAGTTACCTAAAAAGGAAAAACCAGAGTATTTCAGTTTAGAGAATTTTAAGGTCATACTTCATAAAAGGAACCTATATATTTACATTTCTGTTTTCTGTCTATTTTTCGTTTTTACAGGAATAACTAACTTTTTACCATTCAGAATAAAAAGTATTAATAAGGAAGCCAGCGAAATGCTTATAGGATTTATCTATTCAGGTTATATAACAGGTATTTTTATGTCTTTTATTGCAACAAAAATCATAAGATTAATCGGTGATGAGACAAAAACAATGCTTCTTGGTTTTTCTATCTTTGGATTTTTTCTCTTAATGTTGAGTTTTCCCAATATCTTTCTAATATTTATCACAATGTTTGGTTTTTGTTCTGGTATGTTTCTTGTTCATTCAGTTGCTTCCGGTTATCTGAATAAGATGGCAACAGAGCGAAAAAGTCTTATAAATGGAGCATACATAGCTTTTTATTATTCTGGTGGAGTTTTAGGTTCCTATTTACCAGGAATTGTATATAAAAATTTTGGATGGCTAAGTTTTATTATAAGCCTGTTTATTTTAGTAGTTGCAAGCTCTTTTACTATATCTAAACTATCAGACCGTGTCTGATTGCATAGTTTATAATCTCAGCATTATTTCTACATTCAAGTTTTTCAAGAATTCTTGCTCTGTATGTACTTACAGTTTTTATGCTTATTGAAAGTTCCCTGGAAATTTCAACAAGACTTTTTCCTCTGGCTATCATCAAAAAAACCTGAAATTCTCTTTCTGATAACTTCTCATGAGGTGGAATTTCCTTTGTTTTTTCAATATAGTCAATCAATTTTTCAGAAAAAGCCTTTGGTAAGTATTTACCACCCTTAATAATCTTATCAATTGCCTTCAAGAGTTCTTCAGGATCCGCAGACTTTGTCAGATAACCTGAAGCTCCATATTTTAGCGATCTCATAGCATACTGCTCCTCAGGATACATGCTGAGCATAAGTATGTTTGTGTCAGGATGCTCTGCTTTTATTTTTTTTAGAGTCTCTATTCCGTCCATGTCAGGCATGGCAATATCAAGAAAAACTATGTCAAATTTTTCTTTCGAGAGAATCTCAATAGCCTCTCTGCCACTTTTTGCTTCTTTGCATTCCTCAATATGGGGGATATCAAGAAGAATTTCCTTTAATCCTTTCCTGAAAAGAGTATGATCATCAACAATTAAAATTTTAAGTTTCTTATACATTTTCTTTCAAAGGGACTGAGAGAATCACCTCTGTTCCCCCTTCTGAACTTTTTCTTATATCAAAAGTTGCATTTATAGAATAGGCTCTCTCTCTCATTGCCATCAATCCAAATGATTCTGGACTTTTTATCTTATCTTCTGATATGCCTACGCCGTTGTCTTTAATGATCAGCAAAATACTCCCATTAGACCTGAACATTTTAACATGTACAACTGTTGCATTCGCATGTCTTGCAATATTTGTGAGGGCTTCCTGAAATATTCTGAAGATATTTAATGCAAGATTCTTCGATAGTTTCAAGTTATTGTCTGCAATATCAACATGACATGTTATGGAAGTATTTCTCTCAAATTCTTTAATCTGCCACATTATGGCATCTTCCAGTGTTAAATGATCAAGGAGAGAGGGGCGCAATTTGTTTGCCAGGTTTTGAACCTGTTTTATTAGTGAATTAACAATATTTATGGTTTCATCAAACTTTTTGTTAAGAATCTCATCATCAATACGTTTTTTAATCCACGAAAGTGAGAGTTTTAATGCTGTAAGAGGCTGACCAAGCTCATCGTGAATTTCTCTAGCAATCTCTTTTCTCTCATTTTCTCTTACATTCTGCAAGTATACTGAAAGTTTTCTCAATGCTTCTTTGGATTTTCTTAGTTCTTCCTCAATTTTCTTTCTGTATGTTATATCTCTTCCTATTGTTTTTGTCTTAATGAAATTTCCTTTTTCATCTACTTCAACATAAACATTTAAAGCTGCAGTGAAAACTGAGCCATCCTTACGGACAAAATCCCTTTCAATTTGAATAAAGCTGTATTTTTCAAGGTTCGGGAAAAATTCTTCTTGAGCCTTTCTTGACTCCTCTGTCATGAAATAAGTAATAGGTTTGCCAATTATCTCTTCTTTTTTGTATCCCAGCATTTTTGCCTCTGTTTCATTGCATTCAATAATAATTCCATTTTTATCAACAGAGTGATACATATCAGGAGCATTATCATAGAGGTCTCTGTATTTTTCTTCTGAGATTCTCAACTCTTTTTCCACTTTTTTTCTTTTTGAAATGTTTATTGAAAGAACAATTATTACAAGTGATAATCCAATAAAAATTAAAGTAATCCCTATCAATGTCTTTCGGTACTTTACCCAGAAGCTTTCAGGAAGATTTATAACTCTACTTTCTTTTGGAAGCTTATTTAAAGAAACATGGAATCTTTTGAGTTCATTATAATCAAACATGTATTCATTCGGGCTTTCCTTAATAACTGGAATCTCAGATGGAGATTTCCCCTGCAAAATCTGCATAGCAAGTTCACCAGCTTTTTTGCCCTGCAGGTAAGCACTTGTTAATTTTCCTCCAACAATTCCTCTGCCAAGGTAAAAATCCCATACACTGTATATGGGAGATTTGCTATGAGGATAAAGTAAATCAAGACTTTCCTCGTAGGCAAAAAAATTGCCTGTTCTGTCTCTATTTACAAGCAAAAGAAGAATTATACTCTTTGGAGGAATTTTTTCTACCTCTTTCTGTAATTCTTTCATATCAGGGTTTTCAAGCAAGATAAAATTTACTTTATCTGAAAATTTTGGAAATATCTCAAGAAGATTCTTTTTCATCGCCAAGCCTGTTGTTGTAATGTCATTTATAACATAAACTCTCTTTGTATCCGGATGAAGCCTAAGGGCTATATTAATCGTACCTTCTACATCTGTTTCTTCAGCAATACCTGTAAACCATTTTCTGTATTTTTCTATCAGACTATCTTTAAAATTATTTATTCCACAAAAAACAACAGGCACTCTGTAAAATAACCTGTGATAATATTTAATTGTAAATAACAGGGCATCGTTGTCCGAGACTATTATTAAATCAAATTTAACTTTACCATATTTCTGCTCCAAAAGATTAAAAATGGTAATGTCAATAACTTTGTGTAAATTCATAAATAGGTGTATTCCTCCATTTTTCGTTTAAATGGCTTATCACTGCAAAAACTATTCTTTCAATACTTTCAACATTATTAAAACAACTCATAGTTCTCGTTCTTCGCCTTACTTCCCTAAATGCCCTCTCTATTATGTTTGTTGTCCTTAACTTCTTCCATAATGCCTTAGGTGTCTTGTAAAAAGCTGTCAATTGCTCCCAGTTCTTCCTTATACACTCTGCTGCTTTAGGATAAAGTCTGCCCCACTTGCTCTCCCATAACTGAAAATTTCTCTTTGCCTCTTTTAAATTCTCTGCACTATATAT
>NZ_BCNO01000003.1:61343-252201 GCF_001514535.1 Thermodesulfovibrio aggregans | reverse complement strand
TCATTTTTTTGTTGATTTTTTGCCTGTCTCTACCTGTTCAAGGTCAGAATAAGAAGAAGATTTTAATTCTTAACTCCTACCATCAGGGATTAAGCTGGACAGACAATATAGTGAAGGGTATTAAAGACACATTAAAACCTTTGGACAGTGAGATTGATTACTACATTGAATACATGGACACCAAGCGTTTTTATGGAGATAAATACTTTGAAAACCTGTCTCTCTTAGTCTGGGCATGTTAATCTGAAGTTTTCCATCTTTCAGGATTATGTATCTCTTCCAGTATCCATTCCTACGGTAAACTCTCTCTGGGGTTCTTTCATATTTTTGAGCCCCTGTAAGTGCTGTTATCTCCTCTTGTAATGCTAATTCAATAAACTTTTTCTTCATTAACTTCATTTTTTGTTCAAATTCTTCCCAGAAGGATTCATTAAAATTACTGTTGAATTCTTTCCATAAATCTGGTAATCTTAAATTAGTTAAAGGTTTTTCTTTCATGGGTGTATTCCTCCTTTCTTTGTTTGATTTTTGGTTAAATTAATGGAGGATACACCCTCTTTTATTGCTCTGTCAATTTTACACATAAAAAATTTTACACTACCTTAAAAATTTTTTCAAAGTATTTATCTCCATAAAAACGCTTGGTGTCCATGTATTCAATGTAGTAATCAATCTCACTGTCCAAAGGTTTTAATGTGTCTTTAATACCCTTCACTATATTGTCTGTCCAGCTTAATCCCTGATGGTAGGAGTTAAGAATTAAAATCTTCTTCTTATTCTGACCTTGAACAGGTAGAGACAGGCAAAAAATCAACAAAAAAATGATGATTAAGCAATTTCTAAACATTACTAAACTCTTTTATCCAGTCATTGTATCTTGCTGCTCTTGGAATAATACAAATTCCTGATGAGTCTATATGACAACGAAAACGATCCTTTTCAGGTGAAAAACCTATCTCTTCTCCTTCGTAAACTACATTTTTTTTATCCACTATAACTCTGTAAAGTTTACTGTTTCTCTTAATCACAACATCATCCATTATAAGTGAATCCTTAATTTCCGCACCTTTTTCTACTATACAACCACTTCTTATGAATGAGTTTTCTATTTTACCTCCATAGATAAGAGCTCCATCGGCAATAATACTATTTTTTATCTCTCCATCAAGTATTTTTACAGGTGGTCCCTCATATTTTGCAGGGTAAATGGGCCACATTTTGTTATAGATTTCAAATACTGGTGTTTCTCCAAGCATATCCATATGGGCATCAAAATATGCTCTTATTGTTCCAACATCTCTCCAGTAACCTCGCTCTTCATAGGGTTTTATCCCCGGAATTTCGTTTGTTGCAAAGTCATAGGCATAAACTTTTGCTCCTCTTTCAACAAGTTCAGGAATAACATGAGCACCGAAGTCATTCTGTTTTTTCTTTTCAGCACTTATTAAAGCGTTAATTAAAATATCTGTATTAAAAATATAATTACCCATTGAAACATAAGCCATTTGAGGATTATCGGGCATAGGCTGAGGTTGTTTTGGTTTCTCTTGAAATCCTACAATTCTCTGATCAGAGTCTGCAACAATCACTCCAAATGCTGAAGCTTCCCTCAGTGGCACAGGTCTTGCAGCTACAGTAACCTCAGCATTTTTTTCAATGTGAAATTTTATCATCTGTCTTATATCCATTCTGTAAATGTGATCGGCACCGAAAATGATAACTATATCGGGTTTATGCTCTTTAATTAATCCCATATTTTGAAATACTGCATCTGCTGTTCCTTGAAACCATTCAGGTCCCATGCGCATCTGTGGCGGAACAACAGTGACAAAATGATTACTTCCAACAGAGGTAAAAAACCAATTTTGCCTGATATGCTCAATTAGTGATTGAGATTTATACTGAACAAGAAGATAAATTGAGTAAATTTGAGAATTTACAAGATTGCTCAAAACAAAATCAACGATTCTATATCTTGCTCCAAAAGGTACAGAAGGTTTGGATCTGAAAGAAGTTAAGGGAAAGAGTCTCTCCCCCTTTCCTCCTGCAAGAACTATTGCTAAGACCTTTGGCATAGAACCTCCTCATTTTTCTATTAAAAGAGTCCAGAATTCTGTTTTTTCCCATTTTTTTATAAAACTTTCGAAATCTATTCTTTTATGTTGGTCAATTCCTGAATTTACTATAACATTAGAGTTATCAAATCCTACAACAACCATGTAATGATATTTTTTGTAAAACCAGAAACCTTCATCGGTCATTACAATTAGAGGTCTCTGAGATTTAATTTTTTCTTTTATATCTTCAATGTTTCCGCTGTATTGGGTGGCTTTAAAACCATTTTTTTTCGCAAATAGAATCATCTCAAAATCAGCAGTTCCACGAGCACCTTCACTGTAAATATCTCTTGCTATTTCCTCTGGAGTAATTTTCAACCCCCAAAAATCTAAAACCATGGCTAATGATGCAGGACCGCATTGATAGTCTTCGGAAGGGAAAAATTTAACAGATTCTATTATATGTTCTTGAGCATAAATAGGACTGGCAAATAAGATTAAAAACGAACAGACTATAGAAAAAAACGCCTTCATCTAAACCTCTCACTTTTTTAATATCATAACTCTTTCAATTCCTGCAAGGTCTTTCACTATCTCTAATACTTCAAAGCCTTCAGCCAATGCTAAATTTTGTACAGTTTCAGCCTGTCCCATCCCAATTTCTAAGAAAATTAATCCGTCTTTCAAGAGATACTTATGAGCATTTTCTATAATTTTTCTGTAAAAATTAAGTCCATCAACTCCTCCATTCAGTGCTTCGAAAGGCTCGAAATCTCTAATCTCTGGCTGAAGATTGAAGACCTCTTCTGTCTTTACGTAAGGAGGATTTGCTGTGATACAGGAAAATACTTTTTCCTTAAAAGGTTCAAATAGGTCACCTACAACAAAATTAATATTTTCTACATTATTCAGAACTTTATTTTTTTTAGCATACATTACTGCTTTTTCTGAGATGTCAATACCGAAAACATGAAATTGGGGTATGTTTTTGGCAACAGCCAGAGCAATACATCCTGAACCTGTACATAAATCAAGGACTCTGTATCCTGTTTTTTTAATTAGATTCTGCCTTCTAATAACCTCTTCAACAATTATTTCTGTCTCTGGTCTTGGAATCAGCACTCCAGGACCTACTTTTATTTTTATGTTATAAAATATACACTCTCCCAGAATATACTGAAGAGGTTCTCTGTTGAGTCTTCTTTCAATAAGGTGATTGATAAGTTTTTCTTCATTGGAAGTTATTTCAGGATTTTTAGTATAAAGTTGAGTTTTTTCAACTTTCAGAACATGACAGACAATTTCTTGAACTTCTTTGATATCAAGAGAGTTTTCATTGAGAATTTTTCTTATTTTATCAAGAGCTTTCACATCTCTTTAAGTTTTTCAGCTTGATAATGAGCAATTAGAGCATCAATTATCTCATCAATCTCTCCATTCAAAATCTGTTCAAGTTTATAAAGAGTAAGTCCAATCCTATGATCTGTTACTCTATTTTGAGGAAAGTTATAAGTTCTTATTCTCTCACTTCTTTCACCTGTTCCAACCTGTCCTTTTCTTTCAGCTGCTCTTTCAGCTTCCTTTTTCTGTCTTTCCATCTCAAGTAAGCGAGCTCTCAAAACCTTCATAGCTTTTTCTCTGTTTTTAATCTGTGATCTTTCATCCTGACATTGAACAATTATTCCAGTGGGGATATGAACAATTCTTACTGCTGAATAGGCTGTATTTACGGACTGTCCACCAGGTCCTGAAGAACAGAAAGTATCTATTCTTAAGTCCTTTTCATCAATTTTTATATCAATTTCTTCTGCTTCAGGAAGTACAGCTACTGTTGCAGTAGATGTATGAATTCTGCCTGATGCTTCTGTCACAGGAATTCTCTGAACTCTGTGAACACCACTTTCATATTTCAGTTTGCTAAAAGCGCCTTTACCAGAAATTGTGGCAATTATCTCTTTAAATCCTCCCAATCCTGTAGGATGACTGTCAATAATTTCTATCTTCCATCCTTTTGATTCTGCATACTTTGCATACATTCTGAAGAGGTCTGCAGCAAAGAGTGCAGCTTCCTCACCGCCTGTGCCTGCTCTGATTTCAAGGATTACATTTTTTTCATCTCTTGGATCTTTTGGTAAAAGCAAAATTTTAAGTTCCTGTTCAATTTGAGGTTTTATCTTTTTTAATTTTTGTAATTCTTCTTCAGCAAGTTCCTTTAAATCAGAGTCTCCATCTTTAATTATTTCTTCAACTTCCTGTATTTGGTTAAGAATTTTTTTATATTCTCTAAATTTTGTAACAATTGGCTCAAGCTCTGCCTGTTCTCTCGAGTATTTCATGTATTCCTCTTTATTTGAAAGCACTTTCGGGTCTGAAAGTGCCTGAGTTATTTTCTCATACTTATTTTCCACGTCCATTAATTTTTCAAGCATTTGCTTTTACCTCCTTTTCAGAGAGATTCAAAACAGCCTTTAATGATTGGCAGGCAACTTCTATCTGCTCAATATCTGGCTCACGGGTTGTTATTTTTTGAAAAATTAAACCGGGAAATGTAATAACCCTGCCTACTATATTATTACGCCATCTAGCAGAAATTTTTAATATTTCATAAGATACTCCTGCAATTAAAGGCAAAAGAATAACTCTTGATAGAGCCTTTAAAACAAAACTCCACGAAGATGGAATCATTGAAAATACGAGTATGCTTATTACAAGAACAATAAAAATAAAACTTGTTCCACATCTTACATGTAATCTTGAATATTTTTCCACATTTTCAGCGGTCAGAGTTTCACCTGCCTCGTAGGCATTTATTACCTTGTGTTCAGCACCATGATAGGCAAAAATTCTTCTCATCATGGACAGCATACTTATTACAAGAACATAACCTATAAATACAAATACCCTCAGAATACCATCAATAAGGTTAAAAACAAAGGAATTTGTAGATATCATTGAAATAAAATAGCCTGACAATTTAGTCAGATACAGGGGTAAAAGGATAAAGAGAATTACTCCAATGACAGATGCAAGAAAAAGTGATAAAGCAAGACTCCAGGGACTTGATTTTTCTTCTTTAAATACGATTTTACTACTAAAATCTATTGCTTTCATGCCAAGCCATAACGTTTCAATAAGAATAAAAAAACCTCGCACTAAAGGAATTTTTGCTAACATACTTGGTTTTTTAAGCTTTTCTGATTTTATTACAATCTCACCTTCAGGATTTCTTACAGCAACAGCCCATCCTTCTTTTGATTTCATCATCACACCTTCAATTACAGCCTGTCCACCAATTGTGATATCCTTCATATAAAATACTCTCCTCTCAATACAAATAAAAAGGGGTTAGAAAGATAAAATTCAATTCTAACCCCTTTAAAAAGTTTTTAATTTTTACTTTTTACCGTATTTTTTCATGAACTTCTCTACTCTACCTTCTGTGTCAACAATTTTCTGTTTTCCAGTATAAAAAGGATGACATTTGGAACAAATATCAACCTTGATTACAGGTTTTGTTGAACGGGTAATAAATGTTTCACCACAGGCACATATAACCTTTGCTTCTTTGTATTCAGGATGAATTTTTTCTTTCATTCTAACCTCCGTAAAAGTTTAATATTTAATTTTATCCTGAAAAATATTTTTTTAGCAAGCAATTGATTTCTTAATCTCCTCAATCAAAGCCTTTACAAGTTCAGATTCTTTAACGGTTTTTATAATTTTCCCTTTTGCAAAGACTATTCCCTGTCCACGACCACCTGCCACTCCAAAGTCTGCTTCTTTTGCCTCTCCAGGACCGTTTACAGAACAACCCATTACAGCTACCCTTAATGGTTCTTTTATATTTCTCAAAGCTCTTTTTACTTCTCTTACCATTTTTTTAATATCCACCTCACATCTACCACAGGTAGGACAGCTTATTATTTCAACTCCAAACTGTCTTAATCCTGCCACTCTCAATATTTCATAGGCTACATTAACTTCAACTACTGAAGAGTCTGTAAGAGAAACCCTTATTGTATCTCCTATGCCCTCAAGAAGAAGTAGCCCTATCCCAATAGAGCTTTTTACAACACCTTCAGGCACAGGTCCTGTTTCTGTAATTCCAACATGAAGAGGGTAGTCATACTTACTGCTAAAAGCGCGGTATGCTTCAACTGTTTTCATAACATCTGAGGCTTTAAGTGAAATTTTAATATCATGAAAATCAAGCTCTTCAAGAATTTCAATATGCCTTTCTGCTGCCTCAACCATTGCCTGAGGAGAGGGGTGACCGTATTTTTCTATCAAATCTTTTGGTAAAGAGCCAGCATTTACACCTATTCTTATTGGTATTCTCCTGTCCTTTGCAGCATTTACAACTTCCTTGACTTTCCATTTTGCTCCTATGTTTCCCGGATTTATCCTTAATCCATCAACTCCCTGCTTAATTGCCTCAAGGGCAAGCTTATAGTTAAAGTGTATGTCTGCAATTAATGGAATTTTTATCTTTCTTTTTATCTCTCCAAGAGCTTTAGCAGCGGTCTCATCTGGCACTGCAACTCTTACTATTTCACAGCCTGCTTTTTCAAGCCTTCTTATCTCATTTACAGTAGCTTTTACATCCCTGGTATCTGTTTTCGTCATTGACTGAACCCTGACAGGAGCACTATCTCCAATTGAGACATCTCCAACATAAATTCTTCTTGTTTTTCTTCTTTTAATCAACTAAGCTTCCTCTTATTTGATTTATAGCTGAAACATGTGCCTTATAATCAGTTGAAAATTCATGACTTCCATCTCCACGGGATACAAAGTAAAGATACGGCACCTTAGCTGGATTAAGAGCAGCTAAGATTGATTTTAATCCGGGTGAGGCAATCGGTCCTGGAGGAAGTCCTTTTATTATGTAAGTGTTGTAAGGTGATCTGTTTTTAAGGTCATTTTTTGTAACTCCATCTTTGTATCTTTTAATTCCATAGATTGCAGTTGGATCTGCCTGAAGAGGCATTCCAATTTTTAATCTATTGTGATAAACCGCTGAAATCAAAGGTTTTTCTTCATCAAGCTTTGCTTCCTTTTCAATTATTGATGCAAGGGTAACCACCTGATTTACTGTCCAGCCAATTTTTTTTGTTTTCTCTATTAACTTTGAATCGTAAACCTCCCAGAATCTCTTTACCATCAATCTTACAATTTCTTCAAGTTCCAGCCCCTTCGGAATATTATAAGTATCAGGGAAAAGATATCCTTCTAAAGAAGGTGCATCTATTTTTAAAGATTGCAAAAAATCTCTATCATAAGCAAGCTCAAACAACTGATTTTTAAAATCTGGATTTATTTTTGAAAGCTTTTCAGCCACCTCGTATAAACTGTCACCTTCAATAACTGTTATGGTATATTCTAAAATTTTTCCCTCAAGAAGTTTTTTGATTACATCAAGCACTGTCATTTCTTCAGTGAATAAATAATATCCTGCTCTTGCCTTTTTCTCAATTCCATAAATTTTTCCAATAATGATAAAAACAGTCTCATTTCTTATGATGCCTTTTTCTTTAAAAATTTTGGCTATTGATGAAAAACTTGTTCCTTTTGGAATGTATACCTCCGTATCCTCTGCAATGTTAATTGGCTTTGTGAGTTCTATGGTTATGTAGAGTGCAAGAAATAAAAAATATAAGAGGAAAACAATGGCTAAGGCTTTCTTCAGGTTCATTTTTTAATGTTATCAGATAAAACTGTTAAATGGCAAATCATTAAAAATTATGATAAAATTTAAAAAAAACTTGGAGAGGAATTAAAGATGCTTACAGAAAAAGTTAAGGCTGCTGGCTGAGCAGCAAAGATAGGTCCAGGGGACCTTGAAGAAATACTTAAATATATTCCTTTACCAAAGGACTCGAATATTTTGGTTGGCTCTGAAGACTGGTCTGATGCAGGAATTTATCGTTTAAATAATGAAATCGCATTGGTACAGAGCATCGACTTCTTCACACCAATTGTTGATGATCCCTATGATTTTGGACAGATTGCTGTTGCAAATGCATTAAGTGATATATATGCAGCTGGTGCAAAACCTATTCTGGCACTTAACATCGTATGCTTTCCAATAAATGACATGGATAAATCAATTTTAAAGGAAATTTTGAAAGGTGGTGCTGATAAACTCAACGAGGCAGGAGCTTTCATGATAGGTGGACATAGTGTTGAAGACCCCGAGATAAAATATGGTGTTTCAGTCACTGGAGTAGTTCATCCTGAGAGATTTGTTACAAATAGGGGAGCAAAAAAAGGTGATATTTTGATTTTAACAAAACCCATTGGCACAGGCATTCTTTCAACAGCACTTAAAGGAAAACTTCTTGACAAGGAGACAGCAAAGCTTCTTACTCAAACCATGGCTTTACTTAACAGGACAGCTTCAGAAGTTATGATGGAGGTTGGTGTAAATGCCTGCACAGATATTACAGGATTTGGACTCTTGGGACATGCTCTTGAGATGGCAAGGGCAAGCAAAGTAACCATAAGAATATGGAAGGATAAGGTTCCACTTCTACCAAGAGTTTACGAGTTTGCCTCCATGGGAATTGTTCCAGCAGGAGGAAGAAGAAATGTAAACTACTGTTCAAAATTAGTTGACACTGGTAATACAGACCCTGTAACGCTTGATATTCTCTCGGACCCTCAAACATCTGGAGGACTTCTTATTTCTTTGCCATCCGAGAAAGCTCAATCTCTAATTTCAAAATTAAAATCCCGTGGAATCCAGGCAACTGCAGTAGGCGAAGTTTTAGAGGAAAGTTCAAGTAAAATTTTGATAATTTGATATAGTTTATATAAGATTTTTGACAGAATCTACTTGACAAAAAAGAATTTTTGATGTTATATTTAGTTAGTTAATATCAATAACACCATAAAAGGAGGTGTTAGCTATGACAAGAAAAGAAACAAAGGATGTTGCAAGGGTTGAACCTTCAATTCTTTCTCCCTTTGAGGAGATTGAGCGTCTTTTTGATGAGGTTATGAGAAGACCATTCTCTTTGTTCAGGTCATTTGTTCCGAGAGTAAGAGAAGAAGCAGAGTTTATTTCTCCAGCAGTGGATATATATGAAGAAGGCGATGACTTGGTCGTTAAAGCAGAGCTTCCAGGTATAAATAAGGAGGACATTGAAGTTAAAATTACCGATGACTATATCACCATATCTGGCGAGAAGAAGAGGGAGGAAAAAGTAGAAAAGAAAGACTATTACAGATATGAGCGTTCCTATGGTTCATTCTCAAGGACATTCAGGCTTCCAGTGGATGTGCAGACAGACAAGGCAAAGGCAAAGTTTGAAAATGGTGTGCTTGAGATAAGAATTCCTAAGACTGAAGAGGCAAAGAAAAAAGAAAGAAAGCTACAGATTGAATAAACTCAGAGGAGGGCATATGCCCTCCTTTAAATTTTTATGAAAAAAGTTCTAATAACAGGTGGAACTGGTTTTGTTGGAAGATACATTGTAAATCTGGCTTTGAAGAAAAGCCATGAAGTTTATCTTGTTGTAAGAAGTCCTCAAAAAGCAAAGGCTCTCTTCGGTGAAAAGGTAAAAATCTTTCAAATTGATGATTTTACAAATCAAGAAAAACTGAGAAAGATTTTGCAAGCCGTTAATCCTCAATATGTTATTCATCTAATCGGAATTATTCAGGAGAAAAAAGGAGTTACTTTTGAAAAGGTCCATTATGAGTATTCAAAAGCTCTTTATGAGGTTTTAAAGGATTTTCAAGTTGAAAAGATAATACACATGAGTGCTCTGGGAGTTGATGAAAGTGCTCCATCTAAATATCATATAACAAAGCTTAAAGCTGAGGGAGAACTGATAAAGACAGGAATACCATTTGTTATACTTCGTCCCTCCTTTATTATTGGACCGGAACAACTTCTTTTCATAAAGTTAAAATCAATTTTAAAAAGACTGCCCATATTGATCTTTCCTGACATTGCTAACTACTACTTTCAGCCAGTGGATGTAAGAGATGTAGCAGAGTGTTTTATTAATGCAATCGATTATAGTGGTAGTGGCATCTTTGAATTATGTGGAGATGAAAAGGTAACTCTACGGAATATTGTTCATGATTTTGCAAAAGAATTTGGAAAAAGTGTTATTTTTGTTCCTTTCCCAAAGCTTTTTCTTAAAATTTTTGCCAGTGAGCAGTATAAGATGATGTGGAGAGACAATATATGTGGCTTTTCTGAAACTCTTCCAATAGAAACTCTTTTAGGAAGAGCTCCTATCCCATATAAAGAGCAAATAAAATGGGCAGCAAGCACTAATCTATGATTTCAACTAAAACTTCATCTCCTTCAGATACTCCGAGTAACTGAGAAGGAATGTTAACAATTCCGTGAGCTCTTACAAGGCTCATTATGAGCCCTGATTTGCTGAGTAGAGGAGTTGCCCAGATTTCACCATCACGTTCTTCAAGAGATACCCTGATAAAGTCTTCTCTACCAGCTTGAGAGTGAATACTTCTTGAAATCTTTGCTTTTACAGTTTTTTTAAACTCTTTATCAGTAACTCCAAGCATATAATTAATTACAGGCTTTACAAAAAGCTCAAAACAGATGTAAACAGCTACAGGATGGCCAGGAAGACCAAAGACTGGTTTGCCATTGCATACTGCACCAATAACAGGTTTTCCCGGTTTTATTGAAACTCCGTGAAACAGCACACCCGGTGAGCCAAGTTCATCTATCACCTTTGCTGTTAAATCCTTAACACCTGCAGATGTCCCCCCTGTAATTAGCACGATATCACTTATTTGATAGGCTTTTTGAACAGTTTCCTTAAGCTTATTGTATTCATCTTTCACAATTCCCATTTTTAAAGGTACTGCACCATTTTCATAACTTAAGCCTGCCAGTGTAAAGGAGTTTACATCTCTTACTTTTCCAGGTGTAACCTTTTCTGTGTGTGGAACTATCTCATCTCCTGTAAGAATTATAGATACTACAGGTTTCTTTACAACATTAACAGTTGTTACACCAAGACCAGCAAGCCCTCCAATATCCTGAGGCTTAAGCCTGTGTCCAGCCTTTATTACAACTTCTCCTTTTTTTGCGTCTTCATCCCGGAATATAACATTCTCACCTGGCGAGACAGCCTTTAAGACTTCAATCAAATCCTTTGACACTACATTTACATGCTCAATCATGACAACCGCATCCGCACCTTCAGGAAGCATACCTCCAGTTGCAATTGATGCCACTTCTCCGTTTGACAAAGAAAAATCTGGTATAGCTCCCATAGGTATATCGCCTTTTACAGTAAGATAGACTGGAGAGCTTTCTCTGGCACCAAATGTATCAGAGGCTTTTACAGCAAATCCATCAACAGTTGAGCGCTCAAATCCAGGAAGGTCTTCAGGGGATACAATATCCTCTGCTGTTACTCTCCCGTAGCATTCCTCAATTGGCAATGTTTCCACAGGAAGGCATTTTTCAGTGAGGTGTTTCAGTATAAGCTTTACAGCATCATCTGGAAGAAGATATCTTTTGTCAAGCATAAGTTTTATTATACAAGAAAATAAGATGAGATGCCAGTTAAAGTGTGCTAAAATAAAAATCAGTGATGATTCAGGTTAGTTTGCCAGTATTTGAAGGTCCCCTTGATTTACTTCTTCATCTTATCAAGCAGAATAAAGTTGATATTTACAATATTCCAATTGCACTGATTACAAAACAGTATCTTGAGTATATAGAGCTTATGAGAGAGCTTGATCTTGAGATTGCTTCAGAGTTTCTTCTTATGGCAGCTACATTGATTTATATAAAATCAAAAATGCTTCTTCCAAAGCAGGAACAGTTTGAAGAAGAGGAAGACCCAAGAAAAGAACTTGTTGAACAACTCATTGAATACGAAAAAATAAAAAAAGCCTCAGATTTTCTGAAAAATCAATATCTTATATGGTCAAAGGCTTTTCCAAGAACTACTTCTAAAGAAGAAGAGGTTTTTATTGAAGAACTGAATATCTTTGATCTTTTTCAGGCTCTAAAGAAAATACTTGATAGACCACAACCAAAAGTATATATTCCAAAGGAGACCATAAAGGTTGAAGAAAAGATTGAGCAGATTTTGAATGTTTTGAAGGTGAAAAAATCAGTTTATTTTGAGCAACTTTTTGAACCCGATTCTTCAAGGGTTGAAATTATAGTAATCTTTCTTGCATTATTGGAATTATTAAGACTCGGAATTGCTCGTGCTTATCAGGACAAACCTTTTGGCAAAATTTTAATAAATCTGGAGGAAGGAAATGAAAATAGGAATTATCTCTGACACCCATGATCATATGGATAATATAAGAAAGGCATTGAAAATCTTTAAAGAAAACAATGTAAAAGCAATAATTCATGCTGGTGACTTTGTATCGCCCTTTACATGGAGAGTTTTTAAGGATTTTGAAGGTGAATTTTACGGAGTTTTTGGAAACAATGATGGTGATAGAGTTCTTTTAAAGAAAATGTATGGAGAAAGAATTCAGCCTCAGATAAGGGAGTTTGAGATTGAAGGCAAAAGGATTGCTCTTATGCATGAACCACAGATGCTTGAGGCACTTGCTCAATCAGGAAGATTTGACCTGATTGTTTATGGACATATGCATGAAGTTGATATACGCAGGATAAATAATACTTTAATTATAAATCCTGGAGAAGCCTGTGGGTGGCTCTATGGAAAAGCAACTGTTGTAGTTCTTGATATTGAAAGATTAGAGCCATCTGTAATATCTCTTTGAATAAATAAGGCAATCAATCCTTTTTAATCCGTATTTTAAGGCTGCATTTACAGCTTCTTCAAACTCTTTTTGAGTAATTTTTCTTGAAAGTTCAGGATATTGATCAGCCTGCCAGCAGGGTCTGTACTGATCCATAATGTTTATGTAAGTATTTTTAGAGATTTCCTGAGCGATAAATTTTACAACCTCCTCTGTTCCTGCAATATTGTTAGGTAAAACGAGGTGTCTTACAAGAAGCCCCCTAACTGCAACTCCCTCTTCATTTATAATCAGATCTCCCACCTGCCTGTGCATCTCCTTGAGAGCCTTTTTTGCAAACTCAGTATAATTTTTAATCTTTGAATACTTTTCAGCCAGAGCACTATCAGCATATTTAAAATCTGGCATATAAATATCAATAATGCCATCAAGAATTTGCAATGTTTCAATGGCTTCATAACCACCGCAATTGTAAACAATTGGAATTCTGAGACCCTGCTCACGGGCAATGTAAATGGATTTAATAATCTGAGGCACCTGATGAGTTGGTGTAACAAGATTTATGTTGTGACAGCCTGAATTTTGAAGAAAAATCATAATAGCTGCAAGCTCATCATATGAGACTTCTTCACCTTCTCCAAGATGGCTTATTGTCCAGTTCTGGCAGTATACACAAGCCAAATTACAGAAACCAAAAAATATTGTACCTGAGCCATATCTTCCAACAAGAGGAGTTTCCTCTCCAAAATGGGGTCCCCAGCTTGAAACATAGGGTTTATCAAGAACTCTACAACTTCCTTTTTGTCCCGAGGTTCTGTCAACTTTACAACTTCTTGGACAGAGGGTGCAGTTTTTAAGAATTTCAAAAGCCTTTTCTATTTTCTGATTAAACTCTTCTTCTGATAACTTTAAATAAACTGGCTTTTGAGTCTGAGATGGATTCATTTTATCTCACCCTGATTTTTTTTCATTATATCATAAGAAAAGGGATTAAACCTGCAAAAAATTGTTATAATATGCCTATGCTTCAATCTATAAAGTGGGAAAATGGAACAGTATTCATACTTGACCAGAGACTTTTGCCTGAAAAGATTGAATACTTAAAATGCACTCACTACGAAGAAATTGCTCAGGCAATTGAAAACCTCTCAATAAGAGGTGCTCCTGCAATAGGAATTGCTGCTGCCTATGCGATAGCAGTTGCTTCACTGAGTGCAAAATCCTTTTCTTCAGAGGAATTTCTCTCTGATCTAAATCCTGTTTTTCAAAGGCTCATAAATACAAGACCTACTGCTGTAAATATAAAATGGGCTGTTGACAGGATTAAAAAATTGATAGAGAACAATCTCTCTCTTTCAGTTACTGAGTTAAGAGACATGGTAATAGAAGAAGCTATAAAAATTCATGAAGAGGATATTCAGGTAAATAGAAAGATAGGTGAAAACCTCATACATCTTTTTAAAGATGGATGCACTGTCATAACATATTGTAATGCCGGTGCACTTGCAACAGGAGGATATGGAACAGCAACTGCACCAATGTATCTTGCAAAAGAAAGAGGTATAAATTTCAAAGTAATTGCCTGTGAAACAAGACCTGTACTTCAGGGTGCCCGTATTACAGCCTTTGAACTCATGCAAGCTGGAATTGATGTAACTCTCATCTGCGACAACACAGCTGGAGCTTTACTTAGAAAAGGTATGATTGATTTTGCAATTGTAGGAACAGATAGAACAGTTAGAAATGGCGATGTGGCAAACAAAATTGGCACTTACTCTTTAGCGGTTCTCTGTAAAGAAAACAATGTTCCTTTTTATGTTGCAGCACCTTTATCAAGCATTGACATGAGTATTTCTACAGGAGATATGATTCCTATTGAAGAGAGAGCATCAGAAGAGGTAACAAACATAAAAGGCGTAAGAATTGCTCCAGAAGGGGTGAAGGTAATCAATTTTGCCTTTGATGTAACTCCTGCAAACTATGTAACAGCAATAGTTACTGAAAAAGGAGTGTTTAAACCTGAAGAGTTGAGGTTTAAACTTTGAATTTTCAGGACATATTCAAACAATACGAAGATGAATTAAAACAGGTAGAAAGAGAACTTCTTAACATATTTAAATCTGAAGCTGCATTAATTCCCACCATAGGAGCATACATTGTAAACTCAGGTGGCAAGAGGATTCGTCCACTATTCTTACTTTTAAGTGCTGATCTCGTGGGTTATAAAGAGTACAAAAGAGTGATTATGGCTGCAGTGATTGAGGCACTTCACACAGCAAGTCTTCTTCACGATGATGTTGTTGATGAAGCTGAACTCAGAAGAGGGAAGGCTTCTGCTAACAAGATATGGGGAAATCAGGTTACTGTGTTACTTGGTGATTATCTTTATGCAAAGGCATTGCATATCTCAGTGACACAGGAGAGTTTTCCAATAATGGAAGCTCTATCTATGGCAACATCTCAGATGGCTGAAGGAGAAATTCTTCAGCTTATGAAAGCAGGAGATCCCACCATAACTTTTGAAGAATACATAAAGATCATAACAGGAAAAACAGCAGGATTGATTCGCACTGCCTGTAGAATAGCAGGAATCTTAGCCGAACTACCAGATGATAAACTTCAAGCACTAACTGAATTTGGTAACAACATAGGTATAGCTTTTCAAATGGTAGATGATATACTTGATTATGTAGCAGATGAAACAAAACTTGGTAAAAAGCTTGGCACTGATTTAAGGGAAGGTAAGATTACTCTTCCACTAATTGAATTAATTAGAAAAGCCCATGAAAAAGAGGAAATTATAAGCATAATTAAATCTGACAACTTTTCAGAAGAAAGGCTTTCAAAGATTTTAGAATATCTTAAACAATACGGCTGTATTGAATCATCCATGGAAATAGTAAGGCAGTTCATAGAAAAGGCAAAAAAAGCTCTCTACATATTCCCTGACACAGATGAGAGAAAACTCCTTTTCAAGCTGGCAGACTACATTACTTCGAGGAATAAATAATGGCGCTTATTCTTGTAACAAATGATGATGGCTTTTTCTCAAAAGGAATTCAAACTCTGGCAGAAGCATTAAAAGAGCTTGGTGAAGTCTATATTGTAGCACCGGACAGAGACCGCTCTGCAGTAAGCCATGCTCTCACGATGCACAGGCCTCTTAGGGTGGATATGATAAAAGAAAACTGTTACAGTGTAAACGGAACTCCTACTGATTGTGTTGTTGTTGGAGTTAAAAAAATTTTACCACGGCAACCTGATTTAATAGTTTCAGGTATAAACAAGGGAGCAAACCTCGGAGAAGATATAACATATTCAGGAACTGTGTCAGCTGCTATTGAAGGTACAATTCTTGGAGTGCCATCATTTGCAGTATCTCTTGTTGGAGAAAGACCTTTCAGGTATGAGACAGCATGTCATTATGCGTTAAAAATTGCAAAATTTATTCTTGAGAAAGGTCTTCCCGATGACACCCTTTTAAATGTAAACATACCCAATAAATCTTTACAGGATATAAATGGAATAAAGATAACAAAACAGGGTAAACGCTCTTACGAAAACTCAATTCACGAGATCTTTTCACCCTGGGGAGAAAAGCAATACTGGATTGGAGGCGGAGTTGTATCATGGCAAAAAATGGAAGGGACAGACATTCAGGCAATAATTGAAGGATATGTATCAGTTACACCACTTCATATTGATTTAACAAATTATCAGGCATTAGATTATTTAAGAAGACATGGCATTGAAGAATAAATATGATGTCATTATTGTTGGTGCAGGACCTGCAGGTATTTTTGCAGCCTTAGAGATAACAAATAACTCACCGCTAAAGGTTTTAATTGTTGAAAAAGGTAAAGATATTGAAAAAAGAAACTGTCCAATGGAACAGACAGGAAAGTGTGCTCACTGTTCAATATGCGATATTTTAAGTGGGTGGGGTGGTGCAGGTGCTTTTAGCGATGGAAAACTGAATTTATCTCCTCAAATTGGTGGATTTTTAGATAAATACCTGGATAGGCAAACTCTTGATGAACTTATCGATTATGTGGATAAAATTTATCTTAAATATGGAGCTCCATCATTAGTTTATGAACCTCAACCTGATGTGGCTGAGAGAATTAAAAATCAGGCAGCTAGAGAGGGGCTTCTTTTTATTCCATCAAAAATAAGGCACATTGGAACTGAAAAATGTGCATATGTGCTTAAAGCAATAAAAGAGGAACTCTCAAAAAAAGTTGACATAATTTTTGATTCTGAAGCATCAAGAATTATTTTAACCAAAGGTAAAGTTTCGGGTATCGAACTTAAAGATAAAAGAAAATTCCATGCAAAATATATTGTTCTTGCTCCGGGAAGAGCAGGAAGTAGTTGGTTAAGTGAAGAAGCAAAAAGGCTAAAATTAAGTACAGAGCTCAATCCTGTTGATGTGGGTGTGAGGGTTGAGGTTCCTGCTTCAGTCTGTGAGGAACTTACAAGAGTCTGCTATGAGCCAAAGTTTATTTATTATTCAAAAACTTTTGATGACACAGTCAGAACATTCTGTGTAAATCCCTATGGTGTTGTGGTAAGAGAAAATATAAATGGGATATGGACTGTAAATGGGCATAGTTATGCAGATAAAAAAACAGATAATACAAATTTTGCAATTCTTTCAAGCACATACTTTACAGAGCCCTTTCGTGAACCAATTCTTTATGGGCAAAGTATTGCAAGACTGGCAAATTATCTTGGGCAGGGAGTTTTAATTCAAAGACTTGGAGATCTCAAAAAAGGAAGAAGATCAACCCAAGAGAGAATCCTCAAAAATCCTGTGCAACCAACACTCAAGGATTTTACTGCAGGAGATCTCAGTTTTGTTTTGCCTTATCGCTATCTTGTAAATATTCTTGAGATGCTTGAAGTTCTTGATAAAGTTATGCCTGGTATAAATTCTAATCATACACTTCTTTATGGAGTTGAAATCAAATTTTACAGTATGAGACTTAAACTTACCAAACAGTTAGAAACAGAGATAGAGAATTTGTTCGCTGCAGGAGATGGGGCAGGAGTAAGCAGGGGATTGATTCAAGCTTCAGTATCCGGCATTCTTGTTGCCAGAGAGATCTTGAAACGCAGTTAAATGTTATAATGAACAAAGGAGGTAAAGTTTATGCCTGTCACATTACCCATAGAAGTATTTGAAATATTTGAAAAAAACTTTGGTCGTGAAGATGCTAAAATTCTATTGAAATCCTTTGAAAAAGTCACAGAAGATGAAATCTATCAAAAGTGGTATGAAACAAAATCAGAGTTAAAAGAAGATTTGTTAAGAGAAATCGCAACTAAAAGAGATTTAGAAATATTGAGAAAAGAATTACTTGGCAAGATAGAGTCATTGTATGAGAAGACAGAGAAAGACAAGGCCGAACTGCTTGGCAAGACAGAGAGAGACAAAGCAGAACTGCTTGGCAAAATAGAGAAGGACAAGGCAGAGTTACTCAACAAGATAGAGTTATTGTATGAGAAGACAGAGAAGGACAAGGCAGAACTGCTTGGAAAGATAGAGAAGGACAAGACAGAACTCCTTGGCAAGATAGAGAAGCACAAAGCAGAACTGCTTGGCAAGATAGAAAAGGACAAGACAGAACTGCTTGGCAAGATAGAAAAGGACAAGGCAGAGTTGCTTGGAAAGCTTGGCAAGATAGACTTAACTTTGAAATTTCTGATTATTCTGAATATAATAGCTCTCACCCTTATGAATCCAGTAGTAGCTGAATTGATTAAAAAGCTTTTCAGACTCGGTTAATTTCTCATGGATAGATACAAACACTTAAGAGAATGGATGGTTGAAACTCAGATTATTGAAAGGGGTATTAGAGATAAAAGAGTTATTGAGGTAATGAAAAAAGTTCCAAGACATCTTTTTGTGCCTGAGGATATTATTGACAGTGCCTATGATGATAGAGCTCTTCCAATTGGTTATGGGCAGACTATTTCTCAGCCCTATATTGTTGCTTTGATGACCGAGTTACTTGAACTGAAAGGAGATGAGAAAGTGCTTGAGATAGGCACAGGTTCTGGATATCAGGCTGCAATTCTTTCTGAACTGGCAAAAGAAGTTCACACAATTGAGAGAATTGAGCCACTCGCAACTGCTGCAAAAAAAAGATTTGAAAATCTTGGAATTCAAAATGTTAAAGTTTATATAAAAGATGGTACAGAGGGAATACCAGAGGAAGCACCATTTGATAGAATAATTATAACTGCAGCAACTCCTGATATACCGGAGCCACTTATTAAACAACTTAAAGAAGAAGGAATCATTGTTGCCCCTGTTGGTGAAAGATATTCTCAGTATATGCTCAAAGCAATAAAAAGGGACAATGAACTTGAGAGACATTACTTAATCCCTGTAGCATTTGTTCCACTGATAGGAAAGTATGGATGGAAAGAGGAGTAGCTGAAGTCTATGAAGATTGCTGTAATTGGAGTTGGAGCAGTTGGATTTTTTCTTTGTAAGTATCTACTTGAAAAGACAGATTTCGCTATAAAGTGTGCTGATAAAAGTATTAGAAATCTCAAAAAACTTAAACAATTTGGAGACACTAAAAGATTAACTTTTCACCGAATATCTGTGAATGACAGCTCTTCGTTAGAAAAATTGATCAAAGATACTGATCTGGTAATAAACTCAGCAACACCTACAATTAATAGAAAAATAATAGAAATAGCATTGAAATATTGTGTTAACTATCAGGATCTTGCATCTAATCTTGAAGACCTTATAAATCCTGAACAGCTTGAATACTCTGAGGATTTTAAACAAAAAGGAATTGTAGGTTTAATAAATACAGGAATAAGTCCTGGTTTGACAAATCTGATTGCTGGTGAACTTGCTTCAAAATTTGACACTGTAGAGACTATTAAATTTAGAATTTTTGAAGACCAAAAACCTCCTGGAACAATATGGTCATGGTCTCCAAAAGTTTTATTCAGTGATATTTTGTCATCTCCACTTATTTATGAAAAAGGAAAGTTTAATTTTCGCGAACCCTTTAATGAACCTGAGTATTATAACTATCCAGAACCTATAGGTAGAAGAAAAGCTTATCTTGTTTATGGAGATGAGATTTCTACCATACCCAGATTTCTTAAAGTAAAAAATGTAAATCTTAAAGCAGCAGGTTCTGATATAGAGTTTCTCATGGCACTTTATAACATGGGACTTCTGAGTGACAATCCTCTAAAGATTAATGGTGTTACAGTATCTCCCTATGAGATTCTTTTAAAAATTACAAGAAGAGTTGCTTCAATTAAGGATATTATTCAAAAGATAAAGGAAGGAGTGCTTGAAGAGGCAACTTTTGGTCTTGTTGTGGAATGCTCAGGAAAAATAAAGGGAGAAAGAAAAACCTTAAGAGGTTACTTAATTTTTCCTTCTATCAGGGAACTTACAAAGATTGCTCCTGGCTCTACTCATGTTTCTTATCCAACTGCATTTGTAGCTGGAGTTATGGCAAAATTCATAAAAAAAATTCAGTCTATTCGGCAAGGAGTATTTGCTCCTGAAGCTTTACCAGAATCTATAAGAAGAAAGATTTTCTCTGAACTTAGAAAAGAATCATTCAATGTTATAATAGAAGAATTTAGCAGGAAGAAAACTACTCCAAACCAAATTCTTTAATTTTATTGTAAAGAGTTCTCAAAGAAATACCAAGAATCATAGAAGCCATTTTCTTATTACCATTAGTTTTTTTCAATGCTTCAATAATTGCCTTTTTTTCAAGACTTTTAAGATTATTTTCTTCAATTTCCTCTTGTTTTTCAATTTTTATCTCAATCTCCTCTGTTTTTGAGAGTATTATTGCTCTTTCAAGAAGATTTTGAAGTTCTCTTATATTACCAGGAAAAGAATAATTCTTTAAAAGTTCTAACGATTGTTTGCTTAATCTCTTTGGTTCTTTTCCAAGCTTTTTAGAAATTTTTTCTATTAAGTATTCGGAAATTTTATTTATCTGTTGTTTTCTCTCTCTTAAAGGAGGAATCGTTATTGGAAAAACATTGAGCCTGAAGTACAGATCTTCTCTGAATTTGCCATCTTTTACCATTTGCTTGAGGTCTCTATTTGTGGCAGTTATAAATCTTGCATTTGTTTTGATGGTCTCAAGTCCACCAACTCTTTCAAAGCTCTTGTCCTGCAGAACTTTTAAAAATTTTGCCTGAATTGATGGAGTTAACTCTCCGATTTCATCAAGGAATAGAGTTCCATTCTGGGCAAGTTCGATTTTTCCATATTTTTGCTTTATTGCTCCTGAAAAAGCCCCTTTTTCATAACCAAAAAGTTCACTTTCTATCAATGTTTCAGGAATTGAAGCACAGTTTATCTCAACAAAAGCCCCTTTTTTGCCACTGATAATATGAATTGCCTTGGCAATTGCTGATTTACCTGTTCCTGTTTCACCGTAAAGAATTACTGTTGTGTCAGTTTTGGCTACTTCTTTAATCATATAATAGACATTTTCAATTCCTGCAAAAAGAATTTCATAGGGAGGTATTTCAAGCTCTTCAGTGTGAGATGTTGTTTTTAAGATTTTCTCTATCTTTTTCAAAAATTCCTCAGGAGATGAAAGAGGTTTTGTAATGTAATCAACGGCGCCTCTCTTTATTGCTTCAACTGCAGAGGGGATTGTTCCAAAAGCTGTTATTACAATAAATTTTGTATCTACAATATCACTTGCTTTTTCAATAAATTCAATTCCGTTCATCTTTGGCATTTTTAGATCAGTGATTATTAGATTTGGTGATAGATTTTTAATATTTTTCAAAGCTGTTTCAGGATCATAAAATACCTTTACATCATATCTTTCTTCTTCAAGAATTGTTTTAAGAAATGAGGCAAAGGAAGAATCATCTTCCACTATAACGATTTTGGCATTGTGAGACATACCTTTGTCCCCTGTCCTTTTTTGCTTGTAATCTCAAAGTCAATTTTTAAGATTTCACATAGACGAGTTACTATTGCAAGCCCCAATCCAGTGCCCTTGGGCTTTGTTGTAAAAAAGGGTTCTACAGCTTTCTTCAAAGTTTCTTCATCCATTCCAGTTCCTGTATCTGATATTTCAATTTTTATTTTATCATTAACTCTTTTGGCTTTTATAATTATTTTCTTTGGTTCTGTCTCTGATACGGCAGAGATAGCGTTATCAAGGATATTGTTTAAGATTTGAGCTATTTTATCTTTGTCTGTGTCTATATGAATTTCATCTAAATCTATATCAAAAGATATTTCTTCATGTTCCATTATAAATGGCAGAGCTATATCATAAATCAGTTCTTTTAGATTTATCCTCTCAATTTTAATACTTTGAGGATTTCCATAATGCATTAGATCGTTAGTTAGTCTTTCAAGCCTTAGACTTTCTTTCAAAATTATTTCAAGATGATGTTTTAAAGAAGGCTCGGAGATTTTTTTTATAAGATACTGAACAAATCCCTTAATACTTCCAAGAGGATTTCTTATTTCATGGGCTAAAACTCTTGAAAGCATTGAAAGATTTTCAAGTTCTCTTATTTTAATCTGCATCTTTTCCATTTTGTTTAAGAGTATTGTGGCTAAAAAACCTGCTATAATTATGAATATGGCAATAAAAATCATGAAAAGTATATGAATTTTTGCGTTTCTTAAAATACCCTCAGCTGGATATGTGTGTAGAGCTACTCTTAAAAGATAAGGTAAACTTTGAAGATTTATTTTTGTATCTGCCACAAAAACTTTTTCTCCTGTGCCAAGGGTTATATAGTGATAGTAAGGAGTGGACTTTTGAAAAATTGGGATTAAATTCTGAAATTTTTGTCCTATCAATGCAGGATTTGAATGGAGTGCCACATTACCCTCTTTGTCGTAAAGAGCTATAAAGGCAACTCCTTCCCATCTTTCATCAAGTAGTATTTCTGAAAAAACTGTGCTTTTTATTTTGTTTATAGCCGAAGTTTGTAGAATGCTGTTAATGGTTATTGTTATTCCTATTGCTTGCATCTGCAAAGAATACTCTGTAGCTTGTTGAGCATTTTTATAGATTAGGATACTACTTATGATAAGACTTGAGGAAGTAAGAAACACTAAAATAAATATAATCAATCTTACTGAAAACTTTGAAATCTTGATAATTCCACCTCTCTGTAAACTTCCTCTGAATTTTCAATATATTTTGGTGAAATATGAAGGATGACAACTTCCTTAACCCCTGCTTCTTTAGCAATTTTACCGGTTAAACTTGCTGTAAGATGATTTCTTTCAATTGCTCTTTCCATATCTTTATTTAAGAAATAGGCTTCACAGAATAAAACATCTGAGTCTTTTACAAACTCTACGATCTTTTTAATATTTTCTTCAGTTGGAGCAATGTCCATTACATAGGAAATTTTTTCTCCCTTTGTAATATTAACAATTTCAAAGAGTTCCTCCACCAGAATTTCACCCTTTGGTGTATTTATCATAACTTTAACTGATGAGTCTTTAGGCTGGAGCATTTTCTGAGGGTCATAATTGTAGTAGATTTTTATCAACTTTTTAAGTTCTCCAAGCCAGGGACCTATATTAAAGCCTTTTTCTTCAAGTTTTATTTTATTGATATTTATATGAAAATCTTCTTCAATACAATAGGCAATTACAGGTATTCCATGAGACAAAACAAGAGCTTTTACTTTAAAAAGAGATTCTTTAAGAATACATTCTTGCTTGGGAAGGCTTGGTAGTTTTTCAATTCTGAATTTTTCCCTTGCTTGAAATCTTGCTCTTTTTATTTTTTTTTCTGTAATTGCATAAACTTCAATGGTTAATGGATAATCTGAAACAAGATTCCAAGTGTATCCTCTTAGTTTTCCATAAACGCAATCTATAATATTTTCAGGACCGTAAACTCTCAAGGGTTCAGCTCTTCTTAAAATAGCTCTTAGAATCTGATCGAATCCTATAAAATGATCAATATGCGTATGAGTTACAAAGATATCGCTTATTTTGAGTATTTCATTGAAAGGAATTTTTCTTATATCGCCTGCATCAAACATTAGAGCTCTTTTTTCCCTGAGAAGTCTTATAAAAACGCAGGGGTCTCCAAAGGCATTATTTATAACTTTATAATGAAAAAGTCTTGCCATGATGGTATAATTATATAAAATGCTGAGTTTTTCTGTCACTTTTAACAACAATATTGAGACTTCTTATATTAAAGGACTCTGTAAAACATTTCATTTTTTCATTTCTTTTTTATTTTGTTTTTTTGAATTTATTCTGAATGTCACCTGTGAACTTTTTGTAATTACAAAAAGGAGGAATTCATGTCAGAATTAAGAAGAGATCCTATATCAGGAAGATGGGTTATCATAGCTGTTGAGAGAGGTAAAAGACCTTCAGATTTTGCATCTGTCAGTCAAAAAAGAAAAATAAAAGGATTTTGTCCATTTTGTCCGGGTAATGAATATACTGCTCCCAATGAAATTATAGCTTTCAGACCTCCAAATACTCCTCCAAATACACCGGGCTGGACTCTAAGGGTTGTGCCGAACAAATTTCCTGCCTTACAGATTCATGGAGAGCTTAACAAAAGAGGAGAGGGGATTTATGATAAAATGAATGGAATTGGTGCTCATGAAGTAATCATTGAAACTCCTGATCATCTTGCATCTCTTTCTACAATGCCACTTAAAGCAGTTGAAGATGTTTTATGGGCTTACTACTTTAGAATCACTGATCTTAAAAAAGACATTCGCTTTAAATATGTTTTAGTTTTCAAAAATGAAGGCGAATCTGCAGGAGCTTCAATTGAACATACTCACAGTCAATTAATTGCGCTTCCAATTGTGCCTCAGCTTGTAAAAGATGAGATGAACTCAGCTAAGAGATACTTTGAACTAAGAGACAGATGCATTTTCTGTGATATAATAGCTCAAGAACTTGAGTATGAAAAAAGAATAATTTATCAAAATGAGGCTTACATTGTGTTGGCACCATTTGCACCAAGAGAGCCCTTTGAAACATGGATTCTGCCCAAAAGACATGAGTCCCGTTTTGAGCCAAGAGAAAAAAGTTTCTCTCTTCTTGCAGATGTTTTACAAACAACGCTCAAAAAACTTGATGCAGTTCTTGAAACTCCTCCCTATAACTATGTTCTTCACACGTCTCCTTTCCAGGATGAGGTAAATGAATACTATCACTGGCATATTGAGATAATTCCAAAGCTTACAAAAACAGCAGGTTTTGAGTGGGGTTCTGGATTTTTTATTAATCCAACTCCTCCTGAAGAAGCTGCCCAGTTTATGAGAGAGGCTAAAGTATGAAAGTAGCTCTTGTGTCCGCAGAGGCTTACCCTTTTTCAAAAACAGGAGGACTTGGTGATGTTGTTGGAGCACTATTTAAGGAGTTTATCAAAGCAGGAATTGATGTAAGTCTTTTTCTGCCCTTTTATAGAACTACAAAACAGAGATTTTCTTCTCAGACAATTAATGCAGGAGTGGTTTATGGAGTACCTGTTGGTTCAGTTAAATACTTTGGTGCTGTAAGAACTGCAAGAGTTTCGTTTGATGAAGAAGATAATTTAAAAATTGAGAGTTCAAAGCAAGGCAATCTCTTTCTTATTGAGCATAATGATTTCTTTGATAGAGATGAACTTTATGGAACAAGTTATGGTGAGTATCTTGACAACGCAGAAAGATTTGTATTTTTCTCAAGGGCTGTTCTTGAGATTTGCAAGATTATGAATCTAAATTTTGATATCATTCACTGCCATGATTGGCATACAGCTTTAATCCCTCTTTATCTTAAGACATTTTACAAAGAATGTAGATGTTTTGAGAAAACAAAAACTGTATTAACCATACATAATCTTGGATATCAAGGTATATTCCCCCGTGAAAAACTTGAGATTACAGGATTTGGGCAGGAAATGTTTCACATTGACGGATTTGAATTTTATGGAATGGTTAATTTTCTTAAAGTTGGACTTTTTAATGCAGATGTTCTTACCACAGTTAGTCCTACATATGCAAGGGAGATTTTAACTCCTGAATACGGTGCTGGACTTGATGGAGTTTTGAGGAAGAGAAAAGAAAGTCTTGTAGGAATTATAAATGGAATTGACTACAAAATATGGAATCCTGAAAAAGACCCTTTTATTGTCCAAAATTATGGATTGGGTAATCTTAAAGATAAACAGAAAAACAAAGAATATCTACTTAGTTTTACCAATATAAAATCTTCCATGGAAACTCCGCTAATTGGCTTTGTGGGAAGACTTGTCTATCAGAAAGGTATTGATATAATTGCTGATGCTATATCAGGTTTAATTGAAAAGGGGATAAGCTTTATAGTTGAAGGGACAGGTGAAGCTTATTATGAAAATAAAGTTAGAGAACTTCAAAGTACTTATCCTTCAAAAGTTTATGCTTATATTGGCTTTGATGAAGCTTTAGCACATAAGATTTATGCTGGGGTAGATGGTTTGCTTGTTCCATCAAGGTATGAACCATGCGGGTTAAATCAGCTTATAGCCATGAGATATGGAACTCCTCCCATATGCAGACGCACCGGAGGTCTTTCAGATACAGTGGAGGATGGAGTAACAGGTTTTCTTTTTGACGAATACAGTGCAGAAGCCTTAACAGAAGCAGTGGAAAGATTTATCAGTGCTTATACCGATAAAGACAGATTTTACAGGATAAGTTATGAAGCCATGAGTAGAGATTTTTCATGGACTAATTCTTCTATGAAATATCTTGAACTGTATAAAGGATTGATAGATGAAAGAAAGACAGGCCTTATTTGAAATTATAAAGCTTCTTGAAATATATGAAGATACAGAAATTCTTCTTGAAAGGCTTATTTATTATGTTTGTGAATTAATGAATGCTCAGGCAGGAATTGTAAGACTAATTAAAGATGGAAATTTGTATGTTACTGCTACTTATAATATCGATTCCAGTAAAACTATTATTAACCTTGATGAGGGAATATGTGGAAAGGTTTTAAAAGAAGGTAGAGTTAAAACATTCAACAAAGCTCAACTTGAAGGATTTGAACTTGATATACCTGCCCATTCAGCAATATGCATTCCACTAAAAATACAACAAGAAAATATTGGAACAATTCTTATTTACAACAAGCTTGATTCTGAGGAAGGATTTGGTGAATTCACTGAAGAAGATATTTCCCTGGGAGAACTATTTTCCGCAATAGCTTCTTTAATTATTCTTAAGTCCTTACAATTTAAAGAATTGAGAGAAAGAGAAACAGAAAACATAAAAGTTATGACTCAACTACAAGAGCTTAAAAGTTATCTTGAAAGTCTTATTCAGAGCTCAGCTGATGCCATAGTTGCCACTGATTTAGATAACATAGTTACAGCATGGAATAGAGGTGCAGAAAATATTTTTGGTTACAAAAAAGAAGAGGTAGTCGGGAAACCTCTTCCAATTATTCCTGACTTTTTACAGGAAATGGAAAGGATATACCTGAAAAGGATCAGACAGGATGATACACTGAAAGATATAGAAACAGTAATGGTAACAAAAGAAAATAAAATTATGGAAGTTACTCTTACAATGTCTCCAATAAAAAACTCGAAGGGAGAAATAATAGGAGTAAGTAGAATAATAAGAGATATTACAGAGAAAAAAAAGCTTGAAAGAGACCTTATAAGAAGAAATGAAGAGCTTACAAAGATTCTTTTCATAAGTTCTGCAGTAAGAAGCACTTTAGAGTTAAATAGACTTTTAAGGATTATACTTACAGTAATTACAATGGGTGAAGGATTAGGTTTTAATAGAGCTATTCTTTTTCTTGTTGATGAAGAAAAAAATGTTTTACGAGGAGTTATGGCAGTAGGACCTTCCAGTTATGAAGAAGCATGGCAGATCTGGTCAAGTATGAGTAAAGAGAAGAAAACTCTTTTTGAGGTTCTTGACGAACTGAGCACGAAAGAGTTTGAGGAAGACAGTTTTCTGGAAAGACTTTGTAAGAACATTTCCATACCTTTGGATGAAAATACTCCAATTGTGCGAGCTGTAAAAGAAAAAAGGATTTTTAACATCAGAGATGTTTACAAAGAAGAAGCAGACCCTGTGATCATTCAACAACTTGGAAGTTTTGCCTATGCAGTTATTCCTCTCATATCTAAAGACAGAGCAATAGGAGCTGTATGGGTTGACAATCTTTACACAAGAAAACCTATTACTGATCAAGATATTAATTTCTTGAAAGGATTTGCCGATCAGGTTGCAGGTGCAGTAGAAAATGCATGGATATTTGATAAAATAGAGCAGGCAGAAAAAGAACTTGAAATGCTCTTTAATTCAATAACAGACATTATTTATTACACTGATGACTCTTATACCATAAAGAAAGTCAATCGTTCATTTCTCGATAAAGTTGGGCTTAGAGAACATGAAGTAATCGGTCAAAAATGTTTTAAACTTCTTCATAAAACTAATCATCCACCAGAGGTATGTCCTCATAGAAAGGCAGTACAAACAGCTAAACCCTATGTAGAAGAGCTTGAAGAAAACTATCTTGACGGCGTTTATCTTCTTTCAAGTTCACCAATATTTGATAAAGGTGGAAATCTCATAGGTACCATCAATGTAGCAAAAAATATAACAGAGCTTAAAACTTTAAGAGAGAGAATAATATCAATGGAGAAAATGGCAGCTCTTGGAGAGATGGCAGCAAAGGTTGCTCATGAAATAAGAAATCCTCTGCTTGCCATAGGTGGATTTGCAAAGAGACTTCACAAGGAACTGACTGGTGAAAAAGTGCAGGAATATACAAAGATTATTATTGAAGAAGTAAAGAGGCTGGAAAGAATTCTCAATGAAATATTAAGCTTTGTAAGACCCTTTTCACTTGGCAAAGAAACCTTTGAAATTAGAAAGCTTGTAGAGGATGTTGTTAATTTTGTAGAGTCTACACTTCAAGAAAATAATAACAAATTTGAATTAGTAATAGAGAATGATTTTACAGTTCTTGGTAGCTTTGATAAATTAAAAGAGTTGCTTCTGAATATAATTTCAAATGCAAACGAAGCAACAAAGAATGGATTGATAACTTTGAGAATAAAAAAGGCAGATAAAATACCAATAGAGTTGGATAAAGAAAAAGAATACTTTACTATTGAAGTTGAAGATACAGGATGCGGAATACAGAAAGAAAACCTTAAAAGAATTTTTGATCCCTTTTTTACAACAAAAGCAACTGGCACAGGACTTGGACTTGCAATTTCAAAGAGAATTGTTGAAGACCATGGTGGTATAATCAAAGTAGAAAGCGAGGTTAACAAAGGAACAATATTCAGGATTTATTTGCCAGTATATAAAGGAGGAGGGAGTAATGAAAATAATGGTAGTTGATGATGAAAAGAACATACTTATGCTTTATAAAGCTGAACTTGAAGAAGAAGGATATGAGATTATTACAGCAAATTCAGGTAAGGAAGCTCTTGAACTTTTTGAAACAGAAAAACCGGATATGGTAACACTTGACATAATGATGCCTGATATTGATGGAATTCAGGTGTTGAGACAGCTTAAACAGAAAAATCCTAATATTCCTGTAATAATGCTTACTGCATATGACTACAGAGATGACTTTTCAATATGGGCATCAGATGCCTATGTGGTAAAATCATCTGATCTTGGTCCTTTAAAAGAAACTATTAAACAACTTGCAGAAAAATTCGGATTAAAATGAAGGTTCTTGTAATCTCTTTAATCTTTGTTTTAATATTTCCAGTTATGGGATTTTCTGAAGTAAAAGAAGAAGTCTTAAAAAATGGGCTTAAGTTGATATTCATCAGGGATACTTCATCTGCTGTGGCAACTTTTCAAGTATGGTATAAAGTCGGTTCAATAGATGAACCCGAAGGCAAATCAGGAATAAGTCATCTTCTTGAACACATGATGTTCAGAGGTAGTAAAAATTATCCAGGCAATGTCTTTTCAAAGATAATACAGGCACAGGGCGGAATTGATAATGCCTTTACAACAAAGGATTATACTGTTTACTTTCAGAAGCTTTCTCCTTCAAAATTGCAAGTCTCAATAGATCTTGAGTCTGACAGAATGGCAAATCTACTTTTCAATTCCGATGACTTTGAGCTTGAAAAAAAGATTGTCCTTGAAGAACGAAGACAGCGATACGAAGATGATCCAGAAAGTTTAATAATTGAAGAGGTAATTGGACTGGCTTTTAAGGCTCATCCTTATCGCAAACCAATAATTGGTTGGAGTGATGACATCATATCCATAACTCTTGATGATTTAAAAAGATACTATCATGAATACTACTGTCCGGGCAATGCCTTTATAATTGTGGCAGGAGACATAAATTTTAGTGATTTAAAAGAAAAAATAAGAGAAAAATTTGAAAAAATTCCATCCTGCACTCCTTCAAGAAAAACCTTTTATGAACCTGAACAATATGGAGAAAAAAGAGTTATACTTAAAAAGCAGACTCATCTTCCTTTAGTTGTGATGGCATATAAAGTTCCTGCTTTCCCGAATAAAGATAGCATTTCTATTGAAGTATTAAGCACAATACTGGGAGAGGGAAAGAGTTCAAGACTTTACAGAACTCTTGTTACAGAAAAAGCACTGGCAGTTGATGTTTCAACAGCTAACTCACCACTTAGCAGAGATGGATTTTTATTTTTTATTATAGCTTCTGTTAAAAGTCCTGATAAGGTTGATGATGTTGAAAAAATCATAAAAGAAGAAATTGAAAGGATAAAAAAGGAACTGCCACATGAAAAAGAGATTGAAAAAGCAAAAAATCAGGTAGAAGCTTCTTTTCTCTTCAGTCAGGACTCTGTTTTTGGACATGCTCTCTATATTGGCAAATTTGAAGTTCTTGGTACATGGAAATTAATTGAAAAATATAAGGAAGACATAATGAAAGTAACAGCAAAGGATGTTCAGGATGTGGCAAATAGATATTTTAAAGCTGAAAATCTCTCAGTAGGAGTGCTTCTACCGAAATGAGGAAATTTTTTATAATTTGTTTTTTGTTCTTATTTTTTAATTCCGTAGCAGGAGCTGCAAACATGGATTTCAAAACTTTTACACTTAAAAATGGAGCAAAAATTAAATATCTATATCGTGATAGCATTCCCATTGTTTATTTATCTGTTTTAATTCCAGCCTCTCCTCTTGATGAGATAAAACCTTCAGTTGCTTATCTTACAGCACATTTGCTTACTCACGGGACAAAAACACGAACTGTCACCGAGATTGAAGATGAGATTGACTTCTTTGCAATATCCATTGATAAAAAAATCACCCACGACTATACAATGCTTACCCTTGCAACAACAAAGAGACATCTGAAAGAAGCTTTAAACCTATTCTTTGATATACTCCTAAATCCAACATTTCCTGAAGAAGAACTAAAAAAAGAACTGATAAGAGTTGAAAAATCATTAAGGCAGATGGAAGAAGACCCTTCTTACATAGCTTATAAAAACTTTATTAAACAGCTTTTTGATAAGCATCCATATGGAAGAGCTGTTGAAGGTGAGCCTGAAGAGCTTAAAAACATTACAAGGCAGGATATAGTGGATTTTTATAAAAAGTTTTATAATCCTCAGAGAATGATTTTCTCAGTTGTTGGTAGTTTAGAGGAAAAAGAATTAAAAGAGCTTATTGAAAACCCTATCGAACAGTGGCAGGCTGTTCAATACAGTCGCAATTTAAATCCGCCTTTGTTCAAAAAAAGACAGCAACCTCTAAAAATTTTTATAAAAAGAGAGGATTTGACTCAATCAACAATAATTCTTGGTTTTGAGGGAATTTCAAGACAGGATCCAGACTTTTATGCGGTTAGTGTAATGAACTATATACTTGGTGGTGGCGGTCTTACTTCAAGACTTGCAAGACAAGTCAGAGAAGAACGGGGTCTTGCCTACTCAATATATAGCACCTTTTTACCATATCTTATGCCAGGGGCTTTTTATGTAGAGGTGAAAACAAAAAACGAAAATACTCAATATGTAATAAATTTAATTATTGAAGAGATAAAAAAGATGAAGAACTCTGAAGTGAGCGATGAAGAACTGAAAGATGCAAAGGCATTTCTTGTTGGCAGTTTTCCATTAAGGATTGACACAATGAAAAAAATAAGCGAGTTCCTGCCAGTTATGGATTTTTACGGTCTTGGGGATGATTATATAGCAAAATATCCTGAATATATTGAGAAAGTTACAAAGCAAGATATCAAGAGAGTAGCACAAAGAATTCTTAATACAGATGGGTATATTGTAGTAGTGGTAGGGAAAGATTTATAAATTCAGATTTCTACCTGTAAAGATATTAACTTCAAGGGGTACTTTAAGTTCAAAATTTTTCATTTCCCTTTCAACAATTTCCTTTACCTTTTCAATAATATTTTCTTTCACTTCAAGTACTATTTCATCATGAATCTGAAGAATGATTTTTGCATCAAGGTTTTCACCTTTAAGCTTATTATGAATTCTTATCATGGCGATTTTTATTATATCTGCTGCTGTTCCCTGAATTGGTGCATTAACTGCCATTCTTTCTGCCTGCATTCTCAAAAACTGATTCGGGCTGTTAATCTCAGGGATAGGACGGATTCTTCCAAATAATGTCCTTACAAAACCATTATTTTTTGCAAAATGAATTGTCTCTTCAATAAATTTTCTAACACCTGGATATCTTAAAAAGTACAGTTCAATCAATTCTTCTGCTTTCTCATAGGGAATTCTGATTGACTCTGAAAGTCCGAATGGGCTTATTCCATAGGAAATTCCAAAATTTACAGTTTTTGCTACTCTTCTATGTTCATCTGTAACAGCATCCTCAGGTATTGAAAAAATCTCAGATGCTGTGGCAGTGTGAATATCTTTTCCTTCATTAAATGCTTTGATTAAAGAATCATCTTCACTCATGTGAGCAAGAAGTCTTAACTCAATTTGAGAATAATCTGCACTCAGGAATAAAAATCCATCTTCAGGAATAAAAACCTCCCTCAGTAGTTCTGCCCATTGACCTTTTACAGGAATATTCTGAAGATTGGGTTCACTGCTTACAATTCTTCCTGTACCTGCAACGGTCTGAGACCATTTTGTATGGATTCTTTTAGTTTCAGGTTTTATGTAATCTTTGAGAGGAATCAGATAACCTGTCAGAAGCTTATTCAAGCTCCTATAATTGATTACTTCTCCGGGAAGTTCATGTTGTATGGACAGTTCTTCAAGCACTTCCATTTCTGTTGAACGAGCTTTTTTACCTCTTTTTCTGGTTTTAAGTCCGAGTTTGTCATATAAAACTTGGGCAAGTTGTTTTGGTGAGTTAATATTGAATTCTGTTCCTGCAATTCTGTAAATTTTTTCTCTAATTCTATCAATTTCTGAAGATACATATTTGGTGAGATTTTCAAGTTTCTCAATATCAACCTTTATCCCTGTTTCTTCCATATCAAAAAGAACCTCAATGAGAGGCATCTCAATATCAAAGAATAGTCTTTCAAGCTCTTTTTCTTTTAAAACTTTACTCAATTTTTCATAAAGTTCAAGCATGTAATTAACTGGACTTTCAGAGCCATCGTAAAACTTTCCGAGGTGTTCAAGAACAACTTCATCAAAATTGTATTTGCCTTTATTTGGATTTACAAGATATGCTGCAATCATGATATCAAAATAGGGAGGCTTTAACCGCAAGCCTGAATTTTTACAAACTCTCAAAAATTCTTTTACATTAAACAAAATCTTTAATGCTGTAGAAGAAAGAATTATTTCCGAGTTATCAAGAGGAATTTCATAGACTTCTCCATTTATTCCAACTTTGACAGTTTTATCATGAATTGAAGCTGAAAAGATTTCTTTTTCTTTTATTTTTTCAAACAATATCCTAATATCAAATTTTTTGTTCTCTGAATTTTTTACCTCAGCTGTTGAATACATCTGCATCAACTGTTTTAGGAGGCTATGGAATTCGAGTTCACGAAAAATCTCAAAGACTTTTTCTTTATCTTGCTCTTTTATCTTTAGATCCTCAATCTTTATCTCAATCGGAGCATCTTTTTTTAACATTACAAGTTCTTTACTGAGCTTGACCATTTCTACGCTTTTTGCTAAAAGTTGTGCTACCTTTGAAGGTTTTATGATATCAAGATTTTTGAGAATATTTTCCAAAGAACCGTATCTTTTTAAAAGCTGTACAGCTGTTTTTTCTCCAATGCCTTTTACTCCAGGGATGTTGTCAATAGAATCACCAACAATAGCCATAAAATCATTAAGCATCTCAGGAGGAATTCCATATTTTTTTATAACAAAGTTTCTGTCAATTATTATTTCATTGAAAGGATCATAAATCTTGATATTGTCACAGACAAGCTGTAACATATCTTTGTCAAGGCTAACAATGTAAAAAAATGTGCTCTCCGTACCACAAACATCAGGCTGAAGCTTGAAAATAACAGAGGCTATTATATCGTCTGCTTCATATCCTGGAATCTCCACTCTTTTAATGCCAAAGGCATCAACAATCTGTTTTATGTATTCAAGCTGAACTGGCAAATCTTTAGGGGTCTCAGGTCGTGTTATTTTGTAGTCTTCATAAATTTTATGCCTTTTTGTTGGATGGGGGCTATCAAAAGCACATAGCAGGTATTTGATATTTTTCTCTTTAAGAAGTTTAAGGAGCATCCTTGTAAAGCCATATACAGCATTTGTTGGTATCCCACTGGATGTAGACAATCCCTTTATTGCATGATATGCTCTGTAGACAAAACAGCTTCCATCAATCAGATAAATTTCATGCATATTTTTAGGATACCATAGAAGGTGTCTTTTTTTGTGATTTTGATTTATAATTAAAATTGATTAAAAAACTGAGGTGAGGGAGTGGTAAATATAGAATCTTTAGAAGACAAAGCAAGACAATTAAGAATTGAGATTGTCAAAATGCTTGCTAAGGCAGGCTCAGGACATACAGGAGGGAGCCTCTCTGCAGCAGATATTGTAGCTGCTCTTTATTTTTATAAGATGAAGCATGATCCAAAAAATCCTCAATGGAAGGACCGTGACAGATTTGTTCTTTCAAAGGGGCATGCAGCACCTGTTCTTTATGCAGCACTTGCTCTTTCAGGATATTTTGATAAATCTCTACTTGGAAGTTTGCGAAAGCTTGGCTCTCCTCTTCAGGGACATCCATGTTGTAAAGAATTACCAGGCGTTGAAGTTTCAACAGGCTCATTAGGTCAGGGACTTTCTGTTGCCTGTGGAATGGCTATTGGTCTAAAGCTTGAGAGTTCACCAGCAAGAGTTTACTGCCTTTTAGGAGATGGAGAGATTCAGGAAGGTCAGGTATGGGAAGCTGCTATGACAGCCTCTCACTATAAATTGGATAATCTCTGTGCAATCATTGATCATAATAATCTTCAGATTGACGGAGCATGCACAGAAGTAATGAATATAAAACCTATAGAAGCAAAGTTCATTGCCTTTGGCTGGAATGTATTTACAATTGATGGTCACAATATGCAGGAAATTGTTAATGCTCTTGATGAAGCAGAAAAAATAAAAGGTAAACCTACAATGATTCTGGCAAATACTGTCAAAGGTAAGGGAGTATCAATATTTGAAGGAAAAGTTCAATACCATGGAGTAGCTCCAACCCTTGAGGAGCTTGAAATTGCTTTAAAGGAGTTAAAAGATGGGCAAAACTGAATGCACCTGTCTGTTAGAGGATATTTCTCAGTTTTATGGAAAGGAAATGGCAACAAGAGATGCCTATGGAATTATACTTGTTGAGCTGGGTAAGAAAAATCCAGACATAGTTGTTCTTGATGCTGACTTGAGTTGTTCAACAAAAACTGCCAAGTTTGCAAAAACCTTTCCTGATAGATTTTTCAATATGGGAGTTTCTGAACAGGATATGATTGGTGTGGCTGCTGGACTTGCTCTTACAGGAAAGATTCCTTTTGCCTCTACCTTTGCAATTTTCGCTACAGGAAGAGCATGGGAACAGATCAGGCAGACTGTATGTTACTCAAATGCAAATGTAAAAATTGTTGCAACCCATGGCGGAATAACAGTAGGAGAGGATGGTGCGACTCATCAGGCACTTGAAGATGTTGCACTGATGAGGGTTATTCCAGGAATGACTGTTATTGTTCCTGCCGATGCCTATGAAACTGCTCAAGCTATAGCTACTGTAGCAGAATACCATGGACCTGTTTATGTAAGGCTTGGAAGAGCAAAGGTTCCTTCAGTAATGCCTGAAAACTATAAGTTTCAGATTGGAAAATCTTATATATTCAGAGTTGGAAAAGATGTAAATATAATAGCCAATGGAATAATGGTTGCAGAAGCTCTGAAAGCTTCAGAAATACTGAATAAAGAAGGGATTGATACAGGTGTGGCAAATTTCTCTTCTGTAAAACCTCTTGATGAAGAAGCATTGCTTAACATTGCAAAATCTTCAAAGTTAATTGTAACTGCAGAGGAACATTCAATAATTGGAGGACTTGGCTCAGCTGTTGCCGAGTTTATATCTGAAAATAATCCTGTAGCCTTAAGAAGAATTGGAGTAAGGGATACCTTTGGATGTTCTGGCTCATCGAAAGAGTTACTAAATTTCTATGGACTTACGGCAGAGCAAATTGTTCAAACAGTTAGAGATTTTTTTAGAAAATGATAACTTTTCAAGGAGTTTATAAATACTACAGTGGCATTGCTGTCTTACAGAATGTTTCATTTCACGTAGACAAAGGAGAACTTGTATTCATAACAGGTCATTCCGGAGCAGGTAAAACAACCCTTCTTAAACTGATCTTTGGTAGTGAATTTCCAGATGAAGGTGAAATAAAAGTAGCAGATTTTGAACTTTCTCGTATAAAACAAAAAGAGATACCAAGACTAAGAAGAGTTGTTACCTTTGTTTTTCAGGATTTCAGATTAAGACAGGATTTAACAGTTTTTGACAATGTAGCCCTTCCTTTGAGAGTTGTTGGAGAAAGAGAAAGAGATATTAAAATAAAGGTTTTTGATACTTTGAAGGATGTAGCCTTAAGGCACAAAGCAGACAGCATTGTTAAGACTCTCTCTGGTGGAGAACAGCAGAAGATTGCCATAGCAAGGGCAATTATTACACAACCACAGATTATTCTTGCCGATGAACCAACCGGAAATCTTGATCCCGAATCATCACAGGATATAATGAATCTATTTAAGAGGATAAATAGTAAGGGTTGCACTATTGTTATTGCTACACATAACTCAGAACTCTTTAAAAATTCTCCTTACAGGGTTTTAACTCTAAAAGAGGGAAAAATTCAATGAAGACACATATTCAATCGGCAATCAAGGGATTGTGGTTTAACAAATGGTCAACTTTATTAGCAATAGTTAGTATTGGTATATGCTTTTTTATACTTTTGGGAGTATTTGTTTTGCTTTACAATCTTGAAATATTCACTAAAAAACTTACTGAAAAAGCTGCAATAGTGATATATCTTAAAGACAACGCAACTAAGGCTGAAATTTCTTCAATGATGTCTGAATTGAAGAAAATGGGAGTTTTTTCCAAGATTGTATATATTTCAAAAGATGAAGCATTAAAGGAAATGAGGAATATTATTGATCCTGCCCTGATAGAACTAATTGGATACAATCCTCTGTCTGACACTGTAGAAGCTTTTATAAAAGATGAAAACCTGCAGAACATTGATAATGTAACGAATAAGATAAAGGAAATTTCCACAGTTGACGATGTTTATTATCCTGCTAAAATCATAGCTGGTTTAAAAAAGATAAGAGTGACCTTTCTCAATCTTGCCTTTGGTGCTGCTTTCTTTATTTCAATTGCGATTTTATTCATAATTTATGTAACTGTAAAGAGTTTTTACTGGAAAAAAACTGAGGAAATAGAGATTCTTAAACTTCTTGGTGCAACTCCTTCATATATAAGATTTCCATTTTTAATTGAAGGAGGTATTTTGGGGTTAGGAGGAAGTATTTTTGCTGGATTATTAATGATTTTATTATATCTTTCCTTACATTCAAGGGAGATTTTGGAGTATTTACCAGCAGTTACACAGATTGTTTTCCCAATTGAATTTCTGTATATCTTGCCATTTTTTGGTATAGCTTTTGGGATATTTTCTTCATTTTTTGCTCTTGGCAGAATAAAGTATCAATGAAGAACATGAAGATTTTTTATATTTTCATAATTTTTTTCATCCTGACAGCTGCCTTTAGTTTTGCAGCTCAGCCAAAGCAAGAGTTAAAAGAGATAAAAAAACAGATAGAGATTCATAAAAAAAAGCTTAAAGAAACAGAGAAAATTGAGCATAATGTTATTGAAGAGTTAAAGAAAGTTTCTAAAGAGCTTAATGAGATAGATTTAAAAATAAGAAACCATCGTGCAAAAATAAAAAATTTACAGATAAAAATTGCAGAGACAGAGAAGGGAATTAAAAGTTATAGTTTTCAACTTGAAGAAAGAAAGAAAAATCTCATAACTAAAATAAAAGGAATTCAGAGACTGAGTCATCAACCTGATGCAGATTTGATAATACTGATGGAAGAAGACACAACAAAGGCATTTCGTCTGATAAGAAATACTCAAAAAATTATTAATATTGACAGAAACCTTATTCATCAATATAAGGCAGAACTTGATAATTTAGTTATTCAACAGACAGAGCTTAAAAAACTATACGCTTCACTAAAACAGGAAGAGGAAGCTCTAAAAAAAGCAGAAGAAGCTCAAAAACAGAAGAAAAGAGAAAGGGAAATTTTACTTGCCAAAGTAAGACAGGATAAAGCTCTTTATGAGAAAAAGATTAAGGAACTTGAAGAGAATGCAAGAAGGCTTACAAGACTTCTTCAGGAAACTGAGAGAAAAGAAAAAAGAACAGGAAAAACAGAGTCTTTGCCAGAAGGTGATTTTACAAAAAAAAGAGGAACTCTTCTATGGCCTGTAAGCGGTCCTGTGATTGCACATTATGGCAGTCAAAAAGATCCTGTTTTCAATGTTCCAATTATGAGAAGCGGAATCTATATTCAGGCACAGCCTGGTACTGCAGTTAAAGCATCTGCTGAAGGAAAAGTTGTTTATGCTAACTATTTTAAAGGATATGAAAACCTTGTTATAATAAGTCATGGAGATGGTTACTACACAGTATATGGAAATCTTGGTTCTATGAGTGTCAAAGAAGGTGCTTATGTAAAAGCAGGACAGATGATTGGCACTGTTGGAACTGCTTCAGCCATAGATACACCGGCAGTTTATTTTGAGATTAGATATAGAGGTAAACCACTTAATCCAGAACAGTGGTTAAGAAAATAAAAAAGGAGGAATAAATAAAGTAATGAAGAAAAGAGTAACTTTGTTTGTGTTAGTCTTAGTTATTGCTATAAGTGGAATAATAATAGGGAGATGGTCAGCAGCTCAAAATACAGACAGTATCTATGAAGATTTACGAACATTTACAGAGGTGTTTACTACAATAAAGAAAAACTATGTTGAAGATGTTAATCCTCATGAGCTTATAATTTCAGCAATTAAAGGAATGGTTAATTCTCTGGATCCCCATTCTGCATATTTAACTCCAGAAGCTTATAAAGAATTTCAAACCGAGACTAAAGGAGAGTTTGGAGGGATAGGAATTCAAATTGGAATAAAAGAAGGTGTTTTAACAGTAATTGCTCCTATTGAAGATACTCCAGCATGGAAGGCAGGAATTAAAGCGGGAGATAAGATAATTAAAATTGATGGAAAACCGACAAAAGACATGAACATAAATGATGCTGTATCAAAAATGCGTGGACCAAAAGGAAAACCTGTTACACTTACAATTCAGAGAGATGAATGGAAAGAGCCAAAAGACATTACAATTGTGAGAGATATCATTAAAATTAAAAGTGTTAAATACAAAATGATTGATAAAGAAATTGGTTACATAAAGCTTACTCAATTTCAAGAAACCACAGCACAGGATTTGGCAAATGCTTTAAAAAATCTCAAAGAATCAGGAATGCAAAGTTTGATACTTGATCTTAGAAACAATCCTGGAGGACTTCTTCAGAGTGCAGTTGATGTTTCAGAGCAGTTTTTACCTCCAAAACATCTTGTTGTCTCAATTAAAGGAAGAACTGGAGAAAAAATAGAATATTACACTGAGAATTTGAGGCCCTCTTACACAGATATTCCCATGATTGTTCTTGTAAATCAGGGCTCTGCTTCTGCATCAGAAATTGTGGCGGGAGCTTTACAGGATTGGGGAAGAGCTCTTGTTCTTGGCATTCAAACCTTTGGAAAAGGTTCTGTCCAGAGTCTAATTCCTTTAAGTGATGGTTCTGCTTTGAAACTAACAACAGCAAAATACTATACACCAAAAGGAAGAAGCATTCATGCAGTTGGAATAATGCCAGACATAGTTGTAAAACTTGAAACCAAAAATGGGAAAGAAGTTCCTATCATAAGAGAAAAAGAACTTGAACAGCATCTTAAGGGAGACAAAATTGAACCTCAGGAAAAGGCTCCACAGGAAGTGGATGAGAAAGATGATACTCAACTTCAGAGAGCAATTGATATTTTGAAAAGCTGGAAAATAATGGAAAAACTCAAAAAAGCAGCTTAATACTGTAAATAAATCTCCAATTTCTGTTAAAATATTCTTGACTCCCGTGAAAGCGGGAGAATTTTATTTTTTGAGGTCTTTGTAATGAAAATTGAGGTCTTTGATATACCCGAAGAAGGACTTGATATTGAACTTGAAGAAACTCCAAAGATAGAAGGAGTTAAAATCAATAAATCTTTTAAAGCTATTTTAAGAATAGAAAAAAAAGGTGCTGAAGTTTTTATAAAAGGTATTGTCAGCGGAGAAGTTGAACTTCAGTGTAGTAGATGTCTTAAGGAATATACACATCCAATAAAAACTTTAGTAGAGGTGAGTTATCATCCATTAGAAGAGCTTAATAGGGAAGAACTTATAGAGCTGAAAAAGGACGAGATGGATGTGGATTTCTACAGAGAAGGATTGATTGATACGGACGATATAATTAGAGATCAAATTTTACTAAATATCCCAATGAAACCTTTATGCTCGGAAACCTGTAAGGGCTTATGCCCAGTTTGTGGAACAGACTTGAATGAGTTTGAATGCCGATGCGAAGTTAAAGAAATAGATCCAAGAATGGCAGTATTACAAAAACTTTTAAGGAGGATGAGGAAAAATGGCTAATCCAAGACATCGTCATACCCCTTCAAGAAGGGACAAAAGAAGAGCTAACTGGTTTAAAGTGGCTACACCTACATTTGTTGAATGCCCTGAATGCAAGGAGCCAAAGCTTCCTCACAGGGTATGTCCAAATTGTGGAACCTACAAAGGTAGAAAATTTTTAGAGGTAGAAGAGTAATTTAAAAAAATGCTCAAAATTGCTTTAGATGCAATGGGAGGTGATTTTGCTCCCGAAGTCAATATTCTTGGGGCCATAGAAGCAGTCTCAGACAGTGAAATTGAAGTAATACTTGTTGGTGATGAGAAAAAAATAAATGAATTTTTAAAGGAAAAAAAGGATTTTAAAGGTAAAGTCTCTGTTTTAAATGCCGAAGACCAGATTCTCATGGATGAAAATGTCTCCACTGCCATCAGAAGAAAAAATACATCCATGAGAAAAGCCATAGAACTTGTAAAAGAAGGCAAAGCCAATGCTGTCTTAAGCGCTGGTAATTCTGGTGCAATGATGGCTCTGAGTTTTCTCTTATTAGGTAAACTGCCGAATGTTGACAGACCAGCTATTGCCACAGTGATGCCCTGTTTAAAAGGTCATTTTATTCTTCTTGATGCAGGTGCAAATGTGGACTGCAAAGCAGAACATCTGGTTCAGTTTGCCTACATGGGAGATGCATATCATAAAGCACTTTTTAATTCTTCCAACCCGAGAGTAGCACTTCTCAGTATTGGTGAGGAAGGAACAAAAGGAAATGAAGCAACAAAGGAAGCATTCAGAATTCTAAAGGATTCAAACCTCAACTTTATAGGAAATATTGAAGGGAAAGACATATTTTTTGGTTCAGCCGATGTGGTTGTATGTGATGGCTTTGTTGGCAACATTGTTCTTAAAGTAGGAGAAGGACTTGCAGAAGCGTTGATGAAGATGCTTAAGAGAGAGATTGCAGATGTAATAACTGGAAGACTTGGCTATATAATGATAAAGCCAGCGATAAAAAGTTTTCGAAAGAAGGTTGACTATTCAGAATACGGTGGTGCTTTATTGCTTGGGATTAATGGCACAAGCATAATATGTCATGGAAGGTCTTCAGCAAAGGCAATAAAAAATGCAATAAAAGTTGCCGCAGAAATGGCAAAAAAAGAAATCTATAGAAGAATCTCAGAAAGCTTACAAAATACGGAGGAGATGAATGAAAGCCAGAATAGTATCAACGGGCTCTTATGTTCCTGAAAAAGTTTTAACAAACCATGACCTTGAAAAAATGGTTGAAACATCAGATGAATGGATAACCGAAAGAACAGGAATAAAACAAAGAAGAATAGCCTCTCCAGAGCAGGCAACGAGTGATCTTGCCTATGAAGCTTCTGTTAGAGCTTTGCAAAGTGCAAACTTAACTGCAAAAGATATAGATTTAATAATCGTTGCAACAGTTACACCTGACATGCTTGTTCCATCCTCTGCCTGTATTCTTCAGATGAAACTTGGAGCAACCAATGCAGTAGCCTTTGACATAAATGGTGCATGTACCGGATTTATTTATGCTCTTGCTGTAGCAGAAAAATTCATAAAAACAGGTGCATCAAAAAGAGCTCTTGTAATAGGTGCTGAGACTCTCTCAAGATTCACAGACTGGACTGACAGAACCACCTGTGTTCTTCTTGCTGATGGAGCAGGTGCGGTTGTAGTTGAGCCGACAAAGAAAGACGAAGGGATTAAGATAATAGACATTTTTTCAGATGGAACTATGTGGGATTTTATTCACATGCCTGCAGGTGGCTCAAAAATGCCTGTTACTGAAGACGTGATTAAGCAGCGGCTTAATTTTATAAAGATGAGAGGCAATGAAACATTTAAGGTTGCGGTAAAAACCCTTGAAGAGATAGTTGACACAACATTAAAAAAAGGCGGTATAACCTCTTCAGAGCTTGCTCTTTTGGTTCCCCATCAGGCAAATATTAGAATTATTCAGGCAATGGCAAAAAGGCTTGAACTTCCAATGGAAAAAGTAATGGTAAATATTGACAAATATGGGAATACATCAGCTGCTTCAATTCCAATTGCTTTAGATGAGGCTAACAGGATGGGAAGAATTAAAAAGGGCGATTATATAATGCTTGCAGCTTTTGGAGCAGGGCTTACATGGGGTTCTGCTTTGATTAAGTGGTAGCTTATTTTTTCTTTTTGTTTTTTCTATATTTGCTCACATGCCATAGCCTGAGCAGGCGTTCAATTTTTTCTTTAAATAGCCATACTATCAACATTACAACTGCTGCAATTCCTGCGAGGCTTAAAAACTTTTCGTACTCATGATGTCTCAGATAGTCTCCACCAAGAGAAAGAAGAACTGTTCCAAGAAGTCTTCCAACTCCTGCAATTACCGTAAATTCAAGTACACTGAGTCTGCTTAATCCTAAAAAGTAACTCAGGTAATCTTTAGGAAATCCAGGAATGAGGAAAAGAAAAAATACTAAAAAAGCACCTTTATGATGCAGTAGGTAATCGAACTTGTTGAGTACTAAAGGGTCAACAACTTTTTCAACAAAGGGCTTTCCAAATACCCTTCCGAGAATAAAGGCAAATACTGAACCAAGGGTAAGCCCTATGGTGGACAGGACTATTCCACCGAATGTTCCATATAAATATCCACCGAGTAATCCGGTGACTTCACCGGGAATTGGAGCTGCCACAACCTGAAATGCCTGTAATAAAATAAAACCTACAAATCCTAATGGTCCGAGAGAGTGGATAAAATTTTTAAGCTTTTCTTCATTGAGAAATAGTTCAATAATTCCAAATTCATAAGCAAAAAATACAGATAAAGCTATAAGCACTGCCAAAGCAAAAAGCCTTAGCAGTGCTTTAAAAGTTATTTTATTTTTTACCACGGGATAGGAGTTCCATAAATGGAGTTATTAAATCTATTGGTAATGGGAAAAGAATTGTTGAATTTTTCTCAGAGGCAATCTCTTTTAATGTTTGTAGGTACCTAAGTTGCAGTGCTGCTGGCTCCGATGAAATAATTCTTGCTGCTTCTGTGAGCTTTTCTGCTGCCTGAAGCTCACCTTCTGCATGAATTATTTTTGCTCTTCGCTCTCTTTCAGCTTCAGCCTGCCTTGCCATTGCTCTTAGCATTTCCTGTGGCAGGTCAACATTTTTAACCTCAACTGCTGTTACTTTAATTCCCCATGGTTCTGTTTGAGCATCAATTACTCTTTGAAGTTCTGCATTAATCTGCTCTCGATTTGTAAGCAGATCCTGAAGTTCGCTTTGACCGAGAATGCTACGAAGTGTGGTCTGGGCAATCTGACTTGTAGCATAGTAAAAGTCTTCAACTGCTGTAACAGCTTTAATTGGATCGATTGGTCTAAAATATACAACTGCATTTACTTTTACAGAAACATTATCCTTAGTGATAATGTCTTGAGCAGGAACATCCATTGTGACAATTCTCAGACTGACTTTGACCATCTTGTCAATCACTGGCCAGATGAGAACAAGTCCCGGACCTTTTACAGGAATTACTCTTCCAAGCCTGAAAACAACACCTCTCTCGTATTCCTTGAGAATTTTAATAGCACTGCTAAGAATGTAAACAGCTAAAAATACAATTACAATCAATGTTAAAAGCGATGTCTCAAAAAACATAGAGCCTCCTTAAACTTTAAATCTGCCAATGGCAGTGTTTAACTCACTACCCAATCTTGCAATATCACTTGCTGTCTGGGCTGACTGGTCAACGGCAAGTGATATCTCTTTTGAACCTTCTGCAATGCTTCCAATATCCTGTGTAATATGGTCTGTAACTGAGCTCATCTCTTCTGTTGCTGATGCAATTTGCTGTATCATACCCTGAAGTTCCTGTGCCTTGCTAAATATCTGCCCAAGTATCTCAGCTGATTTGTTGCTAAGCTCAACCCCACTTGCCACCTTCTTTGTTGCATCTTCCATAGAACCCTCTGCCACATCAACTTCACTCTGTATTCCCCTTATCATCTCTGCTATCTCATCTGTTGCCTTTGCTGTTCTCTCTGCAAGTTTACGTACTTCATCAGCTACAACTGCAAAGCCTCTTCCCTGTTCACCTGCTCGAGCTGCCTCAATCGCAGCATTCAATGCCAAAAGATTTGTCTGATCTGCAATGTCTTTTATCACTGTTACAATCTCGCCAATCTGACGGGAACGGTCACCAAGTATATTTATCACTTCTGAAAGTTTGTTTATTGCGCCCTCTATTACTTTTATCTCATTGGCAGTGTTCATTGTCATGTCTCTTCCTTCTTTTGCCACATTGGCGGTTGTGACAGATACTTCTGCAATGTTTGATGCATTCTTTGCTATGTCAACAACAGTCTGACTCATCTCCTCTGCAGCAGAGGCAATCTGGCTGGCACGCTCTGTCTGTGATTTAAGATTTCTTGATATTTCCTCTGTTGTTGCAGAGAGCTGTTCTGAGGATGATGCAAGAGAGCTTGCAATTGTCTTTGACTCTGCAATGAGTTTCTTTATTGAAACTATTGCTTCATGAACTGATTGAGAAATCATGCCAAGTTCGTCTTTGCTCTGTGCTTTTATGTCAACTGACAAATCACCCTGTGCAACCCTTTCAAGAACTCCTTTGAGTTCTGTAACAGGTTTTTTAACTGAGCGGGAGATGAATGTGGCAAAAGCAGTGCCTATTAAAACAGAGGCAATTGTGAGAATAATGACGACAAGTATTTCTCTTGCCATAATTGAATTTATATCTGCAATTCTTGCATTAAGTTTTTTATTATGAAACACTACTTCATCATCCAGGGCTTTTTCAAGGCGAGCAAGTTTTGGTGAAAATTCACGATTAAAGAGCTCTATTGCTTCTTTGTTTTTACCTGCCATTGCAAGTTCAATTATTTTGTTGTTTGCCTGAGCTGCATCTTTTACTGCATCTTCAATATTTTTTAAAAGCTCTTCTCCTTCTTTAGTATGAGTTGTTTTTCTTATAGCCTCTATTTTTTCTTTATATCTGGCTCTGTTTTCATCAATGGCTTTTTTAAGCTCCTGTTTTGTTTTTAAATCTTCAGTAAGCATTATGTCCTTTACATCATCAATTACTCCAATAATAGCTCTTCTTACAGAGACTGCATTGTTCAACTTGTCAATTCTTTCGTCAATGTCTGTAATATTGGTTTTGATCGAGTATAACTGTAAAAGGGTTATAGCCCCTGATAAAACTAAGAGAAAAATAACAACACCGAACCCCACTGCAAGTTTTTTACCGATTGTAAGGTTTTTAAACACTGCCAACCTCCTTTTTTATTTCTAATTTTAAACCAATATCATTTATTTTTCAACTTTTTTCAGTTTTCTGAAAATTGCCGACAGAGAAGCTCGCTTTTACTTCCTGAGAGATTACTTCATCGCTTACGCTCCTCGCAATAACAGGAGATGTAAGGTTTTGTTAACTCTTTCAATACTTTCAAATATTTCAGTTGTTTGATTTTTTAGCCTCTATTGTTTAAAAATATTGAATAATGAGAATAGAACTTATTGATAAGATAAAAAAAGTGTTATCAGAAAATGAACATATTATATTTGCCTATTTATTTGGTTCTTTCATGAAATCTGAGATTTATAATGATATTGATATAGCCGTATACTGCAATGAACCACTGGAAAATCCATTTGAAGTGACATCAGACTTGAAAATGGCTTTATCTGAAGCTACTGGGCTTTATCCTGATTTTTTTGATATAACTCTTATAAATTACAGCCTTAAATCGGACAGAGCAGACTCTTTGCTGATTCTCTATGAGATATTTAACGGTTTTCTTCTGCTTGATAGAAATCCTCACTTAAGAACCAGTTTAATAGAAAAGATATCGCTTCAATTAAGAGAAATAGAAGGCATCCTTAAAGAGGTTTTTGCATGAAACTGGATTTAAATAGGATTGAAAAATATCTACTTGAAATAATTGAAAATACAGGAAAAATTGAAGCCATTTTAGGAAAAACAAATATAGAAGAAAAATCTTTAAACGAAATAAATATCCTTGCATTAAAATATCTTGTGATTGAAATTTCTGAGGCTATGGCAAATGTCCTACAGCATCTTCTTGCAAAACAATACGGTATAGCAGTAAAGGGATATCTTGATACAGTTAAAAAAGCACATGAAAAAGGTATAATTTCAAACGAGTTAATAAAAAAACTTAAACCTTTTTTTGACTTCAGAAACTCTCTTATCCATAGATACTGGGTAATTGACGATGCCACTTTTCTTAAAAATTTGTCCAAAGGATACAATGATCTCTCTGATTTCTGCGTTGAAATAAAAAATTTTTTGAAAGGAGGAAGTTTTGATGGAAATACCACTCAATAAAACGCCTGGATCTCCAGAAGAAAGGAAGGAACTTATTGGAGATATTATAAAGCAACAGGAAGAACTTTTTGCACAAAGCATTGGATACATCCAAAGATTAATGATTCAATATTTAATTGATCGTGGCTATACCTCAGACAATATTGAGCTTAACAGAGGCTATGAAGTGAATGTTTCTGCGAAAGAAAAGTTTGTAACCAGTGTAGATATACTTATCAAGCTACAGGAGAAGGTCATATATGCGATCAAATGCACTCCAGCAAGTATTGAGTCATGGGAAAGATTTATGCTTGCCTTTTGCAGGGTTGTTGAGCCCTATCAGATTCCTTTTGCCATTGTTACTGATGGGCAGGAAGGAATATTGATAGATGTGCTCACAGGACAGGTTATAAAAACAATGGAACTACCAAGCAAAGATGAATTGCTAAATCTTTTGCCATCAATAAAATTCATTCCCTACAGCGAAGAAAAGCTTCCAAAGGAAAGAAGAATACTTTATGCCTTTGATGCTATAAAATGCTGTCCAACCTGTAACATATGAGAACCCTGAGGTTAGCACTCTGCCAGATAAATCCTGTTGTTGGAGATATTGAGGGAAACCTTCAAAAGATCCTTTTTTACATTGATAAAGCAGTAGCTGAACAAGCAGAGATTATCGTATTTCCCGAGCTTGCTATGACCGGATACAATCCTGAAGACCTGCTTTTTTATCCAGCCTTTATAAGAAAAGCAGAGGATGCATTAGATGAGATAGCAAAAAAGGTGAAAGATTTTGTTTTAGTTGTTGGTTTGCCAGTAAAGAAAGATGATCTTTATAACTCTGCTGCTATCATTTCAAATCAGAGCGTGATTGATTTTTATCATAAGATTTATCTTCCCAATTACAGTGTTTTTGATGAGATGAGATATTTTAAGCCCGGAAGCAGAACTCCAGTTTATGAATACGATGGTGTGTTTTTTGCTGTTAACATCTGTGAAGATATCTTTCATCCCTCTCTCCCAGGTCTTATTCAGGCAGCAACCGGTGCAGAATTGATAATAAATATAAGTGCATCCCCCTTTTATGCTGGAAAATACCAGAGAAAAACTAGAATGCTCACAACACGAGCATATGACATGGGAGTTTATGTTTGCTATTTAAACATGGTTGGTGGACAGGATGAAACAGTCTTTGATGGAAGAAGCCTTGTTATCTCGCCATCTGGAGAGATTCTTGTAAGAGGCAAAGCATTTGAGGAAGATTTTATAGTTGCTGAGATTGACATGGAAGAAGTAACAAGAACAAGACTTCGTGAGCCAAAGATAAGATGGGAAGGTGATTTTGAAGATAGAGAAGTTATTAAAATTCCATTGAAAAGAAAGAAAAAAACAATTCCAAGCCTGTTAAAATCAGGCAGGAAATCCATCCAGATACATGAAATGACAGAAGAAGAGGAGATTTTCAAAGCTCTCACCACAGGATTGAGAGATTATGTTACCAAGAATGGCTTTAAAAGAGTATGTCTTGGTTTAAGTGGAGGAATTGACTCTTCCTTTGTGGCATTAATTGCAGTAGAGGCATTAGGCAGGGATAGAGTTACAGGAGTTTTTATGCCTTCAAGATATACATCAAGGGAAAGCAGAGAAGATGTTTATGAGCTTGTAAAGAATCTCGGAATTGAATTGATTGAAATTTCAATAGATGACCTATTTGATGAGTATCTTAAGTCGCTTGCAGACACTTTTAAAGACCAGCCTCAGGATGTTACTGAAGAAAACATTCAGAGCAGAATACGTGGAAATATTCTTATGGCACTCTCAAATAAATTTGGATGGCTTGTGATAACCACAGGAAACAAATCAGAACTTTCAGTTGGTTATGCAACTCTTTATGGTGACATGGCAGGCGGATATGCAGTAATTAAGGATGTTTATAAAACTCAGGTTTACAGAGTTGCAAAATGGGCATCACTTGGAAGAATCCCTGAAAGAGTATTTACAAAGCCACCTTCAGCAGAGCTAAAGCCCGGGCAGAAAGATCAGGATACTCTGCCACCCTATGAGGTGCTCGATAAAATTTTATATCTTAATATTGAAAAATGCATGGGAGAGGATGAAATCGTTGAATACGGGCTTGACAGAGAAACAGTTAAAAAAGTATTGAATATGGTAAAAAGAGCAGAGTTTAAAAGAAGACAGGCACCCTTAGGCATAAAAGTATCTCCTGTATCTCTCGGCAAAGACTGGAGATTTCCTATCACGAATAAATTTGGAGGGTAGGGGATGCAGCAGAAAAAATTATTTGGAGAAAAGGAAAATCTTGTTAGTTTAAGAGAAGCAAGTTTATGGGCTTCTCAATATTTAAACCGAAAAATTAGTATTTCAAATATCTCTTATTTGATTCAGTATGGAAAAATAAAAAAATATGGCAATCATGGTAATCCATTAGTAAAAATTGAGGAACTAAAAGCTTATTATGATTCTGTCTATGAAAAATATAAATGGGCTGCGTTTGGAGAAGATATAAACTGGCATCTTTCATTTGTTCAGTATAAAGAATCAGAAAGAACAAAGCATGTTCACCGTTTACATCCTTATAAAGGTAAGTTTATACCACAACTTGTTGAATATTTCCTTGATTCCCATACAGATGAATTTAAAAAGAAAGTATATTTTCAGAAGGGTGATATAGTTTTAGACCCTTTTTGCGGAAGTGGTACAACATTAGTTCAAGCCAATGAATTAGGAATACATGCTATCGGAATAGATATTTCATATTTTAATTCTCTAATTTCAAATGTAAAAGTTATGAGGCACAACTTAAATTTAGTAAAGGAAATAATTGATGAATTGAGCTTAAAATTTGAAGAGTTTCGAAAAAATAAAAAATACATTGTTTTTGAGGAAGAATTGTTGCTTGAGTTAACTAAATTCAATAATATTTACTTCCCTTCACCAGATTACAAAAGGAAGATTTCAAAGGGAATAATAAATGAAGATGAATATGCCCAAAAAAAGGAAAAAGAATTTCTGAGTATTTATAATGCATTACTTGAAAAATATCAAATTAAAATAAAACAAGATAAAAGTGAGACTTTTATGGATAAATGGTTTTCAGAACCTGTGAGGCAAGAAATAGATTTTTTGGCAAGCGAAATTAATTCAATAAAAAACAACGATGTTAAAAATGTTTTATTTATTATACTAAGTAGAACTGCTCGTTCTTGTAGAGCAACAACGCATGCTGACTTAGCTACTTTGAAGGAACCTGTATTTACAACATATTATTGTAAAAAACACGGGAAAATCTGTAAACCACTTTTTTCAATAAAAAAATGGTGGGAATATTACACAAAGGATACATTAAAAAGGCTTAAAGAGTTTGATAAATTAAGAACCGATACTTTTCAAATATGTTTAACAGGTGATAGCAGAACAATTGAAATATATGAAGAGGTGAAAAAAATAAATCCTGAGTTTGCAAAAGTTTTATCAAAGCAGAAAATAAAAGGGATATTTTCAAGCCCTCCTTATGTAGGCCTTATTGATTACCATGAGCAGCACGCTTATGCATATGAAATATTTGGATTTAAACGCATGGATGAATTAGAAATAGGACCATTATTTAAAGGACAGGATGAAGAGGCAAAAAATTCTTATGTAAACGGAATAGCAGAAGTTCTTAAAAATTGCAAGAACTATCTTCAAGATGACTATGATATTTTTTTAGTGGCTAATGATAAATTTAACCTTTATCCTAAAATTGCTGAGCTTGCAGGTATGAGGATAGTTAATGAATTTAAACGTCCTGTTTTATGTAGAGTAGAGAAAAATAGAGAAACACCTTACATAGAAACAATATTTCACTTAAAAGAAAAGTGATATGAATCTTACAGAAGAGCAAATTAAAAAGATTGAAAACACAATTAAGCAAAGCCTGCGAAATAAATTTCGAAGATACAAGCCAGAATCAAAAAATATGCCCTTTCATTACCGTCTGCTTGGTCGTGATAGAATGGCACTTTTTTCTTTTATTCACTCTTTAAATACTACTTTTGGCACTTCAATTTTTGAGCCGGTTGCAGAAACATTGGCAAAATTGAACTTCCCGAGGGCAAAGAGACAGTTCATAGCAGGCGATACTATAAGTGAAGCAGAACAGATTGAAATTCAACGCATTATGAATGACCTTACAATTGGAAAAAATCCAGATAAAAATGATGAAATTACTAGAATAAGGAAAGTTTGCAGACAGGGTAAGATTAACAGGATAAAAACAGTAAAAGTTGATTTATTCGTGGAAGACGAAAACGGTGTTTCTTATCTATTTGACATAAAAACAGCAAAACCCAATATAAGTAATTTTAAAGATTTTAAAAGAACATTGCTGGAATGGGTTGCTATTTATCTATCAAAGTATCCTGACAAAGAAGTTCACACTTATATTGCGATTCCCTATAATCCCTATGAGCCTAAACCATATGAAAGATGGACACTTAAAGGAATGCTGGATTTAGATAATGAGTTAAAGGTTGCAGATGAATTCTGGGATTTTATTGGAGGTAAGGGAGCCTATGAATTAATTTTAAAATGCTTTGAAAAAGTGGGAAGAGAATTAAGACCAGAAATAGATGCATACTTTGCAAAGTTTAGATAAATAACACAGATTTAACTGAATCCTATGATGAATAAGTCCATAAAGTCGAAAGTTCTCTATGGCTTAATACTGCTTATCATTTTTCCCCTTTTAGGACTTTTGCACCTTTCATTAGAGAAGTTCTACTTAAATTTTAATTCCTATCGAGATCTGGAAAGATTTATTCACAACCTTGACTTGAGCTCTGGCATACTACATCTAATTGAAGAACTGCAGAAAGAAAGAGGAAAATCTCATATATTACTTGGAAGTTTGAAGGAAAAAGATAAAAAGGAATTGGAAATTCAGTATCAAAATACTGAAAATTTAATTAAAAAACTACAATTCAAATATGACATTTTTCAGAAGTTTCCAAAACTTACTGAATTAGAAAACATAAGAAAAAGAGTTTTATCTCTCAGTATAAAACAGGATGCAGTCTATTCTTTTTACACTGATCTTATAGAAGACATAATTTCCTATGAGTATGAAACTGTTAAATCAATCAATGACTTGGTTATCTACAATAGATTTTACTGTCTAATTCTCATTCAGGAGTTGAAGGAAAAAATGGGACAGGAGAGAGCAATTATAGCATTCTCAATCTCAAAAGGAACTACAACAGAGACAGTACTGGAGGAACTCAAAGAAATTAAATATACGAGAAATCTAATTGAAAAGAAATTTCTATTGCTGGCCTCTGAAAATGTAAAAGATAGTTATCTTAAACTAAAAAAGGATTTAGATTTATCATCTGAAATAGAGAGGATTATAAAAAATCCAAAACATGAACTATCGGTGGAAGAATGGTGGAATATAGCTACAGATAGAATTAAAAAGATGGAGCAAATTCATGATATGGTTGAGTCAGAAATACTTGATAGGATGAAAACACTTACAAAAAAATCAAGAGATGCTCTTATTGTATCAACCATTCAGCTTTTTCTTGCAATTTTTTTAACTCCAGTTGTTGTACTTAAGTTTAAAAAATTTATTGAAAAACATATTTTCTTTGATCCTTTAACAAATCTGCCTAATAGAAAGTTTTTTATTGAGTATTCTCGTTTTTTAATTGAAAGAGCTGAGCGTTATTCTGAGCCTCTATCTCTTCTTTTACTTGACATTGATAATTTTAAGCAAATAAACGATACCTTTGGACATTCCTTCGGTGACAGGATTCTATTTGAACTTGCTGATACGATTAGGAAAAACATCAGAAAATCAGATTTTCCTGCAAGAATTGGCGGAGAGGAGTTTGTTGTAATATTTCCAAATACGGACTTGAAAAGTGCTTTTATAGTCTCAGAGAGGATAAGACAGAGTTTTGAATCATTAAACATCAGGAAAGATGAAAAGTCAGTTAAAACTACTCTGAGCGGAGGACTGATAGGATACAGAAAAAACATGACCATCGATGATTTATTGAAACTTTCAGATTTAGCTTTGTATAATGCAAAGAATAGAGGTAAAAACAGAATAGAGAAATATGAAGAAAATTAAAAGGTTTTTGGAGGAATATTTTATGAGGTTTGTCATAACCCTTGCAATTATGCTTTTTACAGTATTCTCTTTTAATGAATCCATGGCTCAGACACAGGTTCAGGTCACAAAAGATAAAACGCTTCAGTATGCAAAGCCAAAAAAACCTGTTAAAATAAAACTTCACAGGGATAAAAAGGGTGAATACAGCTGGGACATTACAGGTGAAAGTGTTGATGATGTTATCAAGGCTGACAGGCGTCTGAGACAGTTGTTGAAAGAGGAATAGAGATATCCATGCACAATAATCAAATTTGAACTTTGAACTTTGAATCGCCCGCAGGGCGGTTGAATCGCCGAAGGCGGCTGAATCGCCCGTGAGGGCTAAATTAATGGAGGAAGAGATGCCTCAGGCAAGATTATATATAGTCTCAACACCAATTGGTAATCTTGATGATATAACATTAAGAGCACTTGAAACACTTAAGAAAGTTGACTTTATTGCCTGTGAAGATACAGAACACAGTCTCAAGTTGCTCAATCACTATGGAATAAAAAAGCCTCTCATAAGTTACTGGTCTGAGAAAGAAAAGGTTCGGGCTGAGGAGATAATTGAAAAGATTCACTCAGGACACTCAGTAGCACTGATAACTGATGCTGGAACACCTGGAATTTCAGATCCGGGAGCAGTTGTCATAGGAAGGGCAATTGAAGAGGAAATAGAACTTATACCTATTCCCGGTCCAACAGCTCTAATAACTGCATTAAGCATTTCAGGATTGAATACAGAGGAGTTCACCTTCATAGGCTTTCTTCCTGTCAAGCAGTCTCAAAGAAGAAAAAAACTCCTTGAACTTAGTTCAGAAAAAAGAACACTTGTTTTCTACGAAGCACCTCATAGAATAATGCAAAGCCTTGATGACATGCTTGAAGTCTTTGGAGACAGACGCGTATGTGTAGCAAGAGAGCTCACTAAAATGTTTGAGGAAGTTTTAAGAGGCAAGCTTTCAGAAGTTATTGAAAAGCTTGAAAACTCTAAAATTGCAGGTGAATATGTTATAGTAGTTGAAGGTGCTTCTGAGTCTGTTCAAAGCGTTGAAGAAGCCCTAAAAGAAGTAAAGGAGCTTATGAAAAAGGGTAAAGGAAGAAAGGAAGCTGTTAAAATAGTATCAGAGCTTTACAATTTAAGTAAAAAAGAGCTCTATGAAAAAAGTCTCAAGATGGACAATATTGAATGAAAGCTGCATATCTAATTAAGCCTAATAAAATAGAGATTATGGAAAAACCAATCCCTACTATAAAGGATGGAGAGGTTCTGGTTCGTATAAAAGCTGCTCTTACCTGTGGAACTGATTTAAAAGCCTACTTAAGAGGACATCCCCTTATTCCAATGCCAGGACCATTTGGACATGAATTTTCAGGAATAATTGAAGATGTTGGAAGCAGTGTAAATGGTTTTAAAAGAGGCGATGCTGTTATGCTTGTTCATACAGCACCCTGCGGAAACTGTGCATACTGTAAAAGAGGACTTTTCAATCTCTGTGAGACGCTGACAAAAGATATGATGCTTGGTGCTTTTTCTGAATACATAGTTGTAAAAGAGAGAGTTGTAAGGCAGAATATGTTTCATAAACCAGAGAACATAGATTTTGAGGAAGCTGCCTTTCTTGAGCCACTTTCCTGTATAGTTCATGGAGTTAAGGCTCTGTCTCCATCAGAGGAAGACAAAGTTCTTGTAATTGGCACAGGTCCTGTGGGACTTCTTTTCCTTCAGGTTTTAAAAAGCATTGGTGTTAGTGTAGCAGTAATGGGAAGAAATAAAAATAAGATTGCTTTGGCTAAAACCCTGGGTGCTGATAGAGTTTATTACTCAGGTGAAGACCCTTTAGATTTTACAGATGGTTTTGGCTATGATAGAGTTGTTGAGTGCACAGGCCAGAAAGAGATTTGGCTTAAATCAATAAACTATGTGAGAAAAGGTGGCACAGTGCTGCTTTTTGGAGGATTGAAGACAGGCACAGAGGTTTGTTATGATGCAGCACGAATTCACTATGATGAGATTACCCTAAAGGGAGCTTTTCATTATAATCCCGAGGATGTAAAAGAAGCAGCTAAGTTAATTCAATCAAGAAAGCTTAGACTTAAAGAGTTGATAACTGATAAGTTTCCGCTTTCTGAGATTTCTCTGGCTTTTGAAAAACTATCAAGAGGGGAGGGAATTAAGTATCTAATTGAGATATGAGAAAAATCAGCAGGGAAGAGATAGTAAAAACAGTAAAAAAACTTTACCTGGATGCAGCAGTTTTCCTACCTGAGGATGTTTCAGAGGCATTAAAAAGAAGTTATGAATTTGAAACAGGGTTAGCAAAGGATATACTTAAACAGATTATTGATAATCAGAAAGTGGCTTCAGAGGACAAAATTCCTCTATGTCAGGACACAGGAGTAGCTGTTATCTTTGTTGAATGGGGAACTGAGGTTTTGTACGAAGATGGTGATCCTATGGATGCCTTCAATGAAGGTGTAAGGCTTGCTGTAAAGGAAGGATATTTAAGAGCTTCTGTTGTAGATGACCCTGTTTTTAATAGGATAAACACAAAGGACAACACACCCTGCATTGTTCATTTTGAGCTTGTAAAAGGAGATAGAGTAAAAATAGTAGTTGCACCAAAGGGAGCGGGAAGTGAAAACATGTCTGCCCTCAGGATGCTCAAACCTGCTCAGGGATTAAAGGGAGTAAAGGATTTTGTTATTGAGACAGTGAAAAATGCAGGAGGCAATCCATGTCCTCCAATAATAGTTGGAGTTGGGATTGGAGGAAATTTTGAAAAATCAGCAATTTTAGCTAAAAAAGCACTACTCAGAAAAGTTGGGGAACCAAATAAAAATCCAGATTATGCCCGTCTTGAGCAGGAACTTCTTAATGAAATAAACTTACTTGGTATTGGTGCGATGGGGGTTGGAGGAAGAATTACTGCTCTGGCTGTTCACATTGAGTATGCACCCTGTCATATTGCATCACTTCCTGTTGCAGTAAATATTCAATGCCACTCTGCAAGACACAAGGAGGCAGAGATATGAGTTTAAAAACAGGAGGTTTTTAAGATGAGAAAAATAAAACTTACAGCAGAACTTATACCTGCAGAAGAAGGAGGCTATATAGTTTACTGCCCCGAGTTAGACATTACAACTGAAGGAGAAACAATAGAAGAAGCCATCTATATGATTAAAGATGCTGCAAAAGCATATATAGAAGTTGTGGGTCTTGAGAATATTCCACATTTCTCTAAAGAGATAATTAAGGAAGAATAGGAGAGAATATGAATAAGATCGTCATAGAGACACCACTTACTGATGATATTGTTGAAAATTTAAAAGCAGGGGATATGGTTTTAATAAATGGTTATGTTTACACAGCAAGGGATGCAGCCCATAAAAGGCTTATAAAATTGATTAATAATGATGCACCTTTACCTTTTGACTTAAAGGGTCAGATTATATACTATGTAGGTCCAACACCTGCACCTCCTGGTAAGGTGATAGGCTCAGCAGGTCCAACAACTTCATCAAGGATGGATTCATATACTCCCCTTCTTCTTTCACTTGGACTTAAGGGAATGATTGGTAAAGGACAGCGTTCAGAGGAAGTAAAACAGGCTATTCAGAAGTATAAGGCTGTTTACTTTCTTGCAACAGGTGGAGCAGGAGCACTTCTAAGCAGACACATAGTATTAGCAGAAGAGATAGCTTTTCCTGAATTAGGGACAGAATCAATCAAGAGATTGCTTCTTAAAGATTTCCCTGTAATTGTGGCAATTGACTGTCATGGAGGAGATATTTTTAAGAGATCAATTTGATTTCAGACTTTTTAAAAGTCTCTCCTTTACTCCGATTAATGTAAGCCCTACAACTTCTCCTGTTGATTCAATATACCTTATAATTGCTCCTTCTCCTATATCAACACCTACTGCCTTTTGAGGTTCGCCTATACTTATGTATAGGACATCTGCTTCCTCATCGTAATCCCAGTTAAGATTCTCTGTTTTTTCAAGTATTTTTATTGTTTCCATATTATTTTCCTCCTTTCTGAAGGTTTATTGGTATAGTAAGCCGTAATTACAAAACCGTCAAAACTTTCAATCTCTTTATATATTACCACTAAATATTTTGATGTAAGTGGTGTTTCTTTATAGAATTTTATTGCAATAAGTTCACCAAAGTCTCCTTCCTGGATTATTTCAGGCTCTGCTATAGTTTCAAGAATTCTTTCTTTCTGGTCAATTAATTCAGGGTGTCTTGATATGATATGGCACCACCTTTCCTTAGTTAATCTTATTGGTATATTGTTTTTTGATTTTATAATTATCATTCTTTGTAATGGTTGTTTTATTTTACAATAAATCTCTTTTTAATCTCCTCAAGTGCCTGATCTTTGTTTGAAATTTTTCCTGCTAAAACAAGGATTTCTATCCTGTCAAGTATTTCGCCAACAAGCGGAGATGGCTCAAACCCCAGTGAAATTATATCTTCGCCTTTGATAATGGGAAGCTTTTTCTTGTTTTTTAGGTAAATTTTTTTATAAAACTCCTCAATCTGATCGTAAAACCATTTTCTTGATTTTTTTAATGGATCCTTACTCATTCCATATACGAGAGCTGGATAAAGAATGGTTTCAAAGTCTCTTATGAATTGAACCTTATCAAGCAAGGTCTCTATTTTTCTTATTCTTGCTCCTGCCTGAATTAAATCTTCAACAAATCTTTGTTCTTTTCTTGCTGGTTTTATTTGTTTTATCAGTTCAGAGGTGAGAAAATCAAAGAGACAGGCAAACTTAAAACAACTTAAATTCTTCACTTCTCTTTTTGAATTCATTAAAAGTTCCTCAGCACTCTTAAGGGCTTCAATATCAGGCTTTATTTCAAGAAAATCTCGGGTTTTAAAAATAGCCTTAAATATCTCATCTTCAATCATAAGTTGAACAGTTTTGAAACTTTCAGGCACTGAAAAAATCTTCCATAGTTCATCTTTAATTCTTTCTCTTGCTGTGATTTTCATTAAATGAGCATTATTTTTTAGAGCCTGTCTTGTTTTTTCTTCTATTTCAAAACTAAGTGTAGCATGAAATCTATAAGCTCTGAGCACTCTTAAAGGATCTGCTTTGAGATTTTCCTCATTGACCATCCTGATTAATCTGTTTTTTAAATCTTCTTGTCCTCTGAAAGGATCAATTAATCTGTCACACTCTAAAGATGTTGCCATTGCATTTATGGTAAAATCTCTTTCTGCTAAATCAGCCTCAATTGAGTTGCCTCGCAGTTGAGCAAAGTCTATGGTTAGTTCATCTTTTACAACTCTGCCAATCAAGAAAACTTCATCAAGTAAAACAAAGCTTCCATTGATTTTTTTTGCAAATTCTCGGGCAAGTTCTATGGTATCAGTTGCTACGGCAAAATCGATATCCTTTATTTCACGCTCAAGCATTACATCTCTTACAGTTCCACCAACAAGGTAAGAGCTTTCATAAAGATTTTTTTGTTTTAGAAAGTTTACAACTTCATTAAAATATGGATTTTCTCTCAATTTTTCAAACATATCTCACCTCGTGTTAATTATAAAAGTTACAGGTCCATCATTTACAAGGCAGACATGCATGTAACTTCTAAAAACTCCCTCTTTGACAGAAATGCCAGTATTTTTGAGCGCCTCAATAAAATATCTGTAGAGTTTTTCAGCTTCCTCAGGTGGCATTGCTCTGTCAAAGGAGGGTCTGTTACCCTTTTTACAATCTCCTGCCAGTGTGAACTCTGAGACAACCATTACTTCACCACCTGCGTCCTTTACTGAAAGATTCATTTTACCGAGGGAGTCTTCAAAAATTCTCAGATTAACAGTTTTATTTGCAAGATATTGTGCATCTTTTTCTGTATCTTCCTTTTCTATCCCAATAAAAACAACAATGCCTTTGCCAATTTCTGACACTATGTTTCCTTCAACTTCCACACTTGCCCTTTTTACTCTCTGTATTAATCCTGTCATTTATGTTAATATATCATACCATGTTTGAAGAAGTTTCTAAAATTTTAGTGGTCGATGATGAAACTGTTAATCTGGAGTTAATATCTGCGATTTTTATAGACTCTCCAAATATCATGATTCTTACAGCAAGTGATGGGCTTGAGGCAATGGAAGTCCTGAAAAATCACACTCCTGATGTTATTGTCCTTGATATAAGAATGCCAAGAATGGATGGTATAGAAGTTTTAGATGCTCTGAAGTCTGATCAATCAACTTCCCATATTCCTGTTGTAGTTCTTTCAGGAGACGAGAAAGAAAGAAAAAATGCTTTAAAGCACGGAGCAAATGATTTCATTCCAAAACCCTTTGATGCAGAAGAGTTAAAACTGCGGGTACTTAACAATCTTCAGGTAAAAAAGTATCAAGATTTAATAAAAAATATAAACGAAGTTTTACAAAAAGAGGTAATGAAAAAAACAAAGGAACTCAGAGAGGCACTGGAACTTGCAAGAGAGGCAGAGTATGAGATGGTTGTAAAACTTGGTATGCTTTCTGAATTCAGGGATGAAGAAACAGGTCAGCACATCAGAAGAATAAGCCATTATTCTAAGTTGCTTGCTCAGCTTGCAGGCTTGTCGGAATTTGAACAAAATATTTTATTCTACGCCTCTCCTTTGCATGATGTTGGTAAAGTCGGGATACCAGACAGTATTCTAAAAAAGCCTGGACCTTTGACATCTGAAGAGTTTGAATTAATGAAACTTCATACTGTAATTGGTGGAAAGATTTTAACCTCTGATCCAAGATTTATTACACTTCATGCAGGAAAAATAATTGCAGAACAGCATCATGAAAAATGGGATGGTTCTGGATATCCGAAAGGGCTTAAAGAACGAGAAATACACATTTATGCAAGAATTGTTGCAGTATGTGATGTCTTTGATGCAATGACATCAGACAGAGTTTACAGACCTGCTTTTACAGTAGAACAAACCCTTGAGATTATGAAAAAAGGCAAAGGAAGTCACTTTGATCCTCAATTAATAGAGATTTTTTTCAACAATATTGACGAATTCATTAAGATTAGAGAAACATTCAGAGATTAGTTCAATTCTACAATAAAGTTATCAATTAGTCTTGTATCACCTATTTTTAAAGCAATTGCAAGTAAATATCTTTTTTGTTTTTCCTTAACTTCTTCAAGCGTCAGTGGATCAAAAACACCTGCATACTGAATTTCTCTAACAAGAGGTTCCTTTTTAAGAATTTTTAACATTTCAAGTGTTACATCCGATGGATTTATTCCTTGTTTTAAAAGTTTTTCCCCTTCCTGCAAAGCTTTATATATAACAGAAGCTGCTTTTCTCTCTTCTTCATTTAGGTACAGATTTCTTGAGCTCATTGCAAGACCATCATTTTCTCTAATTGTTGGACATACAATGATTTCAATATCAAAGTTTAAATCATCAATCATTCTTTTAATTATCAGTGATTGTTGATAGTCTTTCTGCCCAAAATATGCTCTGGAAGGTCTCACAATGTTAAAAAGTTTACATACTATTGTAGCTACTCCCCGAAAATGACCTGGTCTAAATTTTCCACATAATTTATCACTAAGTCCTTCTACTGTGACATAGGTGCTGTATCCCTGAGGATATAGAGATTCCACATCAGGTAAAAATAGATAATCAATCTCCATTTTTTGAAGTTTTTCTTTGTCTGATTCTATGTCTCTCGGATATTTTTCATAGTCTTCTCCTGGAGCAAACTGTGTTGGATTAACAAAAATGCTCACTACAGTAGTATCATTTTCCTGTTTTGCTCTTTTTATCAGTGAAAGATGTCCTTCATGAAGTGCGCCCATTGTGGGAACAAATCCTATAGATTTTCCCTTCGCTCTTAAATCTTTTGTTATCTCTCTCATTATTCTTGGAATTCTTATTATTTCCATTTTTCAGACCACTAAATTGATTTCAGAAAAATTATTATAACTCAATTTTACATCAAACAGGCAACTTTGCTATACTCATTTTTATGTTTTTTCTTAAAAAATTTTTAACTTCTTTGATTTTACCGCCTGGAATTTTGATAGTTCTATTTCTTTTATTGGCATTACTGGAGAAGAAGAGGAAGTTTGTTCGTTTTTTAGCAGTTTCATCAGCTATATTTGTATATTTAATATCTATTGAACCTGTAAAGGATTTACTTTTATATCCTCTTGAGGTAAATTACACAATTACTGATAAATTAAATGCCAATGCCATTATTATACTTGGAGGGGGTATACGTTCAAAGGATTCATTAACTGAAGATACAGCAAATCGTTTATTGGCTGGGTATAAACTATATAAAAAAACTAAAATTCCTGTTATTGTTTCAGGTGGTGCAGTGGAAGGTAAAATTTCAGATGCTTCTGCAATGGCTTCAATGTTAAAAGAATTGGGGGTTGAACCTGAAAAAATTATTGAAGAAGATAAAAGTAGAGACACATATCAGAATGCCCTATATGTTAGTGAGATATGTAAAGAAAGAAACTTTAGAAAAGTAATAGTTGTCACCTCAGCATATCACATGAAAAGGGCAATGAAACTTTTCAAAAGAACAGGGCTTGAAGTTATACCATATGCTGCAGATTTCAAAAGAAGCAATTACTACAATATTTACAGTTTTCTGCCTAAATTTAGTAACTTTGCGATTTCCTCGAAAGCGATAAGAGAGTATATTGCGTTAATAGTAAGCTGAATTTTGAGTTCAGCTTAATTATTTGACAAATAAAAGGTTTTTAAGTTATTTTATAATTTTAGCTCGTAATTAAAATTAGAGGTGAGGTATAAAGATGAAAACAGCTTTTGTTAAAAAAGAAGAGGTTAACAGAAATTGGTGGATTGTAGATGCAAATGGGCAGACTCTTGGAAGATTTGCATCAAGAATTGCAAAAATTTTAATGGGTAAACATAAGCCAACTTACACTCCTAATGTGGATAATGGAGATTTTGTTATAGTCATTAATGCTGACAAGATCAAAGTAACAGGGAAAAAACTTACTGACAAAATTTATTATCAACATACGGGTTACATCGGTAATTTGAAAGCAGAAACACTTAAAGAAAGACTTGAAAAAGAGCCTGAAAAAGTCATTGTTGACGCTGTATGGGGTATGCTTCCAAAAACAAGATTGGGTAGAAAGATGATAAAAAAATTGAAAGTTTACAGAGGTTCAGATCATCCTCATACTGCCCAGAAACCTGAACCTCTAAAAATAAGTTAATTTTTGAGGTGAAGATAATGGCTGAAAATTTAGCTGCAGGAAGAAGAAAAAGATCCGTTGCACGAGTAATCTTATTACCAGGCACAGGAAAAGTTATTGTTAACGAAAAACCAGTTGAAGAGTATTTCCCAAGAGAAACTCTTAGAATGATACTTATGCAACCCTTTCATGTAGCAGGAGTAACTGGTAAGTATGATGCAATTGTTACTGTTAATGGTGGTGGATTGAGCGGTCAAGCTGGTGCAATAAGACACGGAATTGCAAGAGCTTTGGTTGAACTCAATCCAGACCTTAAACCAAAACTAAAGAAAGAAGGACTCCTTACAAGAGATCCAAGAGAGGTAGAAAGAAAGAAATACGGTCAACCAAAGGCAAGAAAGAGATTCCAGTTCTCCAAGAGATAAAATGCTCAGAGTTTTCATATGTGGTGGTAGTGGTTACACAGGAAGTGAGTTATTACGAATTCTTGCCTTACATGATGAAATTGAAATAGTCGGGGTTACCAGCGAAAAATCAGCAGGGTTAAGCGTTTCAGAGCTTTTCCCTGCTTTTTTTATTTATAGAGAACTTAAATTTGAAAATCTGCAAATCGAAAAAATAAAAGATAGAGCAGATGTTTACTTTCTTGCCCTTCCCCATGGAAAGTCTCAACAGGTTGCAGCAGAACTTATTCAGGCTGGCAAGAGAGTTATAGACCTCTCTGCAGACTTCAGAATAAAGGATTCACAAATCTATACCCTCTGGTACAAAACTGAACATGCTTTTCCCCATTTACTTAAAGAGGCAGTCTATGGATTGCCAGAGATATACAGGGAAAAGATTAAAAATGCAAGGCTTATTGCAAATCCAGGCTGTTATCCAACGAGTGTAATTTTGCCTCTTTATCCTTTTCTGAAAAAAGGTTTGATTGAAGGGGATACCATAGTTGTTGATTCAAAATCTGGAACTTCTGGCGCCGGTAGAAAGGCAGAGGTTTCTTTAAGCTATTGTGAAGTAAATGAAGACTTCAGAGCATACAATGTGGCAAAACATAGACATACTCCTGAAATTGAACAGGAACTGAGTTATGCCTCTGAAAGAAACATAATCATTGACTTTACTACCCATCTTTTGCCATTAAACAGGGGGATTCTGTCAACTATTTATGGGAAATTAAATAAAAATATCACAACAAAAGAAGCTTTAGAAATACTTGAGGAAGCCTATCATAGTGAGCCCTTTGTTAAAATTATGCCAGAGGGTCAGGTACCTGCCATAAAATATGTTAGAGGTACGAATTACTGTTATATAGGCGCTACAGTTAATCAAAGAACAGGAAGAATAATTCTCATATCAGCTATAGATAATCTTGTTAAAGGAGCTTCAGGACAGGCTGTGCAAAATATGAATATAATGTTTGGTATTGAAGAGACAAAAGCACTTAAAAATCTTGCACTGTCTCCGTAATAACTCCACCACCTAAGACTATATCATCACTGTAGAAAACAGCACTTTGCCCGGGTGTTGGTGCAAATTGGGGTGATTCAAATACTACCTTAGCTTTTTCATTAACTATTTTCACTACTGCCTTTTCAGGTTTCATGGCATAACGAATTTTTACCTCACAGCTTAATTTGTGTTTTTCAAGTTCAACAAGCCAGTTTAATTCATTTACATAGAATTCTTTCATAAAGACCTTTTCTTTTGTATCAACATATACAGCATTTTTTGAAGGATCAATTTTTACAACATACAAAGGATATTGAGAGGAAACACCTATTCTTTTTCTCTGTCCAATTGTAAAAAGATGAATTCCCCTGTGCTGTCCAATTATCCTTCCAGTGGATGCTTCAATTATAGGTCCCTGTGTTGCTGGCTTAAACATCTCATAGTATTTTCTGTTTTTAAGAAAGCAAATTTCTACACTTTCCTCAGCAATTTTTGAAGGAATATGAGATTGTTTAGCAATCTCTTTAACTTCCTGTTTTGTTAATTCTCCAAGAGGTAGAATAAGTTGAGACAGAAAAAGTTTGTTTATTCCATAGAGAAAGTAAGATTGATCTTTATTTCTATCTAATCCTCTAAGGAGAAAGTAATTGCCATTTTTTTTAATTACCCTTGCATAGTGACCTGTGGAAAAATAGTTTGCCCCTATTTTATCAGCGATTTTTTTTAGTGTTGGGAATTTAATGTAGCTATTGCAGAGAATACATGGATTAGGGGTAATCCCTCTTCTGTATCCATCAAAAAAAGGCTCAATTACATATTTTTTAAAATTATCTCTTAGGTCCTCAATATGAAGCTTTATTCCGAGAAAATTAGCTGTTTTCTTTGCAAGTTCTATGTTTGGAGGATTGTCAAAGAGAATAAAAAATACTCCTTCAACAGCCATTTCTTTTTTCATAAGCAAATAGGCTGTCACAGATGAGTCAACACCACCGCTCATTGCAACGACTACTTTTTCCATCTCTACATGATATAATTTATTATAAACTTTTGGAGAGGTGCCAGAGTGGACGATTGGGGCGGTCTCGAAAACCGCTGTGGGGTCACTCCCACCGGGGGTTCGAATCCCTCCCTCTCCGTTATTCAATAAATTTTTTTATAATTTTTTCTTCGTATTCAGGAAAGTCTTCAGGATAAAAGGGGCGTTTTCTTCCAATATTGAATTTAAGAAGTTTAAAATTAAGTTCTCTAATTTTCTTTATTCTTTCTTCATCGTCATCTATTGTTTTTAGAAGTTCTTTTAAATCTATGATTTCCTTTCTTATTTCCATCTCAGGAGGAATACAGCCTGCATTTTTCAAAATTTTATAAGCCAGTCTTAAATCTTCAGGAACCCAGCTATAATCTTCTATTTTTAAAGGCTTCCCCTTATTAGGAAGGTCATCAAAAAGCCCCTGTTCAATTGCTTCCCTGATTCTTTCTTCAGCAATTTTTTCAAATATGTCCATTAATTCTATGATGTTAGAAAAGATTCCAAAAATGTCAAATTTTATTCTTCACTTATGTTAAAATTTTTTATTCCTATGTCTATTAGAAAGAAAATCATTCTGGTTTACTCTATTTGTATTGGCATCTTTATTGTGTTAAATCTGATTATTTACTCTGGATACATAAAAAAAATTCTGAATGAATTTGAAAAGCAAAATATAATAGAGTCAGTGAATAGATTGAAAAAAATTTTAGCCCTGGAAGAAGAGAATCTTCTAAATATGACAAAAGACTGGGCAGCTTGGAATGAGGCATGGTTGTATTTGCAAGATAAAAATCCTGCCTTTGTCTCTAATAATTTAACTGTTGAGACATGGATAAATAATAAACTTTATCTGCTTTCATACATTGATATGGAAGGTAATGTAAAATTTTCAGGTTGTTATGATGAAAAAATAAACAAACTAAATCAGTGTGAAGAAGAATTAATTAAGAAGATTTTCTCAAGATATAAAGCAACTCAGCAGACATCTGGTTATACAGGTATTACATTTCAAAAAGAAATTCCTTTGATTTTAGCTGTTTTTCCTGTAATGAAAAGTAGTTATATTGGTCCAATAGTAGGTTATTTGATCATGGGACGACTTATAAATCAGGAAAAGGAAAGGGTTATAAAGGAAATTTTGAGTTTAAATAGTTTTAGAGTGCAAAATCTTGATAGTTTATCTAAAACAAAACAACAGGAATTTTTGTCAGGTAGTTTTCCATTAATTAAGGAATTTGGAAAAGATTATGAAGTAAGCATTGTTAACAACGATTTTTTTGGAGAAAAGAAAGTTCTTATCTCTTTTAATTCATCGAAAAAATTTTTATTTACAGTTCAAAATATAGAAATTTTAGTGCTCATAAATTTAATGATTTGGATTTTATCAGGAGTAGTTCTTTATTTTACTGTTAAAAAAAGTATAATAAAGAGAATTTTAAAGCTTACATCAAAACTACAAGAAGTAGAGCAAGACAGAGGCTATACTGCAAAACCTTTATATGATGAGATAGATTATCTTCAAAGAGTAATAGACCAATACACAAAAACCTTACAAAAACATATTTCTCAAATTGAGGAGGACAGTAAAATTTATCAAACAATAGCTGAAAGATCTGAGGAAATAATAGTTTTTTTCAGTAAGTCAGGCGATATAATTTACGCAAATCCAAAGGCAATTGATTATCTGGGTAATGAAAGTTTCACTATCTCTAATGAAAAAGTGAAATCTTTTATGAAAGACTTTCTTAGTCAGAAAGATGAGGAAACTACATCATGGAAGGAGATAAAATTGCCAGATGGAACCTGTTTGAGTGCGTGGATAATTCCTATTGATAGGACTAAAGGGACAATGCTTTTCATTGCACATGATGTAACTTTATACAAAAGAGAAAGGGATAAAATTTTTGAGATTGCTATCAGAGATCCTTTAACTTCTCTTTACAACAGAAATTTCATTGAAGATGCATTAAAAAGAGCAATAGGATCAGCTAAAAGAGGAGAGATTTATTCTTTACTTTTTATTGACATGGACGATTTAAAGAAGATCAATGACAGTTTTGGACATCTATCAGGAGATAATGCAATAAGAGCTGTTTCAAAGGCAATTAAAAATAATATTAGAGAAAGCGATATTGCAGCAAGATGGGGAGGAGATGAATTTATCGTTTTATTAAAAGGAGATATTGAAGGAGCAAAAGCAGTTGCTGAAAGAATTTTTTCGTCCATTAAGAATATAAAATTGGATTTTGGTGGACAAGTAATCAATCTTTCTGTAAGTATAGGAATAACAACTATTGATGGAACAAAAAATATGGAGACAGTAATAAAAGAGGCTGATCATTATACATATTTGGCTAAAGAAGAGGGGAAGGGTAAGATTAAATCTTTTCAGTAGTATGTTACAATATCATTTATGAAGCTTAAGTGGAAGAAAGCTATAGTTTTCTCCATAATTTTTGTTATTTTTGTATTGATATCTTATAATTTACTCACAAAACAACAGAAGATTCCTCATGGATTGCTTTTACTCAGTGGAAGGATTGAAGGAAGAGAAACCAATATTTCACCTAAAATTCAGGGAAGAATATTAAAGCTTTACAAAGATGAAGGAGATAAAGTTAAAGCTGGAGAACTTTTATGCGAAATAGATTCTGAGCAACTGAATGCAAGATATAAAGCTGCATATGAAACAGCTGAAGCTTCCTATTCTGCAATTGCTCAGGCAAAGGCAAATTTTATGAAAGCTAATGCCTACTATGAAAGAGCAAAAAATGACTTTGAACGTTACAGTAGCCTGCTTAAGGAAGAACTTGTATCAAAAAGCGAGTTTGACAGAGTAAAATCACAGTACAGTTCAGCAAAAGCTGAACTTGAGGCAACTTCTAAGGCTGTAGCACAGGCAGAGGCAAGCTATAGAGCTGCACAGCAAAGGCTCAAGGAAACTCTGGCAGATTTAAATGAAACAAAAATTTACTCTCCTGTTAATGGAGTGATTTTAAGCAGACCAGTTGAAACAGGAGAGGTTGTAAATCCCGGAACAGTTCTTTATGTAGTAGTTGATTTAAACAGACTTTATGTAAAAGTTTATGTCCCCGAGCCTGATATTGGGAAGATAAAGCTTGGTCTTCCTGCAAGAGTTTACATTGATGCCTACCCTGACAGGTTTTTCAACGGCAGAATTACAAAAATCTATGAGCAGGCAGAGTTTACACCAAAGAACGTGGAAACTAAAGAAGAGCGAGTTAAACTTGTATTTGGTGTGGAAGTCTCTGTTGACAATCCTGATGGAGTTCTCAAACCAGGAATGCCTGCTGATGTTGTAATAAAATGGAAAGATGAAGCACCTTGGATAAAACCACGTTAATACCTGTTATAAAAGTTGAAAGTCTCTGCAAAAGCTATAAAAAAATCAAAGCAGTAAACCAAGTTTCATTTTCTGTAAACAAAGGCGAGGTATTTGGTCTTATTGGGCCGGATGGTGCTGGAAAAACATCAATAATACAGATACTTGCAGGTGTGCTTAAGGCAGATGAAGGTAAAGCATTCATAAATGATATTGATGTTACCAAAAACCCTGAAAAAGCAAAGGCAATCATTGGCTATATGCCTCAGGGTCTTGGGCTTAATCTTTATGACTCTCTTTCAATTGAGGAAAATATTGAATTTTTCAGAGGATTAAGGCTTATTCCAGATGAGATTTTTGAAAAAAATAAAAAAACACTTCTTGAGATAACACGACTTACACCTTTTCTTAAAAGGCAAGCAAGAGCTCTTTCTGGTGGAATGAGACAGAAGCTTGCTCTTGTTTGCACGCTACTTCATCTTCCAGACATTATTCTTCTTGATGAGCCAACCACAGGTGTTGACCCTCTTTCAAGGCAGGATTTCTGGAACATCATTCACGGACTTGTTAGAGAAAGAGGGGTAACTGTCTTACTTACCACATCTTATATGGATGAAGCAGAAAGGTGTCATAGAGTTGCACTCATGCATGAAGGAAGAATTCTTCTTCAGGGAAGCCCTGATGAACTTGGAAATTTAGAGGAAGTTTTTATAGAAAAAGTATCATCCTCTCAAAAAGTCTCATCTTCTCATTTAAAAGAAGTTCCATTTTCTCATTCCGAGTCCTTTTTTTGTCGTTCCGAGCGAAGCGAGGAATCTCACATTATCTCGTGTAAATCCGTTACAAAAATATTTGGAAAATTTAAAGCTGTTGATTCTGTTACATTTGATGTAAAAAGAGGAGAGATTTTAGGTCTTCTTGGTCCCAATGGTGCCGGTAAAACAACTCTTATAAAAATGATGTGCGGACTTCTTGAACCATCAGGGGGAAGTATCAGTATAAATGGCTTTGATGTGCGAAAAGAAAAGAAAAAAATATGGTCAACAATAGGATATATGTCACAGAGATTTTCCCTTTACAGAGATCTTACAGTAATGGAAAACATGAAACTATATGCAGGGCTTTACAGTGTTAAAAAAGGTGATTTCAGAGGCATAATTGAGCTACTTGGACTTAAAGGGCTGGAAAACAGAACTACCAAGGACCTTCCTCTTGGAATAAGGCAGAGAGTTGCTCTTGCCTGCGCACTTTTGCATGAACCACCAGTTTTATTCCTTGATGAACCAACAAGCGGGGTTGATCCAATTGCAAGAAGAAGTTTCTGGAAGATAATATTTGAGCTTTCAAGAAAAAGGGGAGTAACAGTAATTGTATCAACCCATTACATGGATGAAGCAGAAAACTGTGACAGACTCTGCCTCATGCATCATGGAAGACTCATTGCAATGGGAAGTCCAGAGGAAATCAAAAAAGGCTCTGAAAAAATTTCAGGCACCCTCATTCAGCTCAAAAGCAAACAGTTTCATCAGGTCTATGATTTAATTATTAAAGAAATTCAAAACATAAGCATCTATGGAAGTAAAATATTCATAAGAAGTTTTGAACCGGAGACAACAATTAGGAAAATAGAAGAATTACTTAAAAATGCTCAAATCAGAGAATATGAAATAATAGAAGTTACAGTTCCTCTTCAGGAAGCCTTCGTTGACTACATAAGGGAAAGTGAAGATAATTAACTTTTCTCAATGAAGTCAAAAATATATTTTAAATACTCAATAAAATCCTCTTTATTTTTTCGCACTAAACTGAGTAATAAATCTAAATCTATTTTCTCGTATCTATGGACAAGTCTATTTCTAAGTCCGACAACAGGAGCAATTTTTTTTGCAAAGTTTTCAGGTAAAATATTGTTTTCTGCAAGAACAATGAAGGTACTTTGAAAGCTTTCGGGAATTTTTAAAGAGCCGTATCGAATTATATGATTATTGATATCAATAATTTCATCAACTATCAACTGGATAATTCTTTCAATTGCTCTCAGCTTTATAAAGTCTTTTTTTATTTCAAGGTCTGAAAATGAAAGTATTTGCTCAAGTTCATCGTAGTAGGATTTTATAAAAAAAATTTTTGATTTAATAAATTCCTTATCTATCAATCAAAAACTCCTTAATTCTTTCATCTCTTATCTCGTAAAGAATTTTTACTTCTTCATATTCCTTTAAAGTTGAAAGTTCAATCTGATATAGAATAGAAGATTCCTTTAAATAAAGAATTTTGTAATTTTCAAAAATTTTTCTCTTCAGCATAGGCGGAGCTATTTTTATATCAACAAGATCAATATTTTCAGTCTCTAAAATCAGAGATAGTTCAAAGGCTAAACTAATTTTTTCTTCTTCAGAAAGAACATGATCAGCATAAACTGCAATATCTGTATCACTTTCAGACGTATCAACTCCTTCTGCCTTTGAACCAAAAAGAAGAATAAAACATATACCAAACTTTTTAGCAATTTCTTCAAATTTTTCATCATTTTTTAATTCATTCAACATATTTAAGTATATCACAGAATTTTACAAATTTTTTTTCTCATATAACAGCAAAGGAATTTGTTAGAATAAACTAAAAAGCTAAAGGGAACAGATATAAATGTCTAAACGACTTTTTGCCATACTTAAAAAAGAATTCAGGGAACTGCTCAGGGATCCTCTTTATCTAACCTTTGCTTTTATCGTTCCGGTGGTGATTATTATTCTTATGGGTTATGGATTGATTCTTGATGTAAAAAACATTCCTGTCTCTTTTATTGATTATGATAGAACTCAATTAAGCAGAGAATATAGATACTCATTTACAAACTCTGAATATTTTAAGTTTTTCAATCTTATAGAATCTTACAGAGATGCTGAAGAACTCATTAAATCTGGAGAATGCCGGATTGTAATTGTAATCCCACCTGATTTTTCAAGAAAACTTTATTCAGGTAAGCCAGCACAGGTTCAGGTTCTGATTGATGGTTCTTTCCCCATGAGGGCAGAGGTTATGAAAGGATATGTTTCAGCAATAAATATGCAGTTTAACCAGAAACTTCTTAAAGATTTTATAGAGCAAAGAGGCATATCCCAGATAAACTTTCCCATATCAGTTGAGACAAGGGCATGGTATAACCCTGCACTTGAGAGTAAAAACTTTATTCTTCCCGGTGAACTTGTTACCACACTTATGTTTTATTCTGTATTACTTGCCTCTTTAATTGTTGTAAGAGAAAAGGAATCAGGCAGTATTTTCAATCTTTACTGTAGTCCTGTAAGAGCCTGGGAAGTGGTATTTGGAAAAGCAATTCCCTATGTTACAGTTTCATTTGTAACTTACTTAATCATTTTTCTGCTTACAGTGGGTTTGTTTCAAACAAAGTTTACAGGAAGCTTTATTTTCCTTACCTTTTCAACAATTATATATCTTTTCTGCACAGTGGGAGTGGGTGTTCTCATTTCAATGCTTGCAAAAACTCAGATAACAGCAATGCTTATTGCTTTTCTTGGAACAATTATTCCGTCATTCATCTATTCAGGATATTTTTCACCTATAACAAGCATGTCTCAGTCAGGGCAGTTAATAAGTAAAACAATACCCGCATCCTATTTTATGGGCATTGTAAGAGGAGTTTATCTCAAGGGAATAGGTGCTGAGAGCTTTACCTCTGAGCTTTTATCGTTGCTCATATATGCAACAGTGGTTTATAGTCTTGCAATACTATCTTTCCGAAAAAGGATTGGTTAAATTATTTTATATCGTCAAAATTTAAGATATCCATGTATTCCCACTCTCTCCACGCCATAACATAAATCTTGTTTTTGCTTGCCTTTTTTACAATTTGTTCGGGGAAGGTGATGCTGGCAAATATTACTATCAATTGTTTGTTTTTAAATTCAGGGAAAAACTCAAAAAATCTTTTTGATTTTTTCTTTATATCTTCCACATCTCTGGCATAGGGAGTTGACTTTACTTCTATCATAAAAACAAGATCTTCACAGGCAGCAACTGCATCTACTTCATAGTCTTCGCCTTTTATTCTCTTTAGTATTCTCTGCCCTATCATTTCAACTTCGCAATTGAAATATTTGCTTAAAACAGGTCTCAAAGCAGGAGCAATTAGGTCTTCAACTATGGTGCCCATTTTCTTTGCAAGATTGCTCCACTCTTTATTCTTTCTCTTATTCTCTTCCTGCTGCTCTCTCTTGAAATTGAGCATTTCATCTTTGAACTCTTTCATTTCATCTTTGAATTCTCTCATTTCATTTTTAAACTCTCTCATTTCATTTTTGAACTCTCTCATTTCATCCTTAAACTCTTTCATTTCCAGAGCAAGTTTTCTATTTTCTTCAGCAAGTTTTTCAATAGCCATTTCAGTTTTACGAGATTGATAGACAAGCTCCATTAAAGCCTGTTCAAGTTGGTCAATTCTTTTCTCTAATAGAGCTTCATGCATGTTTAATTTACCTCCTACGAAATTTTTCTTATCTTTATGATATTACCAAATAGGCTAAATTTACAACTACTTACGATCAATCTTGCTCTGTAAGTTAAAAAGGAAGTAGTATAGGATGATGAGAATTATCACTCTAATAAAAAAAGAAATTCTTCATCTTATAAGAGATAAGGCTTTAATTTTCATACTTCTCTGGGCATTTACAGGTGCTGTCTATACTTCAGGAAGCGGGTTTACAATGGAGGTTATAGATTTCCCAACCATAATCTATGACATGAGCAAAACCAGAGAAAGCAGAGAACTTGTAAGCAGATTTCAAAAGCCCTATTTCAAAATCATATCTTACATTGAAAGTGAACAGGAATTACTTCAATGGCTTGACAGCGGAAAAGCCTCAATGGCTGTGATTATCCCGCCAGATTTTAAAAGAAAGATGGATAAAAGTAGTGCAAAAATACAGGTCATAATTGATGGAACAATGTCTATGTCTGCAACAGTGGCAGTTGCCTATGTTTCGGAGATAACCTATGATTATGCCATAGAGATTCTTGAAAGAAAAATGGGAACATTAAATAGCTTTTTTAAAAGCCTTCCTGTCATTGAAGAAAGAACAAGAGTTGAATTTAATCCCAATACTTTGAGTTCATGGTTCATGAGTATGCTTGAGTATTTCAACATGATTACAATGGTTTCTTTGCTCGTAACCGCTGCTGCAATGGTAAGGGAAAAAGAACACGGAACAATTGAGCAGTTACTTGTTACTCCTGTGAGAACATGGGAGATATTTATTGCCAAAATCATACCAACAATTTTTGCAATAGCTTTACTCTCACTAATAAGCATATATGGAGTATTGAAAGGAGTATTTAATGTTCCATTAAGAGGTAGCATTCTTCTTTTTTATCCTGTCATGCTCTTTTATGCCTTTACAATATCCTCTCTCGGTCTTGCCATATCAACAGTTGCAAGAAATCTCGCTCAATCAATGATGCTTATGCTTGTAATTCTGATTCCTATGCTTTTTCTCTCAGGTGCATGGACACCACCTGAGTCAATGCAGCCTTTGATGCGCTATTTAAGTCTTATCTCTCCAATGCGGTATTTTATTGACTTTGGTTACAGCGTTCTTTTTAAAGGTAATGGAATAAAGTATGTCTGGGATGATATTCTTGGAATAATGGTTCTTGGCGGGATGCTGTTCAGCTTTTCAGTTTACCGGTTTAGAAAAATCTTTGCAAAGTAGAAAATCAGAAACCAATTGAAAACATCAGATAATGTGAGTTTAGTCCTTCATTTGGAGAATAAAGTCCTGCATTTGAAAGATGTCTGAATCTGTATGAGATTTTCATTCCTGATTTAAATTCCACTCCAAAACCAGCCATTACGCTGAATATAAAAGCTCCACCGAATCTTCTATTTTCAACTCCATTTCGGCTCGTAATGTTTGCTCCTGCTCCTGCTTCAATAAATGGCTTTAAAGTAATGCTATCTGAAAGAAACTGTCTGAGCATTGGTGCTACTCCTGCAACCACAGTGGTTTTATCATCATTTATTATTTCAACATCACCTTCAATGTGTAACCACAGATTTTTCATATCAGGGATTTTAAAGTTTACTGCTGGAGCAATAAGAAGCTGATTCGTGGATAGACTTTCAAAAAGATTTCTTCCATAACCAACTCCCAGTTCAAAATTATTTTCCTGTGAATGAGAATAAGAAGGGAAAAATAAGATAAACAAAAAAATAGCAAATAAATAAACTCTGCCTCTCATTTTATACCTCCTGAATAGATAGAAAGTAATAGATCTTCTATTTGCATACATAAGTCTTCTAATTTTGGCCTATTTTCCAAGATATAATCATACGGAAGAGTATCAATAAATTTTTCCACAGAACTGAAATGTGTTGTTGAAGGAAAAGGAAAGGTTCTGATAATTTTTACGAGTTTACCATTAAATAGTTTGATTAATTCTGCTTCATTTTCAAATCTAATATCTTCAATAACAATTTTTTTATAACCATGCGATAACAGTTCACCAATTTTAGCCAGCATTTTTCTTACAAGATAATTTTTATCAATATATTCTCTTAATATTTCTCTCAATTTCAATATAAGCCATCTTGAATAGAAAGTTTTTTCAACAAATAATTCATTGACATTACACATTTTTGCCATAAGTAAGATGTGTTTAATAAAGTTCTCAAAAGAACATTTTACAAAGCCGTGCTTTATAACAAGATAATCAGCTACTAATGCTCTCCCTGAACCTTCCTTACCTATTAAGCCAATTAAGATTATTTTATTCATGTCTGTTTTGTTAATTCGAACTTAATTTTTTGGATCTGGTCTTCTTTCATGCTATCAGCTCTTGTCCAGAAGAATGCTTCCCCTTGAGATACTCGGAATAACGCAAGAATCGGATCTTTTTCGTCTCTAATGCCAATCTCATATAAAAAAGGTCTTTCTTTAAGGCATCTTTTTTTAAGTTCAAAATCTTCCAAAAATTCCACTTCTCCTGTGACTCTTAAGGTCTTTCCCTCGTCTGGATCCCAGAAACAGAGCTCAATTTTCGGACTTTTAAGTAGTTGTTTATAAAAATTTTTTACTGTTTGAGTCTGAAAGTAAAAACCTGTCTCATCAGCAAACCACATCAATAGTGGCCTAACCCTGGGTTGCTCACCGTCACAGGTAGCTACAAAGCAAATTTTAATCTTGTTAGCAAAATCAATACATTTTTTAATCTCCATAGCTAACCTCCTTTTCATTCTATTGAGACTTTTAAAAAACTCACAATTCTTAAAAAATCAAGAAGCTGTAAGTATCTTTTTCATTGAACAACCTCAAATATTTATAATTGCTACTACAGGTTCAAAACATCTATTTATTACTGTATAGCTCACACCTCCAAGAACAAGGTCTTTCAATGCAGAGCGACCTTTTCTTCCCATGATTACAAGATTGTAATTATTTTCTTCTATGTCTTTGACTATTTCTTCTGCTGGAACTCCCACACGAATTTTTGTCTCAATTAAGCTGTCTTGAATGCCTGCTTTTAAAAAGCTATTTTTAGCTTTCATAAGAATTTCATTGGCTTCCTCTTCAGGATCTATGCCCTGTCTAATTCTTTCAAGATATAAAGAAATATTGATTACTCTTAAAATCGTGAATTTTTTAATTCCCTTAACAAACTTTGCAAGAAATACACCATGCTCTAATGCTTTCATAGAATACACTGAGCCATCAACAGGAATGAGGGCATATGGAATCGGGCATTGATTTTCCATATCAAGTTTTTGTCCCACGATATATATATTTTTATTTTTTAATCCGTATATCACTTTGCTTGAAACACTTCCAAGCAGAATACTTTTAAGTTCTGACATGCCTCTTCTTGCCATAATTACTGTAGAAAAATTCTCATCCTCTGCAACTTTAATTATTTTGCTACCGGGATCTCCATCTTCTATCTTTTTGTTTATTTCTCCCCTGAATCCAGCATCTTTCAGTATGTTTTCATACTCATTCAAAAAAGGTTCTATAAATTCCCTAATGTGTTTTTCTTTGCTCTTTTTCAAAAATTCATAATCCTTTAAATCTCTTTCTTTCAGATGAATGTTTTTAAGAAAATCGCTTAAATGTTTACCAGTCATCACATAAAAAAGAGTTACTACAGGCAATGTTTCACAATTTGAAAGCATTAAACCGGCAAAATTAACCGCTCTTTTTGAATGCTCACTTCTGTCAACAGGCATTAAAACTTTCTCAAAAGGATTTTCTTTCATTTTATTCCCCGCCTCCAAGGACTTTATAAAGTGTTGATAAATTTGCATATTTTGAAAGTATGAGGGTGTTGAGCTGCTGTTCTGCCTGAAAAAGTGCTCTCTGAGCATCAAGAACACTCAAGTAACTGTCAACTCCTCTTTCATATCTTATCTTTGCAAGTTTATATGTTTCTCTTAAAGAGTTAACAAGACTGCTCAATGCATCTATCTGCTCGTCAATTGTTCCTTTTACTGCCAGTGCATCAGCAACTTCTTTAAAAGCTGTCTGTATTGTTTTTTCATAGTTTGTAACAGCAATTTCTCTTTCAACTTTTGCAGCCTCATGGGCAGCCCATACTCTTGCATCAAACAGGGGCATTACTGCCTGCGGTTGAAATGTCCATGTTTTTGAGCCTGCTTCAAAGAGTCCTGAAAGCTCACTGGATGCTGTGCCAATAAGTGTTGTAAGGGATATTCTCGGGAAAAATGCTGCCCTTGCAGCACCTATCTGAGCATTGTATGCTTTAAGTGTATGCTCTGCTGCAATGATATCAGGACGATTTAGCAATACTTCAGAGGAAAGTCCAGGAGATATGTCTTTAGGTGGTTTAATATTGCTCAATCCTTCAGGTAAAAGTTCATCTTTAAGAGGCTCACCTGATATGAGTTCCAGTGTGTTTCTATCCTGAGCTAAAACCTGCGTATATCTTGCAACCGCTTCTCTTGCTGTGTCAACCTGTGTTTTTGCTCTGTGAAGGTCTATCTCTGAGGCAACTCCCACTTCATATCTTTTCTTAATTAATTCGTAGTTTTCTTGCTGAGTTTTGAGAGTTTGCTTTGCAAGATTCAGATTTTCTTTATCTATGGCATAAGTATAATAGGCAATAGCAACTGTTGAAATAAAAGAAAGTCTCACAGCCCTGTACGTGGCTTCCTGTGCAAGGTATTGCTCTAAAGCCATCTCCTTTAAACTCTGAAGTCTTCCAAAAAGATCAATCTCCCATGATGTGATTCCAAAGGTAACACTGTATTGAGATAAAGTCTCTGCTTTTGCCGTGTTTGACAGTTCTGCTGGAACTCTCTGCCTTAATCCAGAGGAAATTGCATCAACTGCCGGAATAAGTTCTGCTCTTTGAATTCCATAGTATGCCCTTGCTCTCTCAACATTTAATGCTGCAAGCCTCAGGTCACGATTATTTGAAAGGGCTTTTTTAACAATCTCCTGCAATTTTTCATCTACGAGAAAATCATTCCATTTAAGGAGTGTAGATTTTGGAAGTTCTTCGTATTTTAATGAACTGTAGGCTTCACCCTTAGGCCATTCCCTGGGGATTGGTGCTTCAGGTCTCTTATACTCAGGTATCATCGTGCAGGATGTAAGCAGTAGAAGAATCAGGGGAATAATCAGCTTCCTCATTTTACTTCCCTGACTTTGAAAAATTTCAAAATCAACACAAAAAACAGTGGCACAAACAGAATGTTTATAAATGTCCCTGCTATAACTCCACCTTCAATGGCAACGCCGATTGCATTCATTGCTCCAGAACCGGCTCCCTTTGAAATAGCAAGAGGAAGAACTCCGAAGAAGAGCGCCAGAGAAGTCATGATAACGGGTCTGTATCTTATTCTTGCAGCCTCAACTGTTGCCTTATGAAGCTCTCCACCCTGCCTTATTCTGTCTCTTGCAAACTGAATTATAAGTATTGCATTCTTTGATGAAAGTCCCATTGTTACAAGAAATCCAATCTGGAAGTAAACATCATTATGAAGTCCCATTATCCATGTTGCCACAGCTGCACCAAATATCCCAAGAGGAAGTAATACTAAATTTGTAATTGGAATTGTCCAGGACTCATAAAGTGCTGCAAGACATAGAAATATGACAAAAACAGAGAAGGCATAAAGAATTGGAGCCTGCCCTGTTGCCAGCTTTTCCTGATAACTTAATCCTGTCCATGCGTAACCTATTCCTTTACCAAGCTTTGAGATGATTTCCTCCATTGCTTTCATTGCATCACCTGAGCTGTATCCCTTTGCAGGCTCTCCCCAGATGTTCATTGAAGGAAAGGCATTGTAACGCTCAAGCTTTGGTGAGCCATAAATCCATCTGCCTGAAGCAACGGATGAAAATGGAACCATCTTGCCTTCATTGTTTCTCACATAGAGCCTGTTCATATCCTCAGGAAGCATTCTGTATGGAATGTCTGCCTGAACAAAAACTCTTTTTACCCTACCACCTTTTATGAAGTCATTTACATAGGCACTTCCAAAAGCTGCTGAAATTGTATTATTAATTGATGTAATCGGAACTCCCAGTGCGCCTGCTTTTTCCCAGTCCACATCAACTTTGTATTCTGGTATGTCATCCATTCCATTTGGTCTTACATTTTTAAGTCTCGGATCCTGATTTGCCATATAAAGAAGCTTATTTCTTGCTTCCATGAGCTTCTGATGCCCAAGACCTCCTATATCCATTAGCTGAAGGTCAAAGCCTGTTGCATTCCCAAGTTCTATAATTGATGGAGGCGGGAAAACAAATATCATGGCTTTTTTATTCGGAAGGAAGTATCTCATAGCCCTATCCTGAATTGCCTTAACTCTTAATTCTGCCCTGTCCCTTAAATGCCAGTCTTTTAGCTTTATGAATGCCATTCCATTTGACTGAGTTCTTCCAGCAAAGCTTATTCCCGAGACTGTCATTACAGTATCCACAGCATCTTTTTCTTTTGTTAAAAAATAATTCTGAACTTCTTTTAAAACTTCCTCTGTCTGTTCAAGGGTAGAGCCAGATGGAAGTATTACCTGGGCAAGAAGAATTCCCTGATCTTCATCTGGAAGATAGGCTGTTGGAAGCTTCATTAAAATAAAGCCCAATGCTGCAATGATTATCACATAAATCAAAATATAAAGTGGAGCTTTTCTGAAGGAGTTTTCAACAGCTTTGGTATAGAAATGCCTTGATTTAAAAAATATGCTGTAAAACTTCTCATAAATCAGGTTAAACCAGTGAAGAATTCCTTTTTTCGCCTCTGAAGCTTTATGTGGTCTTAGAAACATTACACATAAAACAGGAGCAAGACTCAAGGCAACAAAAACCGAAAGTAACATGGCTGAAATTATTGTTACTGCAAACTGTCTGTAAATAATGCCTGTTGAGCCCTTAAAAAATGCCATTGGAGCAAATACAGCGGATAGAACAAGTCCGATGCCTATGAGAGCTGATGTAATCTGCTCCATTGATTTTATTACAGCTTCTTTTACTGGAAGACCTTCTTCCCGCATTATTCTTTCCACATTTTCTACCACAACAATTGCGTCATCAACCAGAAGCCCTATTGCAAGCACCATCGCAAACATTGTGAGCATATTTATTGAGTAACCAGCAATTCCCAGAACAGCAAATGTGCCAAGTAAAACAACAGGAACAGTAATTGTGGGAATAAAAGTTGCACGAAGGCTGCCCATAAATAGCCACATTATGAAGAACACAAGAATTATTGCCTCAACAAGGGTTTTTACAACTTCATTTATTGCAACTTTTGTAAAAGGAGTTGTGTCATAGGGATAAACAACCTTTACACCTGATGGAAAGTGCTTGCTGAGCTCATCCATTTTATCTTTAACTTTTTTTGCCACCTGAAGTGCATTTGCTCCGGGAAGAGGTCTTATTGCAAGTGCTGCAGCAGGCTTTCCCTGATAGTAGGCATTTATATCGTAGTAGTCTGTTCCAAGCTCAACCCTTGCCACATCCTTTATCTTTACAGTTGAGCCATCAGGATTTACTCTTACAGGAATTGAACTAAACTCCTCTGGCTCTTTAAGCATGCTCTGAACAATTATCGGTGCATTTAGCCGCTGACCAGGCTTTGCCGGTGCGCCTCCAAGCTGTCCACCAGATACCTCCACATTGTAGCTTTTTATTGCAGCAATTACATCATCAATTGTCAATCCATAACTTACGAGCTTGTGAGGTTCAACCCATATGCGCATTGCATAGGGAAAACCAAAGGTCTCAACTTCTCCAACCCCCTCTATTCTTGCAAGAACCTTTTCAAGGTTTGACTGCATATAATCTCTTAAATCATTTGCATCAAGACGACCGTCTTCTGAAATCAGAGCAACTACCATGAGATAGTTTTTTGTTGCTTTACCAACTTTTATTCCTGTTCTCTGAACAGCCTCGGGCAGACTTGGCATTGCAAGCTGAAGCTTGTTCTGAACCTTTGCCCATGCAAGGTCAGGGTCTGTTCCTGGCTCAAAGGTAAGCTCAATGCGGGAGCTGCCAGATGAGTCACTGTATGCAGACATGTAAATCATTCTGTCAAGTCCTGTCATCTTCTCTTCAATAATCTGGGTAACACTGTTTTCAACTGTCTCAGCAGAAGCACCCGGATAAAACGCCTGAATGTAAATTGATGGAGGAGCAAGTGAAGGATACTGTGCCACCGGGAGGCTGTATATGGCAAGACAGCCTGCTCCCATTATAACAATAGCAATAACCCATGCAAAAACCGGTCTGTCAAGAAAAAATCTGTATATCATTGCTTATTTCCATAAGGCACAGGCTTTACAGGCATTCCGGGCATAATTTTCTGAACTCCTTCAACTATAACCTGCTGTCCCTCTGAAACTCCCTCTGAAACAAGCCATTTATCCTCTATGGCACGGTCAACCTTAACTGGTCTTATCTGAACCTTGTTTTCATTATCAACTATATAGACAAAAGGATTTCCTTTTGGATCACGAAACACTGCCTGCTGGGGAAGAAGAATTGCATGCCTGTTTATTCCCTCTTTAACTATTGCTCTAACAAACATTCCCGGTAAAAGCACTCCCTTTGGATTTGGAACTATAACCCTCAATGTAACCGAGCCTGTTGTTGGATCAACTGTTACATCCTTAAACTGAAGTGTCCCTTCAACTGGATAGACTGTTCCATCTTCAAGAATTATTTTTACTTTGTTCTGCTCTTTACCGGCATATTTAAGCCTTCCCTCAGCAAGTCTTCTTTCAAGCTCTCTTAATTCCTTTGTTGACTGAGGAATGTCAACATATATAGGGTCAAGTTGCTGAATTCTTGTAAGCTCCATCGGCTGATAGGCAGTAACAAGCGCACCTTCTGTTACATTTGATTTACCAATTCTGCCTGAAATTGGCGCTGTTATTTTCGTATATCCAAGATTAATCTGAGCATTCCTTACCTGTGCCTTTAATGCCTCAATCTCTGAGAGAGTCTGCTCATACTGAGCTTTCACATCGTCAAACTCCTGCTTGCTTATTGCATTAACCTTTATAAGCTCTTGATATCTCTCATATCTTGCTTTTACTGATTGAAGTGTTGCCTCAGCTCTTTTCAATGCTGCCACAGCATTGTCATAGGCTGCTTTATAAGGTGCTGGATCAATCTGATAAAGGAGGTCTCCTGCTTTTACATTGCTTCCTTCTGTGAAATATCTTTTAAGAATTATTCCGCTTACCTGTGGTCTTATCTCAGCTATCCTGTAGGGATTGGTTCTTCCTGGAAGCTCAGTTGTAAGAAGAACTTCCTGTGTTTGAACAGTTATTACTGATACTTCAGGAATTTGGGCTGGAGGCTGTTTTTTACCGCATGCTGTAAGAATAAAAAACATGACAGATAAAAGACAAATGGCTTTAAATTTAGCAATCATAAATTACTCCTTTTCAATAAGCCTTTTAATAGGATATCAATACAGACTTCTGGCTTAAAAAGATTTTCAGGCTCAACAACAACTGAAAGAACATAACCTCCTATGATATTCATGAGTAGTTTCGCCACTTCTTCAGGCTCACACTCTTTAAATTCACGAGATTCAATACCTCTGGTAATTATCTCTTTAAGTATCTCTCTTTCTTTTTTAAAAAACTCTTTTTTTATCTCAATTCCAAAAGTAAAACCCTGTTGCTTTGCATGAATAATGATGAGTTCTCTGTTTTCCTTTGCAAATTCCAGTGCTTTTGTGAAATATTCCTTCAATGCCTGAGAGGGACTGGGAATCTCTTTAAGGGGTAGCAAAACTTTGCTATAAAATTCGTTAAGCTTTTCTTTTATTAAATAAAGTGATAGCTCTTCCTTGTTTTTGAAATAAAGATAAAGCCCTCCAACGCTTATTCCTGCTTCCTTTGCAATCATTCTCATTGTCGTGCCATTGAAGCCACTCTGCGAAAATAACTTCACAGCAGCATCTACTATTCTCTTTCTTGACTCATGTCCTGAACGCCTGTTCATGTGAACTGATGTTCAGTTTATAAAAGATTGAAGGAATTTGTCAAGAGAAAATAAACATTCTTATTGTCTGATTTGACAAAAATTTTCTACTTAATGTATTTTCAAAATTGCTGGATGTAAGGGAAGAGGGGTGAGAATCCCCCGCTGCCCCGCAGCCGTGTTGGGAACGAAAGCCCAGTAAGCCACTGGAGAGAAATCTCTGGGAAGGCGGGCAAGTAGGCACTGAGCCCAGAGCCGGAAGACCTATCCAGCCTGAAAGCCTTTGGCTTTCAGAATACCTCGCGGGAGGAATTAAATGACCGTTAAAACAACTGTCTTTGGCTATCCCAAAATTGGTCCTCAGAGACAGCTAAAAAAAGCCCTTGAATCCTACTGGAGTGGAAAAATCTCTCAAAAGGAGCTTGCCCAAGAAGCTGAGAAATTAATTATCAACAATGCAAAAACCATTGTCCAGCATGGAATTGACATTGTTCCATCAAATGAATTCTCTCTTTATGATTTTATTCTTGATCTCTCAATTATGTTTAATGTTATCCCGGAGAGATTTCAAAATATCTCAAACCCAATGGAAAGATACTTTGCAATAGCAAGAGGTACAGCAGATGCACCTGCTTCAGAGATGACAAAGTGGTTTAACACAAACTATCATTACATTGTTCCTGAGATTGAAAAAACAACCGGGTTTGAACTCAAAGAGAATAAACCATTGAAAGAGTATGAACTTCTTAAAAATAGCCTTAATCTTAAAACAAAGCCTGTGCTTACAGGTCCTTTTACCTATCTTTACTGTGCCAAAGTAAAGGACTATGCATATTTTCTTGACAGGATAGCTTCTGTTTACATGAGGCTTCTTAAAGAGCTTGAAGAATCTGATGTTGAAGAAGTTCAGATTGATGAGCCTGCAATGGTTCTTGATTTAGAGAATAATACTGTTCAGGCAATCATTGATTGTTACAGGAAAATCACTGCCGGGCTCAGCAAAATAAAGGTTTACATTCAAACTTACTATGAAAGCCTGTCACACTATGAAAAAATAGTTTATGAACTGCCAGTTAATGGTATTGGATTTGATTTTGTTGATGGAAGAGAAAATCTTGACAGTATCTCAAAATTCGGTTTTCCCAACGATAAAATCCTAATTGCAGGAGTTGTCTCAGGAAGAGATCCGTGGAAGACAGATTTTACTGAAACATTGAAACTTATTGAAACTCTCACAAAGTTTACGAAAAACATAATTCTTTCAAACTCCTGTCCTCTCATGCATCTTCCAGTGACTGTGAAAAATGAATCCATACCTGAGGAAATTCTGCGCCTTTTAAGCTTTGCCAATGAAAGGCTTGAAGAACTTACACTGCTTAAAACAGCAATAAATGAAGGGAAAGAGCCTCCAGAGCAGAATTTATCCATAAAATTTACCAATCCTGAGGTCAGGAAAAAGATCTCTCAAATTGATGAAAATGCCCTTGATAGAAAACAGGACTTCAGTGAACGATATGAAAAACAGATGGAAATCCTCAGACTTCCTCTTTTTCCAACCACCACAATAGGAAGCTTTCCTCAGACTGCTGAATTAAGGAAAGTAAGAGCAGACTTTAAGGCTGGTAAAATTTCCCTTGAGCAGTATGAAGAGTTTATCAATCAGGAGATAAAAAAGGCAATAGAGATTCAGGAACAGATAGGGCTTGATGTCCTGGTTCATGGAGAGTTTGAAAGAACTGATATGGTTGAGTTTTTTGCAGAGCGCCTTCAAGGGTTTGCTGTCACAAAAAATGGATGGGTTCAGTCATATGGCTCAAGATGTGTAAGACCACCAATAATCTATGGCGATGTATGGAGGGAAAACCCTCTGATTTTTAAAGAAACGCTTTATGCCCAGTCTCTCACTGAAAAGCCAGTGAAAGGAATTCTTACAGGACCTGTTACAATTCTTCAGTGGTCCTATCCAAGAAAGGATATCTCAAAAAAAGAAGTTGCCTATCAGATTGCTCTTGCTCTCAAGGAAGAAGTAATGGAGCTTGAGAGAGCGGGTATAAAAATCATTCAGATTGATGAGCCTGCCCTGAGAGAGGGAATGCCACTTAAAAAAGCAAAGGTTGATGAGTATTTTGACTGGGCTATAAAAAGCTTTAAAATTGTTACAGGAGCTGTAAAACCTGAGACTCAGATTCATACCCACATGTGCTACTCTGAGTTTAATGATATAATTGAAAAAATCTATGCAATGGATGCTGATGTGATATCAATTGAAGCATCAAGGAGCAAAGGAGAGATTCTCAAAGCCTTTGAAAAATTTAAATATGACAGAGGCATTGGAATTGGAGTATATGATATTCACTCTCCAAGAGTGCCAACAGTGGAAGAAATGCTTGAGATAGTAAAACGCTCAATAAAGCTTATTGACAAAAGACTTTTCTGGATAAACCCTGATTGCGGACTTAAAACAAGAGGATGGCAGGAAACAATTTCCTCGCTTAAAAACATGGTTAAAGTTGCAGAGATAATGCGTAAGGAGGCAAAGGATGTTTAAAAACATAATAAAGCGTGATGGTCGTCGGGTTGCATTTGACCCTGAAAAAATCACCATAGCCATATCAAAGGCAGGTAAGGCAACAGGAGAGTTTGACTATGAAACTGCAAAGAGGCTTACAATTAAGGTTTTACTTCTTGCTGAGGAATTGATTCGTGACCGTGACCCCCATGTGGAAGAGATTCAGGACATTGTTGAGGAGATACTCTTAAGCAGTCCCTATCGTAAAACCGCAAAAGCCTACATTATTTATCGTGATCAGCACGCTCGTATGCGTGAGATTGCCCGTCAGGGCGGGCTTGAGCTGATTGACAACTACCTAAGCAAAGTTGACTGGCGGGTAAGAGAAAACTCCAACATGAGCTTCAGCCTTCAGGGATTAAACAACTACATATCAAGTGAGATAAGTAAAAGCTACTGGCTTCATAAGATTTATCCACCAGAGGTAAGAAAAGCTCATATAGATGGGAGTCTGCATATCCACGATCTGAATGTGCTTGCTCCCTATTGTGTGGGCTGGGATTTAATGGATTTGTTAATTCGTGGATTTGGTGGAGTGGCAGGAAAAGTGGAATCAAAGCCTGCAAAACATTTTAGAAGCGCACTTGGACAGATTGTAAACTTTCTTTTCACACTTCAGGGAGAGGCAGCAGGTGCGCAGGCATTTAGCAATGTTGACACCCTTCTTGCACCATTCATAGCATATGATGAACTTAATTATAAACAGGTAAAGCAGGCTTTGCAGGAGTGGGTTTTTAACCTGAATGTGCCTACAAGGGTGGGGTTTCAATGTCTTTCTCAGGATACGGAAATTTTAACACCCGAAGGTTGGAAGAAGTACAACGAAGTAGAGATCGGAGATTTAATCTACACTTTTAATTTAGATACTTCAGAAATTGAGACAAAACCTGTTACCTATGTTTTCAGGGCTGAATACTCTGGATACATGTATTGCCTGAAAAATAGAAGTCAACAACAGCTCATATCGCCAGGACACAGAGTGGTAAGAAAAATTTTCAATACGAAAAAAAACACTCTTGAACCCATTGAGGATATATTAAAATTAAACTCTCCTGTAGTGATACCTGTAACAGGAGAAAATAAAAATCCCGATTATCCAATCTCAGATGAAGAAATAAAGCTTCTTGCATGGATTATGTCTGAAGGAAGCATAGAGAACAATGGAAGTCATAGAGTTAGCATCTATCAGTCTCCCTACTGTCACTTTGAAAATTATAATGAGATTATAGAACTTCTTGAAAAACTCGGATTTGAATACACCGTGAAAGAGCAGAAATCTCTCGGTTTATGTGCCCATATCAGACTTTCTCCTTCATCAAGTAAAAAAGTTCACACACTTATGGGAGCAAAAATTAAAAAATTCCCTGAATATCTTTACAGACTAAGCAAGCCTCAGGCAAGACTTTTTCTGGAAACCTACATTAAAGGTGATGGCTGGCATGAAAAGTTTAGAAAAAGAATCACTGTCACCGATAAAAATTCTGTTGATTTCATCACTGCCATGGCAGTTCTTGCAGGATATAACTTTAATGTTAAAGAGAGAAAAGCAGGAGGGATCTCCAGGAAAATTCAATACATAATTACCCTTACTGAGACGAAAAATGATCATATAAGCAAAATAGAAAAAATTGACTATACAGGTGTTATCTGGAGTGTTCACACTGAAAACGAGACAGTTATTGCAAGAAGAAATGGACAGGTTTTTATAACAGGAAACACTCCCTTCAGTAACATTACCCTTGACTTGAAGGTGCCTGAACATCTTGCATCGCAGGCTGTAATTATTGGAGGAAAAACTCAGGAAGCTACATACGGTGAATTTCAGAAAGAGATGGATATGTTCAACAGGGCACTTTTTGAGGTTCTCACAGAAGGAGATGCAAAGGGAAGGGTTTTCACTTTTCCCATTCCTACAATAAACATTACAAAAGATTTTGACTGGCAGAGCCCTGTTGTTGACTTAATCATGCAGGCAACGGCAAAATACGGAATTCCCTATTTTGCAAACTATGTAAACTCTGACCTAAAACCTGAGGATGCAAGAAGTATGTGTTGCAGGCTCAGGCTTGAGACAAGAGAGCTTAAACACCGTGGTGGTGGACTTTTTGGTTCAAACCCTTTAACTGGTTGCTATGATGAAGAAACTGAGGTTTTGACTCTATCTGGATGGAAAAAATTTAGTGAATTAACTCTAGATGATGAACTCTTTACTCGTACAATGGATGGAAAAATAGAAATACATAAACCAATTAGAATTTTTGAATATGATTGGGATGGAGAATTGATAAGATTTCACCATAAATCTTTTGATTTGTTAGTAACACCAAATCACAGGATGTTTGTTAAAAGATGGGATGGGAAAAAATGGGTTTATAAATTTGTAGAAGCTAAAGATTTTGATCCTAACAGAGACAGAATTCCTAAACAAAGTATATGGGAGGAAGAAGAAAAAGAATATTTTATTTTGCCTTCAGTCCCCATAATGTCTGGTACAGGTCCAGAAACAAAATTTTCTGACTTTGAAATTGAAGAAATCAGAAATTTAAAAAAAGAAGGGAAAACAATTTATCAAATAGCCAATGAATTTGATTGTAACTCAGTAACTATTCATAACATATGCACTAGGGAAAATTATGGTAATAGAAAAAGAGTAAGATTAAGATATGAAACTCAGCATTTAAAAATAAAAATGGATGATTGGTTAAAATTTTTTGGAATATGGTTAGCAGAAGGTTCAACAGATAATGAAAATATTGCTCCTTCCCATGGATATAGAGTAACTATAACTCAAAAAAATAAAAAAATAAGAAAAGAAATTAAAGAACTATTAACTTCTTTGCCATTTAACTATTATGAAGAGGGCTCAAATTTTGTAATTTGTAATAAACAACTTTGGAGTTATTTACGCCAATTTGGTGACAAATATACCAAATACATCCCAAAAGAAATCAAAAACTTAAGTAAAAGACAACTAAAATTACTTTTTGATTGGATGATCAAAGGAGATGGATATATAAGAAAATCAACTGGACAAATAATATACTGGACAGCATCTGATAAATTAGCTGAAGATTTTCAGGAAATAGTGCTTAAATTAGGATATATTTCAACTATTAAGAAGATTAAAAAAACATCAAAAATAAAAGGAAGACAAATTCATTCAAATGGGGTCTGGGAAATAAGTATACAAAAGTCTAAGGATTATAGATTCAGAAAGCATAATATAAGAAAAGAATATTATAAAGGAAAAGTATATTGTGTAGAAGTTCATAATCATATAATAATGGTCAGAAGAAAAGGAAAATCAACTTGGTGCGGTAATAGCATTGGCGTTGTTACATTGAACCTGCCAAGAATTGGATATTTAAGCAAATCAGAGGAAGAATTCTTTACATATCTTACAAGACTTATGGATATTGCAAAAACTTCCCTTGAGATTAAACGCAAGGTTCTTGAAAGATTTACAGATGCAGGACTGTATCCGTATTCAAAGCATTATCTCAGCTCTGTAAAGGAAAGAACAGGGGCATACTGGTGCAATCACTTTTCAACAATAGGTATAATTGGAATGAATGAAGCAATTGCGAACGCAAGATGGTTAAGTTCAAAAGGAATATGGACAGAGGAAGGAAAAGCATTTGCATTGAAGGTAATGGATTTCATGCGTGAAAAACTTATGGAATATCAAAAAGAGACAGGCAATTTATACAATCTTGAGGCAACACCTGCAGAAGGGACAAGTTATAGACTTGCAAAGATTGATAAACAGAAGTATCCTGATATAATTACACAGGGCAGGGAAAATCCCTATTACACAAACTCAACATGGTTACCCGTAAACTTTACAGAGTCAATAACTTATATTCTTGATCATCAGGATGAACTTCAAAGTAAATATACTGGTGGAACAGTTATTCATCTATTTTTAGGAGAACAGCCAGAGCCTGAGAGGCTGAAAAACTTTATAAAGGCAGTTTTTGAAAAATATAGACTCCCTTACATAAGCATTACTCCGACATTCAGCATCTGCCCTGAATGTGGATACATAGAAGGAGAACATCAGAGTTGTCCAAAATGTGGAAGAACAACAGAAGTTTATTCTCGTGTGGTCGGTTATCTTAGACCTGTTGATAACTGGAATGAAGGTAAAAAAGAGGAATTCAAAGATAGAAAATACTTACAGATGAAGAATTAAAAAGCTTTGGTTTGCCTTTTTTAAAACTGATTATTTAAACTATTCTATGAATCTAAGTGAAAAGGACTTTCTATCTTTATCCGAGAAATACAATGTTATTCCACTTTACAGGGAGATAATTGCTGATCTTGATACTCCTGTTGGTGCTTTTTTAAAGCTTAATAAAAAGCCCTCTTTTCTTCTTGAAAGCGTTGTCGGTGGTGAAAAATGGGGAAGGTATTCTTTTATTGGATTTGATCCTGCTTTTATAATAAAATCAAAAGGTAGAAATATAGTTTTAAATGGTTTGGAGCAAAACAGTTTTGATAATGCAAATCCATTTGATTTTCTAAAGAATTTTTTCAAAAAATTCAAAGCCTATTTAGAGCCCGGGCTTCCAAGATTTTTCGGAGGCATGGTTGGCTACATATCTTACGATACTGTAAAACTTTTTGAAAAGGTTCCTGATCTTGAAAAGCCATCCATTGACATGCCTGATATATTTCTCATGATTCCAGAAACAGTTTTAATATTTGACAATCTCAAACAGTCAATAAAGATTGTTTACAATGCTTTTCTAAACTCAGGGAATGCTAAAGAGATTTATGAAAAAGCTCAGGATAAGATAGAGACAATAATTAAAGAACTGAAAAACCACAAGGATGAAAGATTCAGATCCTATTTATATGTTACAAAAAACAGCGATAAAGAACCATTACATGGGTTTGTCTCAAATTTTAAAAAAGAAGATTTTATCAATGCTGTAAAAAAAGCAAGAGATTATGTTTTTTCCGGTGATATTGTTCAGGTGGTTATTTCTCAGAGATTTGAAACAACTTCAGATGTCCATCCATTTGATATTTATAGAGCACTAAGAATAATAAATCCCTCACCATATATGTTTTATATTGATATAGGTGAAGGGCATATTGTTGGCTCATCTCCTGAAATTCTTGTAAGAGTTGAAGATGAAAAAATTACCCTAAGACCAATTGCTGGAACCCGTCCAAGGGGAAAAACTGAAGAGGAAGATATCGCACTTGAGAGAGATTTACTTAGCGATGAGAAAGAAATAGCTGAACACATTATGCTTGTTGATCTTGGGAGAAACGATGTGGGTAGAGTGGCAGAAATAGGTTCAGTCAATGTTACAGAGCTTATGACAATTGAAAGATACAGTCATGTAATGCATATTGTAAGTAATGTTGAAGGTAGACTCAGGCGAGGGCTTGATATTTTTGATGTATTTATGTCCTGTTTTCCTGCTGGAACAGTTACCGGAGCTCCAAAAGTAAGGGCAATGCAGATTATTGAAGAACTTGAACCAACCCGTAGAGGTCCATATGCAGGAGCAATAGGGTATTTCGGTTTTAGTGGGAATATGGATATGTGCATTGGTATAAGGATGCTTGTTATAAAGGATAAAAAAGTATATGTTCAGGCAGGAGCGGGAGTAGTGGCAGACTCAGTTCCTGAAAGAGAGTATCTTGAAACAGTCAATAAGGCAACTGCCATGCTAAAAGCAGTGAGCTTTTTAGAGTCAAAGGAGCAGAAATGATTCTCTTAATTGACAACTATGACTCATTCACTTACAATCTTTATCAATACATTGGAGAGATTAATCCAGATATTGTTGTTTACAGAAATGATCAGATTACTATAGAAGAGATTGAGAAGCTCAATCCTGAAAGGATAATAATTTCGCCAGGTCCATGCACTCCAAAAGAAGCTGGAGTTTCATGTAATGTGATAATGCATTTTGCAGGAAAAGTACCAATTCTTGGAGTGTGTCTCGGTCATCAAGCAATTGGTGCAGCTTTTGGTGCAAAAATAGTTCGCTGTCCAGAGATAATGCATGGTAAAACGTCTCTTATTTACCATGATGGTAAAACAATTTTTAGAGACCTTCCAAATCCTTTTGAGGCAACAAGGTATCACTCTCTTATTATTGATAAAGAAAGTTTACCCGATTGTCTGACTGTCACAGCATGGACTTCAAATGGTATAATTATGGGTATAAGACATAAAGAATACATAATCGAAGGTGTTCAGTTTCATCCTGAAAGCATATTAACAAAAGTTGGGAAGGATTTACTGAAAAATTTTTTAAAACTATGATAACTGAAGCAATAATTAAACTGAGTAAAAAAGAAGATTTATCAGCAGAACTTCTGAGGAAGAGTTTTATTGATATTATTGAAGGCAGAGCATCAGAGGCTCAGATTGCAGCTTTTCTTATGGGACTTTCCATGAAAGGGGAGACAGAAGAGGAGATTCTTGAATCAGTAAGGCTTTTTAGAGAGTATGCAATAAAGATAAGAGCTCCTGAGAATGCCATTGATATAGTAGGAACAGGTGGAGATCACTCTGGAACATTTAATGTATCAACTGCCACAACTTTTGTTGTTGCTGCAGCAGGAGTTCCTGTGGCAAAACATGGAAATCGCTCTGCTTCAAGTCAATGTGGATGCATTGATGTTTTGGAAGAGCTTGGAATAAATGTTAATATGACGCCTGAGAGGGCTGAGAAAGCTCTTTTTGAATGCGGAGTTACAGTTCTTTTTGCACCCCTTTATCATCCTGCCATGAAGAGGGTAGCTCCTGTCAGAAAAGAGCTAAAAATAAGAACAATGTTTAATATTCTTGGTCCGATGCTTAATCCTGCTCAGGTTAAACGTCAGCTTTTAGGTGTTTTTTCAAAACAATATATGGATACAATTGCTAAAGTTTTGATGAAACTTGGTTCAGAGGATATAATGGTTGTCCATAGTGAAGACGGACTTGATGAGATTACAGTTACTGAAAAAACACATATTGTAAGAGCAAAAGATAGTGAGGTCAGCTCAACCTTTATTTGTCCAGAAGATCTGGGGATTAAAAGAGCATTATTGAAAGATATTAAGAGTGTTGACAGAAAAAATAGTGCAGAAATATTTTTGAGTGTTCTTAAAGGGGAGAAAACTCCCTGTTTGGATATGGTTTTAATGAATGCTTCTGGAGCACTTCAGGTTGCAGGAATTGCTAGAGATTTTAAGGAAGGAATTGAGATAGCAAAGGAATCTATTTACAGTGGCAGGGCTTACAGGAAATTTGAAGAGTTTAAAGCCTTTTCAAATTTAAATTAATCATGGCTGAATTAGGTAAAATACAGCGACTTAGCGTAGAAGAATTCAAAGGCAAAAGGAGACTTTTTTGTATTCCCAATATTTTTGTTGCCGATGAAGAAGATGAAAAACTGAAAGAGTTGGTTGAGAAATATTGGGAAGAGGCGATTGTTCATGTAGAAAAACTTGAAAAGTTAGGTTTTGTTACTAAAATATTTGTTGAAACAATATTTATTGAAGGCGAAGAAGCAGTTAATGTAATAAGAGAGACCAATCCTTACTTATATCCTTTCATAGAGAAAAAAGTATCTGAAGGAGCAATTGTTATAGGGATTGAAGATCCTGCAGTTTTTGGGGAATTTATTGATTGGGGAAATTGTTTAAGAGTTGTTAAAACAAGTTCTGTAATGCAGAGAGTTTTTGATTATTTCAGTAAAGCTACAGAGAGAAGAATAATGGAAATAAGCAATAAAATTTCAGATACCCTAAAGGAGGGAGAGTCAGCAGTTTTAATTTTAAGAGATCAAGACAGAATTAAACTTTCTTTAGCAAAAGATATTGAAATTTTTCTTGTTGTTCCCTCCGTATATGATGATATACTTAAATATTTACGAGATAAATTTTTATTTTAAAACATGTTCATTGGGAGTGTATGGGGCTCTGGTGTCCCCCCTGGACTTCAAATCCAGTGTTGCCTGTGAGGAGCGGGCAAGGTGGGTTCGATTCCCACACACTCCCGCCATCTTTTATTTGGGGGTATAAGTATGAAAATCACTCATTATTCATTTGGAAAAATTGTTGTTGATGGGACAGAATATACTAAAGATCTCATAGTATTCCCAGACGCTGTTATTCCATCATGGTGGAGAAAAGAGGGGCATTCCTTGTGTATTGAGGATCTTAATGAAGTATTTACAAAGGATATCAAAATACTTGTTGTTGGGACAGGAGCTTATGAAAGAATGCAGGTGCCCCAGAGTTTAATAGAAGAGCTCAAACAAAGGGGAATTGAAACTATTGTAAGTGCTACAGAAAAAGCCGTAGCATTATTTAATCAGCTTTTATCTGAGGGCAAAGCTGTTGCCGGTGCTTTTCATTTAACCTGTTAGAAAGGAGAGAAAAAATGGATGAAAAGAAAAAACCTTTGCAGGAAAGGATTGCTATAGTAAAGATGCTTCCAAGAGATATCAAAGAACAGTTGACTGTAGAAGAGATGAATGCTTTACTTTATGATGAAGTCTTACCTGATTCATTATTAGAAAAACTTAAAGATTATCTTGCAGATATAGAAAATCCATCAGAGTAAAATAAAAAAATTAACAATCCGAGGAGAGTTTATGCTTGCAGGGACTGTATCCTGTCCAGATTGGGTAATTGCTCAAGAAGCTGAAAAAAGAATGAAAACGATATTTCAGCTTGCCGACGAGCTTGGCATTGCAAAGGATGAAATAATTCCATATGGCTATTATATGGCAAAAGTGGATTATCAAAAGCTTTACTCAAGAATTAAGAATAATAACAATGGCAAATACATTGTTGTCACAGCAGTAACTCCTACCCCCTTTGGTGAGGGAAAATCAACAACAACCATAGGATTAACTCAAGGATTTGGTAAAAGAGGCAAGAAAGTCAGTTGTGCAATAAGACAGCCTTCTGCAGGTCCATTAATGAATGTAAAAGGGAGTGCAGCAGGTGGAGGGCTTTCTCAATGCATTCCAAGAACAGAATTTTCACTTGGTTTCACAGGTGATATAAATGCAGTAATGAATGCTCATAATCTTGCAATGGTTGCCTTGACTGCCAGAATGTTTCATGAATCTAACTATTCAGATGAGATCCTCTGTAAAAAAGGATTGAAAAGGCTTGATATTGATCCAAAAAGAGTACAGATGGGCTGGGTGATTGACTTCTGTGCTCAGGCATTGAGAAAAGTTATCATTGGAATTGGCGGTAAAAAAGACGGAATACCAATGGAATCAAGATTTGATATAGCCACTTCTTCAGAATTAATGGCTATACTGTCACTGGTAAAGGATTTAAAAGACCTGAGAGAGCGAATTGGTAAAATTGTTGTAGCATACTCGAAATCAGGAAATCCTATAACAACAGAAGACCTTGAAGTTGCTGGAGCTATGACAGCATTTATGGTTTCAGCAATAAATCCCAATTTAATTCAGACAATTGAAGGACAGCCCGTATTTGTTCATGCAGCTCCTTTTGCTAATATAGCGATAGGTCAATCCTCAATTATTGCAGACAGAATAGGACTTAAACTCAGTGAATATCACATCACAGAAAGTGGATTTGGAGCAGATATTGGTTTTGAAAAATTCTGGAACATAAAATGCAGGATTTCGGGATTGAAACCAGACGCAGCAGTTATTGTAGTTACTTTAAGAGCATTAAAATATCATGGAGCTGATAGAGATGCTCCGAAGATCATTCCAGGTAATCCTCTTCCAGAAGAATATGTCTTAAAAAATTTTAAATGGCTTGAAAAGGGACTTGAAAACTTATTTCATCATGTAAAAATTGTTAGAAAAGCTGGTATAAATCCTGTTGTTTGTGTAAATAAATTCCAAATAGATGACATTGATGAATTGGAATTTGTTAAAAAAACTTGTAAAGAGGTTGGAATTCCTGCGGCAGTTGCTGATCACTATGAGAAAGGAGGTGAGGGAGCACTTGAACTTGTTGACATAATTATAGATGTCTGCAGAAATAAATCACAATTTAAATTTCTTTATGATATTAATCTTCCTCATATCTCAAAGATAGAGTTAATAGCAAGAGAAATATATGGAGCAGACTCCATTGAATTTTCTCCTTTGGCTTTAGAAAAACTTAAAAATATTAACTCAAATACTGATTTTTCTGATTTTTCAATCTGTATGGCAAAAACCCATTTGAGTCTGTCGGACAATCCAGAATTAAGAGGAGTTCCTAAAGGATGGCAGTTATTTATAAGAGATATTTTAGTTTTTACAGGAGCAAAACTCATTGTTCCTGTAGTAGGACAGATAAATCTAATGCCAGGAACTGCCTCAGATCCGAATTTTAGGAGAATAGATATTGATTTAAAGAGTGGTAAGATAATCGGAATATAGTTATTAAGAAAATAAATTTTAACTATGAATTTGGGTCTTATCCTTTCCTCCTACTCTGCTATTGACAATTACTATATTTTTTCTACATACTTTATAAGTTTAATTTTATAAAAAGGAGGGGATTTACATGCCAGAAATTTCCAAACCCAAAATTAAAAAACCAGCAGGTCTTTATAAAAAGTTTCTTATTGTATTCAATGTGTCAATTATTCTTTCAACTATTATTCTTCTTGCAGGACTTATTATTACCGGATATGAAATTTATGGTGAAGAATTTATCATGAAAAAAATGGGAATTTTAAACACATTTTTAAAATTTTCTCCTATTCTTGGAATATTTGCTTTAGCTTTAATTGCCATATCAACAGCGAATGTTTTTTGGTTTAGAAAGCAGATCATAGTCCCTCTTTCATTAATTGAAGAAGCAGTAGAAGCTATAAGAAAAGGTAATTTTGAAAAGAGAATAAAGTTAAGCACAGGTGATGAATTTGAAAAAATTGCTGATGCCTTTAATCAAATGATGGATAAGCTTTCTACGCTAATTCAGACAGAAGAAGAGAGGAAAGAGATGCAAAAAAACATTATAAAATTCTTACAGATTATGACTCAGGCCTCTGAAGGAGACCTTACTCAGAAAGCAGAAGTAACTCCAGATATTTTTGGTTCCTTGGCTGATGCATTTAATCTCATGATTGATGGATTGAGCGAACTTGTTAGAGAAGTAAAGATTAGAGCAGAGGATGTGGGACAGCACAGTAATATTCTTAATGAAATAATTCAAAAATTACAGTCAGGTGCTGAAATACAAAAACAGGAAATTGAAAAAATAGTATCTCTTATTGAAAATGCTTCTGAAATTGCTTTGCGTACAAAAGAAAAAACTGCCACTGCAACAGATGTTTCAAAAGAAGCCATTGATGCAATAGTTAAAGGGAATGAGATTGTGTCAGAAACATTTAATAGTATGCAATTAATTAGAACAGCTGTTCAGGGAATAAACAGAAGAATGAAACTTCTTTCAGAAAAATTGATGGAGATTGGAACAATTTCTACAATAATCAGTGATATTGCAAACAGAACAAATCTTCTTGCTCTCAATGCTTCAATTGAAGCAGCTAGAGCAGGTGAGGAAGGAAAAGGATTTGTTGTTATCGCTGAAGAAATAAGAGGTTTGTCTGAAAAAACAGCTAAATCATCTAAAAATATAGGTGAGATTATTGCAGCAATTCAGGAGGAAGCAACTGTTGTTACAAAAAATCTTGAAGAAGAAACTAATTATGTTGAAATAGGAACCGACATGGTAAATCAAACAACTCAAATATTTGACAAGATTGATTTAATTATAAAGAAAATAGGAGAGGTTATAAGTGACATTAATGAGTATACCTTGAAACAGAAAGAAATAACAGATAAACAGGTAAATTCAGCTCAAACAGTAAAAGAAATAACTGAGAATGTTTACGAAATAACTAAACAGCTTACAGATATCTCTGATTCTCTATCCAATACTTCAAAGGAATTTGTTAATGTAACTGAAAGATTTAAAGTTTAATAATGAAGTTCTGGCTGTGATAGGCGATTAATAATCTGTTCTTCTATGGATTTTTCATCAAAGGGCTTGACAATAAATCCATCTGCTCCTGCTGCAATAGCCTTTTCTTCGTGTTTTTTTGTCCCTCTTGAGGTAAGAACTACTATTGGTAAATTTTTGAATCTTGGATCTTTTCTGACTCTACTTATGAATTCATAACCATGCATTACAGGCATTTCAAGATCTGTTACTATAAGATCAACTTTGTTATTTTCAAGTAAATTTAATGCTTCAACTCCATCTTTTGCAGTATATACTTTTAGTTTTTTATTTTCAAGTACACTCTGTAGAGTCTTTCTTACACTTATAGAGTCATCAACGACAAGGACAGAACCCTTATATGTAAAAGATTCTGAAATTTTGGGCGAAATGGTTATGAACATAAACTCTTCTTCAAATAACTTTAAAGGATCAATGACATATATTGGAATACCTTTACCAGATATAAAATAACCAAGATATTGAGTTAATCCTTCAAGAAATTTTCCGAAACTGTGAACTGTTGCTTCCTCATAACCTGAAATTTCATCAACAATAAGTCCTTTTCTTATACCTGAAAAATTAAAGACAATGACATACCCCTTTTCAATTTTTTTGCCATTCGTAGAGAATAAAATTTCTGAAAAAACTTTAACAGGGATAGTTCTATTTTTATGGTTGATATTTCTTTCTGTTATAGCTTGAGGAAAGTCTTCTAAAGTTAAGATTTCTTCAACATAGTTAATGGGTATGGCAAAATTTAAATTGTGAGCATTGAAAGTCAAAAGATTGCTTATAGACAATGATTGAGGGATTTTTATTATAAAAGAAGTCTCTTTATCTGGTTTTGAAAACACTTCAATTGTTCCTTTAAGTTTTGAAATGGTTGTTTTAACAATAGTGAGCCCCATACCTCTACCACTTTGGAAATCTATTTCTTCTGATGTGGAAAAACCAGGGGCAAAGATATAGGAAAGAATTTCTTCCTTTGAAATGAATGAAGCGTGCTCAGGAGTAATGAAATTTTTCTGTATAGCGATCTCTTTTACTTTATCAATATCTATCCCTTTACCATCGTCTTGGATGGTTATAATTATATGTTTACCTTCTTTTCTTACATAGATTTTTATATGACCTGTTTGTTCTTTACCTTTTATTATTCTTTCTTCAGGGTATTCAATCCCATGTTTAATAGAATTTCTAAGAATATGAAGCATTGGTTCATATAGTGCATCAAAAATAGGCTTGTCAATTTTAACTTCCGCTCCTTTAATCTCTATTTCAATAATTTTCCCATGGGTTTTTGCTATGTTTTTTATAGCTTCAGAAAGTCTATGTAGAAGTTTTCCAATCGGTAGCATTCTTATTTCAATTAGGCTGTTTTTTAAATGGTTGATCTCTCTGTTTAGAGATTTTAAATTGGATGAGAGATGTTCAGAAAAAATGAATAGCGAATTTATACCCTCCGTTATATCATTAGTTATTTCCTGAATCTTCCTTAAAAAAATATGGTATTCATCATATCGGTCAAATTCAAGATCACTGAAATCTGTAAAGAAGCTATCAAATACTTTTTCATTTTTATTTTGTGTGGATAACCAATATCTATCTGAAAAATCAGTTATTTCTTTTATAAGTCTTTTACCACTATTTTGTATTTCCTCTATAATGTTAAATAATTCTTTTTCCTTGTCTAAAATTGTATTTTTGTGAACGAGAGTTTCTCCCAAAGACGCAATAATACTATCAATTGCCTCAATTTCTACTCTAACAGTATTAATCATAGGAGAGGTTTTAAAAACAGAAGTTTTGTATTGTTCAATGGAAAGAATTTGCTTTTTATGTATGATATTGTCAATTGATTTTATGACTTCCTCATCAATCTCACTTTTTTCTTCCCCTGTTTCGCGTACTTCATTTACTAATAAGAGTATTGCATCAATGGCTTTTTTTATCCAGTAGAGAAAAGAATCGTTATAATTTATTTCTTCATTCAAGATAGATTCAAAAAAATCTTCAAGGCGATGAGAAATTGTGGCTGTTTTGTTGAAATTAAAAAGAGAAGCAGAACCTTTTAAAGTGTGAGTTGTTCTGAAAAGACTTTCTATGGTTTCTTTGTCGTATCCCTTAGTTTCAAGCTCCTCTATCCCTTCAATTAAAGTATTTATATGTTCTTCTGCTTCAAGTAAAAAATATCTTATTAGCTCGGATTTATCCATCAGCCTTAGTATCAACAGGTTTTTGAGCGCTTACTTTCAGTTGTTCAAATAACTTTTCAGGATCAATTAAATCTTCTACCTCTATATCAGGATCAAAATTAACAGGGAAAGGTGCTATATCGGACAAGATTCCTATTTTTTCACCTTTTACTTCAATAACCAACAATTTGTTATCAGAATAGTTTAATCTTTCAATATTGTAAACTTTTGCTAAGTCTACTGCTGGTATAATTTTTCCTCTTACAGGTATAACTCCAATAATGTAGTCAGGAGACCCTGGAATTGGAAATATTCTTGTAACATCCAAAACCTGAACAACATATTCTTTGGGAACAATAAACTCTCTCTCGCCTACTCCTAAAACAAAATATGATTTTTCAGCTTTTATTTCTTCAGACATTTCTTCACCGCTACCAAAAGATCAATTGGTTCAAAAGGTTTTGTAATATATTCATCAGCTCCTTGCATCTTACCCCAGTATTTATCAGCTTCCTCTTTTTTGGAAGTAACAATAATTACAGGTATATTTTTTGTTTTTTCATTTTTTTTCATTTCTCTGCATATTTGAAAACCGTTTTTTTTAGGCATGACAACATCTAAAATAACTAAATCAAAATTTTCTCGTTTTATCAATTCTTCAGCTTCTTCTCCATCTTTTGCAAAAAAAAGTTCATATCCTCCTTCTTTGAGGATAGACTCTATATATTTAGCATCTACATTTGAATCTTCTGCAACAAGAACTTTATACATTTTCTCTCCTTTGATTATATTATATCATTTTATAATATTTTCACTAAAAAGTTCTAAAGGTGTATAACCTGGTTTATTCAACAACCATGCTTCTGAAAAATCTTTTTTTTCAAAAATAAAACTTCCGTTCGTAATATTTTTCAAGTAACTTAAAGTTTCCACAGTAAAATTCTTTATTTCCTCATCAGAGAGTTCTTTTAATAGTTTGGAACCAATTTTTTGTTTTTGTAAATTTGAGATTCCATATATAACTTTTCCATTTATAAATAAAAATTCGTAAGCAACCCCATTACCAAAAGCATAGAATATACCATTTAGGTTTTTAGAATTGATTAAATCAAAAATTTCAGAAATTCTGAAGAAATTTAAACTTCCCGATAAAATAACAGAATAATCTTTTATCAATCCATATTTTTTTAGTGTTGCTTCAACTGTGCTATCAAATAGAGAGGTTATTTTTTCATAAAAGTTATCTAATTTATTATCTATTATTTTTTCAAGAGCAGTTAAATCGAAGGCAAGTTTTGTTTCTTCAATCTCTGTTTTTGTTGATTCTTCAATTAAGTCCTCAGCAGGCTTAATATCTTGTACTTTTAATTCTTCTATTTCAAAACTTTCTGATTTTTCTAATATTTCCAACTCTCCAGGTTCAATCAGATCCTCTACTGGAAGAGATGGCTCTAATTGTTCAAGGGTATCTTTTTTTAATTCAATTTCTTCTAATTCAATTTTTTCTGTTAAATTAATTTCTTTTTCTTCTGACAATGATATTTCTTCAGTTTCAGGTAGTGAAATAGACTCTTGTAATTCACTCTCAGATAGTTCGAAAGATTCTGTTTCTTCCTCACTTTTTAGTTCTATTCCTGAAGGTTCAAAACTAAAAGCAGGGATTTCCTCAGTAGTTTCTTTAATCTGGGGAATTTTTCCAAGAACTTGATTAATTTTACCTACCAATTCTTCTGATTTGAAGGGTTTTATGAAATAATCAAGAACTCCGTATTTTTCAATAAATGTCTTTCCAACTGTTTCACCTTTTCCAGTAATCAAAATAATAGGAATTTCCTTAAGAACCTCATTTTCCCTTATAAGTTTACATACTTGAGCACCTGTCATCTTGGGCATTATAAAGTCAACTAAAATTAAATCGGGTTTAACTTCCTCAGCAATTTTCAGTCCTTCTTCTCCATCACCTGCCGTATAAACGTCATATCCTGCTTCCTGTAGAGAGACTTCTGCAAGTTTTCTTACAAGAGGACTATCATCCAATACTAAAATTTTTCCTTTAGACATTGTTTACTCCTTCCTTACTCAAGAAGTTTTTTCATCGTTATACGCATTCTTTCAATTGCCTTTGCCAGAATAGCTATCTCTCCACGAGCATCTTTAATTTCTACTTTTTGTGATGTTTTCCCCATAGATATTTCATCAGTAACCTTTGTAAGAGCTATTATTGGATTTATTACATATTTATTCATACCATATCCTATTAAAAGAGCTATAACTATGAGCATTACAATGTAAACTAAAATATTTATTCCAAGAATTGTAAAAACTTTATAGGGGCTAAGAATCCTTTCTTTAACAATATAGATAAAACCAATTACTTTGCCTGAGAAATCTTTAACAGGAGTGTAGATTACAATATATTCTTTACCTGCATAAGATACAATTTCAGTATAATAAGTATTTTTGGATTGAGCAGCTCTTTTTAAAGATGCTTCAGAGATGAATAACTTAGGATCTTGCTGTGTGAAATAAAGAGAAACCCATTGCCCAAAGACATATTTTACATCCTTTAAGCCTTGCCAACCAGAAAGTAAATCTTTATAAATAGCAATTCCAACATCAGCAAATATTGCTTTTTTAATTTGATCTATCTCAGATTTTATACCCCCACCAAAATCAATACTTCCTACATAATTACCTTTATAAAAAATTGGTTCAACTCCTCTTAAGCCAACTCCGCCTAATCCAATCTCAATACCTCTTACACCTTTTTTGGTTGCTTCTACCTGAACAACAGTCTTACGTTCTTTTGAAATATCATCACCAAAATGAACAGGATCATGAAGTCTTACAAGAGAGACTGCAGGAGGGACATGAAAGTGAAATTGAGCAATACCAAAATTTTCTTTTAAAGAATTAAAAACTGGCAGAAATTTATCAAGTAGGCGATTTCTATCTTTTTTACTAACAGCTTCCTGAACATCTGGCATATTTGCAACCAAATGTGCCATCTGTTGATAATGAATTGTTGCTGTTTCAAGCAAAACTTGAGCGGTGTTTACAGATGCTTCAATACTACGATTTTCTTCATCCTTCAGAGTACTTACTTGCATAAAATAATTAAAAACAATTAAAACACTCATTCCTGCTATCAAAGTTGCCAAAAGTGGCAGTGCTATTCCTGCTCTTAATCCAAGTTCTATTCTCATTTATATACCTCCTAAAATTTTATTTACTTCCTGTAAAAACTCTTTTTTTGATTGAGGATCTTCTATTTCATCCTTTAACATATCAACCAATCTGAGAAAATCTTCTTTTGATGGAGGCTCGGAAGGAATCCATTTTTCAGTAATATATTTTTCAGTAATTTTTCCTCCTATAGGACCAATTTGTCTTATTAAAGCTGTCTTAATGCCTTCTTTTATCTTCTGAAAATCTGAAGATTGAATAATAGAAGAGTCTGAGGAAGTGACAAATTTATTCATACCTTTTAAATTTTTTATTATATCTTCAGTTGAGGGAATATCATTACTTGTAATGTCGATTGAAATTTGAGAAATAAAATTATATGAAACTGGCTGTCTTAAAGCTATTTCATTTAGACATTCTATACCTTTTTTAAATCCAAAAGATATGTGGTATATTTCTCCATTTCTTAGATAAAATTTAAGGAGGTTTTTTTCTGAAGAAAAACTGATAGTAAGCAAACCTGTACTTTTTGCTTTAAATAGACTGTCCACAACATCTGCAAGATTTTTTTTCATAAGACTTTATAAAAGAATAGCAAATAGTAATTATTCATATCAAGACCCTACCAAGAGATTTAATTTTTAGGTATTATTTTGCATCAACTGGATAAAATTTGTAAAGAATTTGCCCTTAATAAAATCGGGATGCTCAAAAATATTTAAAAATAAAGGTATATTTGTTTGAATTCCCTTTATTGCTGTTTCCTGAAGAGCTCTTTTCATTCTACTTATTGCTTCCTGTCTATTTGCTCCTTTTGCAATAATTTTAGCTACCAGGGAATCATAATAGGGAGATACTTTACATCCCTGATAAAGATAGCTATCAACCCTTATGCCTGGTCCGCTCGGAAGATGTAAAAATTCTATAATACCCGGAGACGGAATAAACTTTTCAGGATCTTCTGCGTTAATTCTACATTCTATAGCATGTCCATAAAACTTAAGTTGAGATTGTTTAAGAGATAAAGGATAACCTTTAGCAACTTTTATCTGCTCCTTAATGATATCAATGTTGGTGATTTCCTCTGTCACTGGGTGTTCTACCTGAACTCTTGTATTTATTTCAATAAAGAAGGGATTTAACTCTTCATCAACAATGAACTCAAAGGTGCCTATATTTCTGTATTTTAAAGCCTTTGCTGCTTTTACAGCATACTCACATATCCTTTTTCTTAATTTTTCGTTTAAAACTGGAGAAGGAGCTTCTTCAAGCAGTTTCTGATGTCTGCGCTGTATAGTACAGTCTCTCTCCCCAAGATGAATAATATTACCATTTTTATCAGCAAGTATTTGCACTTCTATATGTCTTATTTTCGGAAAGTATTTTTCAATATAGAGATCACCATTACCAAAAGCTGCAATAGCTTCTCTTTGAGCTATAAAAAAAGCTTGTTCAATTTCTTTTTCGTCATTTACTATTCTCATCCCTCTTCCACCACCGCCTGCAGAAGCTTTAAATATTACTGGCAGTCCTATTTTTTTGATTACTTTCATACAGGAGTCTTCATCTTTTACAGGTCCGTCACTTCCTGGTACTACAGGAATACCTTTCCTTTTAAGTATCTGTCTTGCTTTTGCTTTATCTCCTCCAACTCTGATATTTTCAGGAGTAGGACCAATAAACACTATTCCAGAGTTGATGCAAGCCTCTGCAAATTGCGCGTTTTCGGATAAAAATCCATATCCTGGATGGATCGCTTCAGCATCTGTTATTTCTGCTGCAGAGAGAATTGATGTAATGTTTAGATAACTCTGTGCAGGATTTGCAGGACCAATGCAAACTGCTTCATCTGCCAGTTTTACATGTAAAGAATCTTTATCAGCTTCAGAATAAACAGCAACGGTTTTTATGCCAAGCTCTCTACAGGCACGAATTATTCTTACAGCTATTTCCCCTCTATTTGCAATAAGAATTTTCTTAAATAACTCCATCACTCAGTTACCTCAATTAAAAATAGAGGTTCTCCATATTCTACTGGTTGACCATTTTCAACGAGTATCTTTCTCACAATACCTGAAACATCACTTTCAATCTCATTCATAATTTTCATTGCCTCAATTATGCATAAAACCTGTCCCTTTTTTACCTGTGAGCCAACCTCAACAAATGGTGGAGCATCCGGAGAGGATGCTCTATAAAATGTTCCAACCAGTGGAGAAGTAATTGTGTGAAGAGTCTCTTCTTCCTTTAAAACTTCTTTCTGATAAGAAGGTTGTGAAGGCTCAACAGATGTTTTAACTGTTTTAGTTATTTCTACAGGTGCATAAACATAACCTCTTTTAATTCTGATTTTAAATCCTTCTTTTTCAATGTTTAATTCGGTTACATCAGTATCTTTTAAAAAAGATATTATTTCTTTTATTTCTTCAAGTTCCATTATTTACTCCTTTACCTTTTCAATGTACTCACCTGTTCTTGTATCAATTTTTAATAAATCACCTGTCTGAATATGAAAAGGAACTTTTACTGTGAGACCTGTTTCAAGTTTTGCCGGTTTTGTTCCTCCAGAGGCTGTATCACCCTTAAAAGCTGGTTCGGTTTCAACAACTCTTAGTTCAACAAACATTGGAGGTTGAATCAAGAGAGGTTCACCTTTGTAGTAAATTACATCTACAATCATTTCCTCTTTTATATAGTAAAGGGCATCTCCAATTTTTTCAGCAGGTATGGCAATCTGTTCATAACTTTCCATATCCATAAAGACATATGAGTCTCCCTGAGAGTAAAGATACTGCATCTGTTTTTCTTCAAGTTCTGGTTTTTCAAATTTTTCTCCTGCAGGAAAATTCTCTTCAAGAACTCTTCCAGTTTTTAGATTTTTTATTTTTGTTCTTACAATTGGTGCCCTTTGCTGCATTTTTACATGTTGAAAATCAATTATTTCGTATGGTTCTCCTTTGTATTCAATTTTTAAGCCTTTTTTAAATTCTGATGTAGAAATCATATTCCACCTCCTATAAAATTTCTAAATCTCTTGAAAGCGTTGTTAAAGTCTCCACTGTATTTTCTCTTACAACAACCATGTCTTCTATTCTCACTCCACCCAGGCCTTCAATATAAATTCCAGGCTCTACAGTAAAAACCATACCTGGTTTAATTACATCTTCAGAGTTATGATTTATCTTTGGAAATTCATGCACATCAAGTCCTACTCCATGTCCTGTGGCATGTCCAAAATATTCTTCATAACCTGATTGTTTTATCAAATTTCTTGCTGATAGGTCAATATCTTTTGCAGGAACATCAGCTTTACAACTCAAAATTGCCTGTCTTCTTGCTTCATTTACGATGTCATAAATTTCTTTCTTTTTATTATTAATTTCTCCTATTATAAAGGTCCTTGTCATATCAGAAAAGTAACCTTCATACTCTGCGCCCCAATCAATTATAACAAAATCACCACGATTTAGTTTTTTATTAGAGTTTCGCCAATGGGGCATTGAAGAATTTGAGCCAGATGCTACAATTACAGGGAAGGGTAGAGTATCACTCTGCTTTTTTATTTCATTTTCAAGAGCCGTTGCTATAGTTTTTTCTGTAATTCCTTCCTTTATAATAGGTTTAATCTTTAAAAAAGATTCTTCAGCAATTTTTACAGCTACCTTTATTTTTTCAATCTCTTCTTCTTCCTTTATTGCTCTGAGTTGCTCAATAACATAGTATTGTGGAACAAGCTCGATATTTTTATTACTGCTAAGTTTTAAAAAAATATCAACAGTACAGGTAACTTCAAAGGATAGTTTTTTTATTTTCAACTCATCAATAAATTTCATTAAGGCATTAATCCAGGAATCTTTAAAAAGTACAATTTCAGCAAGGGCTTCTTTTCTTGCCTGTTCAAAATAACGAAAGTCAACAAGAAGATAAAGTCCTTTATAAGTTAAAATACCTACGGCAAAAGAGCCCTTAAAGCCAGTTAAATATCTAATATTTTTAAGATTGGTTACTAATAAAGCCTCAGAAGTTGAATTGATTTTATCAAAAACCTTATTGATTCTCTCTTCATATCTATTTGCCAAATTTTAACTCCTTAACTTTAGAAAGAATCAAACCTGCTATGTCTTCTTTTGGAAGCAATTCAGTTTTTTCTTCAAAAAATTTTTTCCCTTTTTTGTAAATCATTATTACCTGATTAGTATCTGATTGCATTCCTGTATTTTTTTGCATAATATCATTGAGAACAATCATATCAAGAGCTTTCTCTTTGAGCTTTACTTTTGCTCTTTCTATATTGAGCCCTGCTTCAGCAGAAAATCCTACAGTAAATGGCTTTCTTTTGAGTTTTGAAACTTCTTTAAGTATGTCAGGACACAGCTTAAGCGGTATTGATTTTAATAGTTTCTTATCGATTTTTGTATTAAAAAGTTTCGCGGGCTTAAAATCAAGTGGTGCCGATGCCATTAGAAGAATTGTGGCAGAATTTATATTTTCCATGACTTTATCAAGCATTTCTTCAGTTGTCTCAATTCTGATAAATTTATCCACCTCTGGAGGTTCAATATTTGAAGGTCCGCTTATCAGGGTTACTTTTGCACCTCTTCTTTTTGCAATTCTTGCAAGGGCATATCCCATTTTCCCGGAAGATTTATTTGTTATAAATCTTATTGCGTCAAGGTGTTCCCGAGTAGGTCCTGCAGTTACCAATATATGTTCTTTTTCTAAATCTTTTTCAGTTAAAACTGACAAAACAGCTTCAAAAATTTTCTCTGCTCTGGAAAGTCTACCGGTACCTTCTTCTCCACATGCAAGCAAGCCCTGTTCAGGTCCTACAAACTCAACTCCAATGCTTTTCAGAAACTCGATGCTTTTTTTTAGTTGTGGAGTTTCATACATTCTCCAGTTCATAGCAGGAGCTATAATTACAGGACCACGAAACGCAAGAAGAGTAGTAGTAAGAAGGTCATCGGCAATTCCACAGGCATATTTATTGATTAAATTTGCTGTTGCCGGTGAAATTAAAAAGACATCGCACTTTTTTGCAAGTTCAATGTGAGAGAGAGGTTCTTGAAACATATCAATTAGAACTCTATTTCCACAGGATATTTCAATACTGAGAGGGGTAACAAAATAAGTTGCCTTTTGAGTCATCACAGGGAAAATATCTGCACCAGCATCTCTCAAGAGCTTAATTATATCGTATACTTTATAGGCTGCAATACTGCCAGTTATGCCCAGTAGAATCTTTTTATCTTTTAAGAGTTGTTTCACCTTTGTTTATTCTTGCTCATCAGATTGTTGTTCTGAATGGTCTGAAAACAGTTCTTCAAGCATTTTTTCAGCGGATTCCTTCTCATTCAGGTAAACCTTTAGATCTTTCTCAAGCTCGCTTAGATCAGGAATTGCTCTTCTTTTTTCTTCAAGAAGTTTTTTAACATTAATATGTTCAATTTTTTCTTTAGCCTTTAAGGCTTCTTCACCGGTAATGTATTCTATTTTATTTGATAAGACCTCAAGTAAACTCAGGGTTGTAACTTTTTTTACTTTTTTTTCCATTTTTGGTGTAGCGCCAAGAGAAAGTTCAGCAGCCCTTTGAGCTGCTATAAGTGCAAGGCGATATCTGGAATCAATTTTTGTCCTGTCAATCTCTATTGGCAGAGAAATAATATCAAAAATTTGATCTTTTTTTTCCATTTCTTTTTCCTCCTTATTTTTTAAAGATTTTTTCTATTTCATCGTCTTTTATTTTTTTTGTTTTAAGTCTTTCAGCGCAAACAATGCAAAGCAACTCATTAAAAGCTTTTTCAAGGTTATCATTTATTACAACATAGTCATAAAATTTATAGTTAGAAATTTCTTCGTTTGCTTTGCTCAATCTTTTTTTTATTATATCTTTATCTTCATTTCTATTTAAAAGTCTTCTCTCGAGTTCTTCTAAAGAAGGTGGAAGAATAAAAATTAAGATACTTTCAGGATAGAGTTTTTTCATATTTTTTGCGCCCTCTGTGTCAATATCAAGTAATATATCATATCCTTTTTCCATCAACTGCTGTAAAACACTTTTGGAAGTTCCATAGAAGTTTCCGTAAACTTCTGCCCATTCAATAAATTCGTTATTAGATATCATTTTTTCAAAAGTCTCTTTATCTACAAAAAAATAATCTACACCCTCTATTTCACCAGCTCTAGGCTTTCTTGTCGTATGCGAAATGCTCATCTTTAAATCAGGTAATGCTTTAATTAGTTTATTGCACAATGTTGTTTTACCAGAGCCAGAAGGAGCAGAAATAACAAAAATATTTCCTCTTTTATAGAGATTCATCTTCTGTCCTGTTTGTCTCATTAATTCTCTGCAAAATTGTTTCAACCTGTAATGCGCTCAGTATTACATGGTCACTGTCAGTAATTATAATTGAACGTGTTTTTCTCCCTTCAGTCACATCAATGAGTTTTCCTCGTTTTTTTGCTTCATCCTTTATTCTTTTCATAGGAGAAGACCCAGGATTTACTACTGCAACAATTCTTGATAGAGATACTATATTGCCAAAACCTATATTTATGAAACTCATTGAATATTCTGAATCTGTTCTTTTAGTCTTTCAATTTTTGTTTTTATTTCAATGCCCAGAGTTTTAACTTGAAAATCCTCTGTTTTTGACAGAACTGTATTAATCTCTCTATTCATCTCCTGAAGTAAAAAATCCAGCTTTTTTCCCATTGCTCCACCTTTTAAAATACTTTCTTTAAACTGTATGATATGGCTACGAAGTCTATCAACTTCCTCTTTTATATCTACTTTCTGTGCATAAAGAAAAATCTGTTCAAAAATTCGTTTTTCATCAAGATTATTTTCTGTTATTAACTGTTTTACTCTATTTTTCAAAGAATTAATATAATTATTATAACTTATATCAACCAAAGTTTCTAAATTTGCCAAATCCTGTTCAAGATTGTCGCTAATTTCTGTTAGAGTTTGTTTTATCAATTCTCCTTCTCTTTTTCTCATCTCATGGAGTGAGTCAAGAGCTTCTGTCAGAGCAAGCATAAGGGTATTTAAATCAGGTTCCTCTTCTTCATATACAAAGATTTCTCTAAAGTTTGCAAACATAGAAATATCAATAGAGCCAAGAATACTTAACTCTTTTTTTAAATCAATAAAAGCTTCATAAAGTTGTTTAGCAAGATTTTTATTTAGATAGATTTTACCAGTTTTTGCTCTATAATTAATCGTTACGGTAATATCTATTTTGCCTCTAAGGAATTTTTCTCTTATGAGGTTTCTTATCTCAATTTCATATTTTGAAAGTATTTGGGGTAATTTAAGATTTATCTCAAGAAATCGGTGATTTAGAGATTTTGCCTCAACTCTAAATATTCCTTTTTCAGAATATCCATAACCAGTAAGGCTTTCTATCAATCTAATTCTCCTTTTATTTTGATAAGTTTATTTCTTGAAGTTTTACCTTTTATTATCTCAATTTTTGATTTTGGTACATTCAGTATCTCAGAAAGTATCTCAATAAGCTCTTTATTTGCCAATCCATTGTGTGGTTGAGCCTTAAGTTTTAATTTTAATACATCTCCTTCAACTCCTTCAGCACCAGAGTTTTTTGCTCCAGTTTTAACATTTACTTTCAATAAAAATCCATCTCTATCTTTTGATAAAGGTATTTCCATTTTTTGATAACCAAAAATTATAGTATAAATTACCTGCAATAAAAGTTACAACAGATAGAAAAATTCCAGACAGAACATCCGCAAAATAGTGATATCTACAGTAAATTGTGGAAATTATTAAAAACAATACCGGAATACTGCACAATAAAAAAAGTTTTTTACTATATTTCCACATTAAAAATAGAACAACTAAGGATATTGCTACATGTCCACTTGGGAAGGCGTCTCTTTTTATTCCTTCAAGAGAGTTTAAAAAATCTCTGATTTTGTCTGCTAAAAACAAACCATTTAATTCGTTTTTAAATACATGAGCAATGCTGTATCTTGGACCAAGTGCTGGAAAAAGTATATAACCAATGTATGAAAGGTAATAACATAAGAGAACGATAAAGAGAGCTCTGTAAAATTCTTTTCTGTCACCATTTTTAATGAGATAGATGCCAATTATAAATGGAAGAAAATAATAAAAACAGTATGAGATTTGCATGATTTCAGTTAATAAAGGGTTGGCTATTTTGTCAAAGTAGAGATAGGGGTAAAATCCCAGAATTGAATAATCTATCTTTAGTAGGACCATATCTATATCTTCTGGATTAATGTAAGGTATAAGCTCACCAACTGTATCAAAGGCTATCAATACAGAAAGAACAGGGAATCCAATGTTTTTTATAAAAGAGGTGAGAGCATTTTCGGGAACTCTAATTAGAAAGAACTGGAAGATAACCATAGAGATGTAAAGTACGAAAAAATTAGAAAAATAATAAATTTTATCGGAAAAAATAAACACAACAGCGCTCATAACTGCAAAAAAAATAATATTTAACTGAAATGCTGGCTGAATACTAAAAAGTCTCTTTAGCATTAGAGTTTTGATATTGCCCTGAGAATTGCTTTTTGTTTTTTTGACAGAGTCATACCTTTTTTTTGTTCAAAGTAAAACTCTTCTCCATTAAGAATATCAAAAAAAATTGACGAATCAACACTAACACAGTTTTCTTCCCACGCTGCTCTTTCTATTTCTCTGTCAGAGGATATCACAATCCAGAAGCTTTTTTCAGTTTTAAGTATTCTCTTTATTATATCATCAGCTTTTTCATTTGCTCCAGAGTAGATTATCCTTATTCCGCCCTGAAAATCAATTGTTTCTTTTCCAGGTCCTTCTTTGTATCCATCAAAAACAACGGTGATATCATGTCCTTTTTTATTTCGATATTCAATAAGTTGCTGTATAAGTTCCTGCCTTGCTTTCTTTAAATTTTTGTGAAAAATTCCGATAAGATTATATCCATCAATTAAAAGCTTGCTCATCTCTATTTACCCAATCTTAATCTCCAGACCATGATTGCTGCTTCTCTGATAATCTTTTTGCTCATCTTTGATGAGCCGCTGTTTCTTTCGTAAAAAATTATAGGAATTTCAGTAATTTTAAATCCCATTTTGTAGGCTCTGTAAACCATCTCTATCTGGAAGGCATATCCATTTGACTTTATATTATCAAGGTCTATTGATTCAAGTACTCCTTTCCTGTAGCATCTATATCCGCTTGTTACGTCAGTAAGAAATCCAAGTCCAAGTATAGTGGTTGCATACTTATTTGCCAATTTTGAAAGCAGTAGTCTCTTAAAATCCCATCCAACAACGCTTATTGTTCCTCGAGTATATCTTGAGCCAATTACAAGATCATATCCTTCATTGCATTTTTTTATGAAATTCGGGATTTCGGCAGGGTCATGACTGAGGTCTGCATCCATCTCAAAGATATACTCATAATGCCTTTTCAAAGCCCATTTAAAGCCTGTTACATAGGCTGTACCAAGCCCTAGTTTTTTGGGTCTCTCTATTAAGTTAATTCTTTCAGACTGATTCATCCAGTTTCGTATTTTTTCTGCTGTTTTATCCTGAGAGGCATCGTCAATAAAGAGTATGTCCACATCGTGTTTAAGCAGTTTCGGAATTATCTTTTCTACATTTTCTGCTTCATTGTAAGTCGGCAAAATTACAAGAGCACTCATCTAAACTCCTTTTTAAAACTTAAGAAATATAATAAAACAAAAACTCCATTTATGCCAAAAACACGAGATAAAGCATAAAAAAGAAATTGATTTGAAAGTCAAATTCAATAATTTTGCTATAATTAAAATATGAAAAAAATGATAGTGTTAGAGGAAATTATTGAAAAAATTCCTGCTGAATTAGCCCCTAATGATATTCCTACTGAAATAGAGGCAATATATTTATATGGTTCTATACTGAAAGGCAAATTGAGAACTGAAAGTGACATAGACATAGCAATACTTCCCAATCACAGGGTTGATGAAATGAAAGCTCTTGAACTTATCTCAAAGATTGAATCCGTATTCACAAAAATTTTTAAAAAATTTGGAATTTCAAATGAGGTAAGCGTTTTAAATATGCGAAGTAAATATGTCTCTATAGAACTTCTTCATAATATAATTTTGAATGGTGTGTGCATATATGAAAAGTCAGAAGTTGAACATTTTGAATTCAAAAACTTCGTGATACGTGAGTATTCAGATTTTAAACCATTCCTTAAAAAATTTAGAGCTGAAAAATATGGAATTATATATTAAAAAGATTGAACTTATAGAAGAATCTTTAAAAAGATTAAGAGAAATTAACTCAGAGATCAGTAATTTAAAACAATATAAATCCTCATGGAGAGCTAAAGACATAGTAGAGAGGAATCTGCATAAAATAATTGAAGCTATAATTGATATAGCTTAGATTTTGATATCCAGGAAAAAACTTAAAGAGCCATCAACAAATAGAGAAGTTTTTGAGATACTCCATGAAAATAATTTATTTCCCTCAGATTTTTTAAAAATAATTGACAAGATGATTGGGTTGAGAAATATCATTGTTCACAGCTATGACAAAATTGACGATAATATCATTTATGGTATTTTGAAGAAAAATTTAAAAGATATAGAGAAAATCAAAAATCATTTTCTTTCAATTATTAAAAACAATAATTAACGTCCTGCTCATGTACTTAAGTTGATAAAGATTACAACGGCATTCATTTCAATTCTTTCTTAAAATTCAAGAAATATAATAAAACAAAAATTCCATTTATGCCAAAAATATAAGCTAAGTAGTCAGAGATGTTTTTTAAAGGTAATACTAAAAATCCAGAATAAAAAAATAAAAGATGTGCATAGATTATATGAAACCCTCGTTCTAAAGCAATAGCAATACTTATAAAAACCATATTAAAGAGAAGAGGTAAAAGAGAGATAAAGTAGATGGGGAGAAATTTTAAAGCAGGTTCAAACTTTGATCCAAAAAGCATCAAAAATAAAGGCTCACCAATTAAAAAACAGATTATCTGAGCTGCTACTTGAGATATGATTACTATGCCAAACATTTGCAATACAAATTTTTTAAAAGACTCTGTTTTTTTTGAATGGACAAATTTTGGGAAATAAACCCCGAGAATTGTCAGAACAAACCATAAAAGCACTTTTCCTACAATTGATACTGCCGAATAAAGTCCTGCAGTTTGTTCATCAAAGATTCTCTTTACAAAAATTGTATCAGCGTAGAGAAAAAAACCTGTTGGAGAAGCATATAGAGCTATTGTTAGCATTTTTTTTATATTTAATCGGGCTTTCTCACCAATAATGTTTTTATTAATCTTAAGAAGAATCACTAATACAACGAGTGCTCCAATAACCGTAGAAAAGATAATTCCTCCTACTTTGAATCCAGCATAAATTGCCACCAATGCTGCAATTAATCTAACTGTTAGCTCCAATGCTCCAGAGAAGGCGAAAATTGGAAATCTGCCAGTTGCCTGAAGAAAGCCTCTTTCCACAGCGAGCAAAGACATAAAAAACCATGCCAGGGCAATAATAAAAAAGTAAGAATAATTTGTTACATTCAAAAAATCTTTAAGAAAATTTGAAAAAGCGCAGACACCTAAAGCAACCAATGCACCAGTAACTATGGCAACTAATCTCAGAGATCTTAAAAAATCATACTTTCGTTCATAGTTTTCAATTATGGTTTTTATACTTACAGTTGTAAGAAGAACAGTAACATTGCCAATTGTTAATAAAAATGAATAGAAAACCATAAACTCTCCATAACCGGCAGGTCCAAGACTTCTGCTTACAACAGAATGAAAAACATAGCCAAGAATATTCACATAAACAAAGGCAAGTGTAACAGAGGAGATGTCTTTAAGCATTTATATTAGTTGAGATATAAACTCATTTACCAGTTTTTCAGCCATGGTTAAAAATTCGTAAGATTTTTCCAGGGAATCTTTAGCTTTATCTTTATTAATCTCTTCAAAGTCTCCGTAATCTACATCAGTTCGTCTGGATAGTAAAATTTTGAAATACTCAATGAATTTCTCATCAATAAACCCTGGTTTTACAAAGTGAAGAGAAAGCATTGTTTTGCAACCACTATGACTTACAGGGTCAACTCCTTTAAGAATCAAAAGGGCTCTTGCTGCATTAAGAACTGCATAATAACTCCTATTGACAGACGTACCATATCTATCATTTTCAAAATTGAATTTTGCTTCTTCAAAAATATCTTTTGCCTTTTTTAGCCTATACTCTGCAAGTGCTTTCTTTTCCTCTGCTGATAGAGTCATATAAAAATACCCCCTCGCTCATAATACTTCTAAAAAAACCTGTATTATACTCTCTCTCTTTTTCAAAAACTCCAAGAGATTTTATTACTGGTGCATAAGGAATTCCGGTTAAGTCCTCTTCTTTGCTAAAAATTTGAATAATTTTGACTTCATCATCTATGGTTAAACCATCAACAATGACTAAAACATCAAAATCAGACTCTCCATTAAAGTCTCCTCTTACTTTTGAGCCGAAGGCAATAACAGCTTTAAGTCTATGAGATAAAACTCTTTTTAGTTTTTCTGTTATCCTAATCAATGAATCTTGTTCATATTTAAACATAATGAATTATAACAGATTTTCTGTCAAATACCTTTCATACTCCTCTGCAATTCTATCCCATGTAAACTGCCTTGCATACTGCCTTCCCTTTTTGCCCATTTCAATGATCAATGTCTCATTACTGAGCATATATTCAATTGCTTGCTTCAATGATTTTACATCTCCAGACCGGAAACTAATTCCGAAGCCATTTTCAACAACATATCGAAGTTCTGGGATATCGCTGACAATAAGAGGTTTACCCAGGGCGGCAACTTCAAGTGCAACAATGCCTTGTCCTTCAAAACGAGATGGCATAATGAGAAACTTTGCATTGGATATGAACAGTATTTTTTCTTCTTCAGATAAAAAACCGATGTACTTGACATTAGTGAGATTCAAATCTTTAATAATTTCAAAAAGTTTATTTTCATCTTTACCTTTACCAGCTATCAGTAAGTTAACTTCTATCTGCCTTACGGCTTCGAAGAGGAGATCTAATCCTTTGTTATAAATATCAATTCTTCCAATAAAGGCCATGTAGTCGTATATTTTGCTTTCTTTGTGGAGAAGATGACTTGAGATTCCATTTGGGATAACTTTTGCATCAACTCTGAATTTGTTTTTAGTTTCCTCAGATACAGAAATTACATACGAAAAATTTTTAGGATAAAAACTTTCAATCAAATAAAATGGCAGACCTGCCACAAAGTATTTTTTAAAAATATTAATTCCCTCCTTATGATGAATCTGTAATATTGCTTTTTTATGAAAAAAATTAGAAAAAACAGGATTCCACGGTGCAAAATCTTCAATAATAATATCGTATTCTTTCGCATGTTTCTTTAAAAATTTAACAGCTTTAAATGCGTATGAAAACACACTTATAACATAATTTTTATCATATCCAACAAATTTAAATTTGAGATTTCCCTCTTCATAATCCTTTGCTTTTGGATATTTTCCTGAAACTATGGTAATCTCATGCCCTTTTTCTGCAAGCCTCTTATTAATCTCATAAGTCCTTACAGCACCTCCACCGCCCACCCAGGGGTTGTTTATGTGGTCATAGATAAGATGAAGGATTTTCATGGTTTCCTTGCAATAATATAAACTGTTCTACCAGGTATTTCGTAAGGTATAAATGAAAAATTGGATTTTGAAACAAGATTTAGGAATGGAAAAAAGGGTAGTAAAGGTAGAAACTCCCACCATCTTATGACTCCAATTCTACAGACTTCAAATCCCGTTATTTTTGCTAATGCATAAAAACCTCTTTTCGTCCATGGTCTGATATGGGTAGGATCTGAAAAGAAATTCCAGTAATCTGGGGTAAATAATGAAACATAATATTCAGTAGAACAGTAAAAAGAGCCTCCTTTTTTTAAGACTCTTTTTGCTTCTTCAAATAATCTTTCAGGCTTTCGTAAATGCTCTATCACAAAGTTTGACAAAACGATGTCAAAACTTTCATCTTCGAAAGGTAAATTTTGATTCTCTATATCACATATTTCAAATTTAACAAAGTCTGGTAAATACTGATTTTTCTCAAGATCAACACCATAAAATTTAGCATTTTTATTGATAAACTCATGTATATACAATAAGGTGCTTCCTGTACCGCAACCTATATCAAGTACTTTTAAATTATCTTCATTAATATTATCAATTGCAGTAAGCTTTTTTACAGAAATGTTAGTCAATCTTAGATATAACTTAAACAATTTTTTGTGTTTTCTTGCTATTTTCGTAAATAGTCCTTTAATTCCATATCCATCATAAATCTCCTCTAAATACTTTTGATATCCTCTTTTATTCATGGAATTCTCCTAATTCAGTAGCTTTAAATTATATCATAACCTGAATTAATGCCTCTTTAACCATTGAAACATCTATATCTTTCAAACACTTAAAATCTAATCCGGCAACACACTTAAGAGGTTTTGGTGAATAATAAAAACAGGGTGAGCATGGAAGTTCGATTCTGACAATTTTATGTTTCACTTTCCACGGTCTTACCCAAACAGGATTCGTAGGACCGAAAATTGCTACTACTGGTATGCCTACAGCTGCTGCAAGATGCATGAGTCCTGAGTCATTTGACACAAAAGCATTCATCTGTTTAATTATTGATGCAACCATACGAATAGGTTTATTTTGAATGAGAATTACATTTCCGTATTTTGCATTTTTAGATATAAATTCATTTTCCTGCTTTTCTTCATCGGTGCCAAAGAGGAAAAAATCAATATCTGGCATACTATTTATCAATTCCAGAAATTTTTGTACTGGCAATCTCCTCTCTCTGTGTCCTTTAAAACTGCTTGTCCCTGTATGAATGCCAACCTTGATTGCTCTTTTTGAAAGATTTTCTACCAATAACTGTCCCTGACTGATTTCTTCTTCCTGAAGGTAGATTCTCATTTCAGGATATTTGTTTATTTTTATTCCCAGAATTTCAAGAAGTCTCAGATTTTCCTCTACATTATGAAGATTTGGATCTTCCTTTATAGTTTTATTCTTCAGAAAGTTAAGTTCAATAAGATCTCTCTTGATATATCTATGTCCAATTCTGAATTTTGCTCCTGTAAGAAAACTTAGAATGTTATACTGCTTTCTATTTGAAGGATAAAAGTTTATTGCCATATCAAATTTATCTAAAGAGGAAATAAATTTCAATGAATTTAAAAGACCTCGTTCAAGAAATGGAAAGTAAAGAAGTTCATCAATATAAGGATTATTTTTAAGAACTTCATAGGTAGTTTTAAACATGCAGAGATTCACAATCCAGCAATCAATTGATTTTTTCAGAACCTCAATTGCTGGGGTTGTCATGAGTGTATCACCTATCCCATAAAGAGGTAGAATAAGAACTTTCATAGCCTATGCAAAATAAAGCCCTATAACCCAGAGGCTGAAAAAAATTATGAAGCCTGCAGAACCTGTTATCAAATATTTCCTGTCAAAGGGGACTTTGAGTCCTTTTATGATTATCAGACAAACCGAGCCAATCCATGCAAAAAGAGAGAAAACAGAGACAAAGCTCCAGAATATAGATGGTGAGCCATCATATTTCAAAATTTCCATATGGTAACTATATAAAGTTTTATAATCTTTTTCAGAAAGTTTATTATACTTCCATTTAATCATTTCAGATGCTTTAAGATCTGCAATTAAAGGTTCTATTCTTCTAATTTCTTCTTTGTATGGCTGATAAAAACTTTTTATCTGATAAAGAGAACTTCTTAATGTTTCATAACAGTAAAGTCTCTGTTCATCACTTTCAATCTTTTTACACTGCTCAAGGATTCCGCCTATAGCTTTTTTATTGTAGGGACTTAAAGGCGTGTATGATAAAATAGCTCTTTCGTAATATCTGATTGATTCAATAGGGTTTTCAGCTTTCTTTGCTTCTGCAATAAAATTTTTCTGCTGCAAAATAAGTCTGAGGCAAAAAAGTAGAACCATTATCAAAATTGTTGTAGTGAAGAATAAACTAATTTTTTTCATTTCCCTTTCCTGATAGATAAAATTTATCCTCTTTGTTATATTTCCTGATAGCATTATAAATGTTGATATATCTTTCATTTTCATTATTAATTTTAATTTTCATCCTAAACGTTGCTTTGATATCTCCGTAAGTTATTTTTTGATCGAAAGTCAAATCTCCTCTGTTGTTAGATAATTCCTCAAATGCCTTTGCTATGCTAAGATATGCAATCGTAGAAAAATTACATAATTTGATAGTGAATAAATCATCTGTTCGGTGAGTTAGGCAATCTTTATAGTTAATAAAGGGCTCGATTTTTTTCATTCTTTCAATGAAAAATTCATCAAACTCTTTTTTATTATTTGATTTACTTATATATATAAAAGAGCTAAAATAAGGATAACTGTCAACCACAGTGTAAAGTGGATGTTTTTCTGATAAAGCAAGAATTGAGTAATATCGATATTTATTAGTAAGCTCTATCAAGTCTCCACCAAAAAACTCAGGGAAAAGTCCTTTGTAAAGTCTGTAAGGTTTACATCCCTGAAGTGCCCAGAGCATTGTCTTGTAATCGTCGAGAACTATTTGGCATATGTCTTCTCTGTATTTTCCAACAAGTTTTAAATACCATCCCTGAAAGGCATGATTATCTCCATAGGTCATATAAATGGAGGAAACTGGTAGAGATGTGAAAATTTCCTTTGTATGGGAATAGGGAACATAGTTGTATCTCTGATGCTGATCAGTAAGTCTATCAAGAATCATTAATAAAGGGAAAAAAATTAAAATAATTGGCACAATTCTTTTAAGAAAATAAAAGCCAAATTTTTCAAAGATGGTGTAAATAAAGTATAATCCTGCGCCTATTACGGTGCAGTAAATAGAATAGGAAGGAATAAAATACTGATGCCCTATAACATAAAGCTCATGGTTATCAGGATTTTGTAGTGAAAATGTAAGTTTTGCAAGAAAGATAGAGTAGATAAAAAAGGATGTTAAAATAAATACAAAAAGTTTTTTTGACTTTTTAAAAAGCCAGACAATACCAAGAATGAAAAAAGGTATGGAAAACAGAGTAAAATTTTTTTCAATAAGATAAAGATAGTTTTTAAAAGCATAGATATAACCGTAAAAATTAACAAAACCCGATGATGTAACATCGATAGACGAGCCTGCTCCATAGTTTTTTCTTAAGAAAACTGTCAAAAAAGAATCCCAATCAGTAACAGGTATCATGCTGAAAAGATTCTCCTTAATGCCTCTTATGTAAAGATAAAGGTTTAATGAGAAACCTAATAGAAAAAATACAATACTCAATGGCAAATTTTTTAAAAAATCTCTGTAATAAAAAATTCCAACGAGAACAAGAGGAACAATCATCATAAATCCTGTATGATGTGCTGAAAGAGTGAGTCCCAGAATAAATGATGTAAGAAACTGAATTCTTCTGTCATATCCATTTAAAATTATTTTTATCCCCAAAAGTAATAAAAACATGACAAGAAAAGAATTTAAAGTATAAAACTTTGCAACAATACTCTGTCCGAAAAATGAATAAGAAAATGCAAGAAAAACAATTGAAGCAATTGCAGCTAAATGAGCTTCACGGGTTTGACCTGAAATTTTAAAAATAATAAAATATACAACAGAAAGTGTAAATATTGAGAAAAAAACTGAGATTAACTCAACTCTGATACCAATATTTCCAAATGGTAAGAAACTGAACAGTTTACCTATCTGAACATAAAGGGGATAACCAGATGGATGGGGAATTCCAAATCCGTAAGAGGCTGTTATGAGTTCTCCTCCATCACCTGTTGAAAGAACAGGTGGAAGAGAGAAAACATAAACTGATGAAATTAAGAGTAAAGGAATTAAAAGGGAAAGTATTTTAAAATTCATTTACAATTTTTTAAAAATTATTGAAATGTGAAAGGGCAGGCAAAAACCTGCCCATAAAAGAGTTACCTAATCTCACATTTAAATCCACCGCCAGCAACAAAGCAGAATGCTGTATAGCTATCTACACCAGCTAAAGATCCTGTTACAACACCTGAAGTAATTGAGCCAGTAGAATCACATATTATATCAGTACCAACTGTTAATCTGACCGTCCCACCAGGCGTTGTAATATCAGTATTTGTACTGCAATTTTTTAATGTCACTGATATTGCATTCACCGGTATTGTTCCATCTGGATTTTCAACACAATAAGCAACAGCATCCATCATACATGCTCTCGCCATAGGTTCTGCATAGGATGATACCTTTGCCTTTTGCTGATACTTCATGTACTGAGGAATTGCGATTGATGCAAGAATTGCAATAATTGCAATGACGATTAGCAGCTCAATCAGTGTGAATCCTTTCTGTTCCCTTAAAAGTTTCATAATTTTACCTCCTAAAACTTATTCAGGTTTCCAAAGGAAACCTCTGTTTAAATTATAAACAAAAATTTATAAATTAGCGTGAAAATCATGTGAATTTTAAAAGAGCCATAAATCTATTTTCCTTTGCCCTGTATTTTAGTTTAAATCTCTGTTTTTTCGCAAGTGCTTCTGTGATTTTCAATCCAACACCAGAGCCTTTTTGTTTTTCAGAAATATCGTTTATTATTGCCACACTATTTTTGGACAACCTTATATGGATTTTTTCACTGGAATATTTAATTGCATTCTCAATGAGTGAATAGACAATGTTTTCTATTATCTGCCTGTTTGTATAAATAGAGACATCCTTAAGATTCAATATCAACTTTCTATTATTGATTTCAAACATTGAAAGATTTCTCTCTATAACTTCTTTTAAATTAACTCTGTCTTTGCTGGATGAAAGGTCTTTGAAATGTCTTATAGTTTCTAAAATCTTCTGAAAGTCATTCTGAATGTAGTTATAACTTTTCTCAAGTCTCTGGATAGCTCTCTCATCATATCGGATTTTTAAAATCTCTATGTTGCCTTTATGCGTTGCTAAAAAATTGCCAAATTTGTGGGAGATAGTCAAAAGAATCAGTTCTAAAAAATCTCTGTAATCTCTTTCCTGTTTAAGCATTCTGTCTATGATTTTATATAAAATCAGCATTAAACTCAAAACAAGCAAGAATTCCCAAAGCAGAACATCTTTTACATATTCCTGAAACTTTTGTTCAATAAATCTTTTGTTACTAAAAAAAATATATTCTTCTTTGAGAGAGTCCATAAAACTAATTACAACTGTGTTTAAATAAAAAAGAATTAAAGCTAACACGGTAGAAAAAATTATGATTATCTTAATCTGAAACTTCAACTGAGCCTGTATCCCCTTCCTGGATATGTTATTATGCTGTCAGGTGGAAGTATTTTTCTCAGTTCTTTAATATAAGCTCTTACAACTTCATCACCAACATTTTTCCCGGGCCATACATAGTTGAGAATGGTTTCTTGGCTAACAATTTCTCCTCTATTTTTTAGAAGAAGTTCAAGCAGTTGCCATGCTTTTTTTGAAATCTTGACTTCTTCACCGCCTCTGTAAATTGTTTTAGCATCTATGTTTACAGTTAAATCGCCAATATTGACAATTGTTGACATGTGCTTTCTTCTACTTAATGCTTTGACCCTCAATAAAAATTCTTTAAAATCAAAAGGTTTTGTAAGATAATCGTCTGCCCCTTTTAAGAAACATTTTTCTTTGTCATCTAAAGTTTTCTTAGCAGTGATTACTAAAATTGGGGTTTCAATGCCTGCCTGTCTTAACTTAGCGATTATTTCTTCGCCTGGAACAAAATTGAGGATTAAATCAATAACCAATACATCAAACTCGTACTTTGTAATTAACTTTGGAAGTTGTCTTTCGTCCCAAACCCATACTGTCTCTATCTCATGTATCTTGAGATAGTCTTTAAGTGTCTCTCCCAAAACTCTATCATCTTCTATAAGTAAAATCCTCATTATTCATAATGCATTATCCTTGGTGTTATAAAGATCATAACCTCATAAAGGCTCTCATCTCTACCACGACTTTTGAATAATTCACCAACCAGAGGAATATCTCCAAGCCCTGGAACCTTAGATTCTGTTGTTGTATCTGTTTTTTTGTAAATTCCACCAATAACTAAAGTTTCACCATCTCTGAGAGAAACCTTTGTATTTCCCTCTATTTTTTGAGTTCTTGGAGCATAGACACCGCCAATGTTTACAAACTCAACAAGATCCTCTTTTATAATGTTTACATCAAGAAGCATTGATTTATCATCAATAAGATGAGGTGTCGCCTCAACAGTTATAGCAACATCTTTAAATTTTGTTGATATTTGACCACTCTGAACATCTTTTTCTCCATAGGGAATGCTTGCTCCTTGAACTATTTTTGCCTTCTGATTATCAAGAGTGATAACCTTTGGATTTGAGATGACTTTACCCTTGCCTGATTGTTGAAGTGCTGAAATTCTTAAATCAAGAGCAAAAGTTCTGGACGCATTAAGATAACCAATAGTAAAAGCTGTTGTTGGTGCCTGTGTACCTGATGATGCAGGTAAATTTATTGCCAATGGAGTACTTCCACCCGGTACATTGCCTCCTAATGAACCACCTATTGTTGTTCTTGTATCAGGAGGTCTCCATGCAATACCCCATTCAAAACCGAGAGCTTTAGCAAAACTACTTGATATTTCTATAATTCTCGCTTCAAGAAGTATTTGTCTTGTAGGTTTGTCGAGATCCTGAATAAGAGAAGTCACTTGATTAAGTACTGATGGAATATCTCTCACAATTACTGTTCTGGTTCTTTCATCAGTTGATATGTTACCTTTTGGTGAAAGAATTTTTGCTGACTCTATGGTGCTTTTTACTTTATCCACCGATGCGTATTTTAAAACAAAGATACGAATTTGCTCATCTTCTGCCTTTTTGAAAAGATCTTTTGTCTCAGCTTCAAGCTTTTTTTCCTCCTGAAAGACTTTAACTGGAGCAACTCTAATTATGTTTCCATCAAAAGTTTTTTCAAGTTGAAAGGTTTTACATATTACATCAAGAGCCTGGATCCAGGGAACATTTATAAGTTTAACAGTAATTTTACCTTTTACCTCAGGATGTATGACAATATTGTATCCTCCAATATCTCCAAGAAGTCTGAAAACTCCTACTATGTCAGCATCCTGTAAGTCAAGAGAAACAGTTTTTTCAGTATCTATTTTAGGCATGGGGGATTCAGTAACTTTTTTTTCCTCTGATGTAACAACCTGTGGTTTTTTAGCTCTTTTTACATTAATGATTACTTCATCACCAAGATAAACAGATTCAGCATTAAAATCTTTTCCAAAGAAGAAGCTCAATGTGAGTTCATCTCCTTCTCTTTTTACAGAAACAGGAATATCCTGAGTTTCTGCTTCAAAACTTACTCCATGAAAACTTACATTTATATAGTCGTCAATCTTACTTACCGAAGGCACAGGAAGTTCATCATCTGCCTGAATTGATATTTCAAAGCCTTCATCATTTTTATCCATTGCCATTTCAATAATTTTTACTGTTTTAGATGGTTTGGCAGGGGTAGAGTTAAAGGAAATTGTCATTATGCCATTTTCCATTGCTATTTCAGCTTTTGCAGGTTCACTTATAAGGAGTAATAGTTCTGTATTGTTGTCTTTTGCCTGAGCTGAGATTTCACTTACTATACCTTCTCTGAAAAATATTTTTTTATCTAAGATTCCAGGTTTTGTATTTTTAAGTTCTATTTTTATTTTAAATGGATCCTCACTTGGAAGAAGAGTGAACTCAGTTTTTTCTGTGAGCTTTATTTTTAAAGTATCTCCTTCAGGTATTACGTTGATGACCTCACCTGCAAAAACAGTATTTACGGAAATAAATAAAAACATTAAAATAAAAACAATTATATTTATCATTTTTCTTCCTCCGGCCTGAGTTTTAAATATTTAACTTTATTGTTTTCTATGATTTTGATGCCATCTTTTAAGATTTTCACTACCTTGCCTCCGCTATATCCTATTCTATCGTTTTCTCTTACAATATAAAATCTTCCATCTGTTGCTTGAAGAAGTGCAAAAGCTCCTTTTTTGTCAATCGCAATTCCTGTAAGCTTTAATTCTTCTATTTCATAACTTTCAAGAGGTGATACTCCTTTTTTTCTTTCATCTCTTTTTAAAATTAGAGGGACAAAGGGATCCCTCATTTGTTGAGCATCATAGGTATATGTAGGAAATACTATGGTAGGTTCAACTACCTGAACTGGTTGTTTTTTTTGAGTGGTTGTAAGTATCTGTTGAGGTTTCTCTGTTTTGTTGAGTAAAAAGTAACTAACTACAAGTAGCGTAATTAGTAAAAAAACTCCGACTATGATTAAAATTCTCTTTCTTTCCATTACTTTTTCTTTTGTTGTATTTTTTTCTTTTCTTCTTCAGGTATCAGTGAATAAGTAACAGCAGTCAAATTCGCATTTAACATTGTTGGATCTTTGTCACCCTTTTTTATTTCCATCTTTTTTATATTAACGATTCTTTCTATTCTTGTAATATCGGCGAAAAATGTTCCAAATGTATGATATTTACCTTTCATACCAACTTCTACAGGAATTTCATAAATTTCATTTGATGAATGTACTGTTTTTTCCTTTGGTTTCCATGAAGTCACGACAAGACCTTTATTGAGTCCTATTTGGGAGACCATTTTTAGAACATCAGTAACCTCTGTTTCTTTAGGAAGCAGTGTTTTTAAAAACTCCATTTTTTTCTGCAGTTTTTCATTTAAAGCCTTTAAGTCTTCATATTTACTGACAATTATATTTGCTTTTTCTATGTCTTCCTGAATATTTTTTTGGTCATTTTTTAGTTTTTTAATATTATCAAGGGTTGGCAACATATATATAGAGCTGAAAAGTACAATTAAAACAATGGGTGGTAAAATCATTAATAAAATTCGGTTGGTTTTTGAAAGTTTTTCCCAATCCATCTTATACCTTCAATTTAAATTTTAAAGTAAATTTATAAACATTCTGTTTTTCAAACTCAGTTTGTTGGGATTCTACAAGATAAACATCTTGTAACTCCTGAGTTGCTTTAAGATTTTCAACAAACTGAACAACATTCAAGTTTGAAAACCCCATTCCTTCAACTGTAACTACATCGTTAAAACTAAGTCCTGTAAGCCATACTCCATCTGGAAGTTTTTTAACAACTATACTAAGAATGCTAACAGGCGCAGACTGCATTTTCTTGAGGTTTTCAATTAATTTTGTTTTTTCTTCAATATCCTTGTTCATTGCTTCAAATTTTTTAACTTCTTGTATTTTTTTCTGAAGCAATTCCAATTTCTTTTTTTGTTCATCAATCTGTTTTTCAAGAGAGGATTTTGTACTTTCACAATAGGCAAAAATAGCTAAGAGAATAACTAAAGTTATAACTATAGGAATTGCAAGTTTTTTACCGATTTCCCCAGATAATTTTATTTCAACCTTCTTTCTCTCTTTCTTAACCTTTCTTTCTGGTAATAGATTTATTTTTATCATTTTATCTTCTCCGTTCCCCTTAGAGCTAATCCAATTGATATGGAAGATATATGTAAATATTTTTGCATTTTGGCTGAAATTTTTTTGTTTATTTTGATTTTTTTAAAGGGATCAAATATAAATATTTCCTGGTCAAGTCTTTCTTCAACTGATGAAATAAAAGTTGGATAAATTACTGGAAAACCTGTAAGATAGATTTTTTTTACGGGTTTTTCCGGTAAAAAGGATTTAACGTATTCAATTTGCCTGTAAATTTCTGCGGAAACATCATCTGCAAAATTCCTTATCTCTTCATCTTGTGCTTTTTGAATGTCTATATTTAAAGCAATTGTGCTATCTCTTATGTAGAGAGGTTTATTATCTTGAGCGATGACAAAGTTAATGAAATTCTCTCCCACATTTACAATTAATGTAGGCTCGGGCTCTTTGTAATTAAATTCATAGACGTTATAAAGAGCTAAAGCTCCCACGTCTACCACCTGAGGAATTATACCTGCTTTTTCAAAAATGTTAACATATTCATTAATTATTTGCTTAGTTGCAACTGCTACAAGGACTTCTGTTGAGTTTTCTTTTTTTAATTTTTCCAGAATGTGAAAGTCGAAGTATACTTCCTTCACATTAAAAGGTATATGTTTGTCAAGTTCAAAAGGGAGATTCAAAGCAATTTCTTCTTTATCTATATAAGGAACTTGAATTACTCTTACTGCTGTATAGGCTGGGCCTGAGATTGCAAAGGCTGCTTTTGGATTTTTCATATTAAATTTTGGAGGAATTTTGAGGAGTGTATTTATAACACTGTCGAAATCAATTATGCCTTCAGGTCCAATTGCTCCTTCTGGAACTTCAAAAATTTCCCATTCAGTAAGTTCATACTTTTTACCTATATAGGCAACTTTAATAGAGGAAGTTTCTATTTCTATCCCAAGCATTGTTTCTTAGTTTTATACTAAAAAATTAATATTTTGTCAATACCTTATTTAGAGTTTTTTTTATGACGTCAACTGGAGGTTCAACTTCAGTCCAAATTTTGAAAGCCTCTACAGCCTGCCACAGAAGCATTCCAATACCTCCTACAACCTTACATCCAATTTTTTTTGCTTCATTCATTAAAAGAGTCTCAGGATAAACAATATCATAGTAAATATGCTTTGACAATAGAAATGCTGGATTGATAGGTAAAGGGTCATCCTTTTTTAATCCAAGAGAAGTAGCATTCACTATGATATCAACTTTTTCATTAATAGATTGCTCAATGTGTGGTATGACCTCTATAAATCCTAAATTAGCAAATTTTTCTTTTATTTCCAATGCCTTTGATAGGGTTCTGTTGTAAATGTAAACTTTACCACCCTCTTTTAATATTCCGTAAACAATAGCCTTTGCAGCACCGCCAGCACCAAGAATCAAAATGTTTTTTTCTTTAATTAATATACTTTCTTCTTTAAGGGATAAAATAAAACCCTGTGCATCTGTATTGAAACCTTTCAGGATTCCTTCATTATTTAAAATTGTGTTAACTGCTCCAATGTATTTAGCCTCATCTGAAATTTCATCAAGATATTGAATTACTGCTTCTTTATGTGGGACTGTGATATTTACTCCCTTTATATTTAAGGCTTTGATTGCAATGATAGCATTTTTTAAATCTTTCTTTTTCACATGAAATGGTACATAACAGTAGTCAAGTCCGAGATACTTAAAGGCTTCATTATGAATTATGGGAGAAAGGGTATGTTCAACTGGATCCCCAAATATTCCTATTATTTTTGTTTTTCCTGTAATCATAGATGGTATGTATTTTAACAAAAAGTGAAAATTTATTAAAAAGGGTTGTTCGTAGATGAAGCATTAAATGATTTTATGAAATTCTAATCGTTTAAGCTTTTTTGTTCATTTTCTATGAATTCATCTGAATGAGTGTAAATTTCGATTCCAAGTTTTTCTGCTACAGGTTTTGCACGAGGATCAACCATTGGCGAAATAACAATAACTCTATCAACTTTTCTCTGATGTTTTTTCTCATAAAATTCTTTCTTTCTCCATAAGGAATACATATCAGATTTGCTTATGGAGGATTTTATTTCACAGGCAATTACCATCCCATTTCTGATTATTAAGTCAAGTTCTATCTGGTCGGGATGCCCGAATACTTCTCCATCGCGATCGTAGTCAACATATCTCATAACTTCCACACCGAAAGAGTCTTCAATTATTGCTTTCAGTCCATTACGAAAAGACTCTTCAGAGTAAAGTCCCCATCTGGCTCCAAGAGCGCCAATTGTATAAAGATGTCTTCTGTCAATTTTTTCTAATCTTTTAAGGATTTCATTTATTGTTTTTTGGTTTTCTTCCCATTTTTTGTTCCACTCAGCTTGAGTTTGATCATATCTTTTTATCCATTCTTCCCATTTTTGCTGGTTTTCTTTCCATCTTTTCTCATTTTCTTCCCATTTTTTGTTCCACTCAGCCTGAGTTTGATCATATCTTTTTATCCATTCTTCCCACTTTTGCTGGTTTTCTTTCCATCTTTTTTCATACTCTTCCCATTTTTTGTTCCACTCAGCTTGAGTTTGATCATATTTTTTTATCCATTCTTCCCACTTTTGCTGGTTTTCTTTCCATCTTTTTTCATTTTCCTCCCATTTTTTGTTCCACTCCTGCCATCTTTTTTCATACTCTTCCCATTTTTTGTTCCATTCAGCCTGAGTTTGATCATATCTTTTTATCCATTCCTGCCATCTTTTCTCAGACTGTTCTTGCATCTGTAAAATCTGTTGATAAAGTTGCTCTATTCTGTCTTCTGTTTTTTTCTTCGGAGGATAATGGGATTTTGTTATCTGAAGAATAAATTTTCGAAAAGAGGGATCTGTTTTTAGAATTGATGGCAATTCAGTTTTAATTATCTTTTTTATTTCTTCAAGACTAATTGATGTCATCAATTTAATAATAACATATAAATTTTTTCATTTTACAAATTTTTTTGCAAACTCTATTTCCTCTTCCTTTGAAAGGAGGCTGCCATGAAGTTTTTCTTTTAATATTTCATCAAAAATTTTTTTATAGGCAGGTCCTGGTGGAATTCCGAGGTTTTTCAAATCCTCCCCTCTTAACAATGGTTTTATTTCTTTCAGTTTTGTAAGATAAAGAGAAATAGCTTTCTTTTGCTGCTCCTTTGCATAGATCATCATCAAAATTATTGTTTCTAAATTTAAGTTATTTAAAAGTTTATATATTTCTGCAGGAAATTCTTCAGAGGGTAAGTTCTGTAGAGCTTTCTCAGCTAAAGAGATGTTTTCAATAACTTCTTTTTTTATATTTTCAGGTACGCATATTTTTTGAAGAAACTCGTGCCTTTCATTTTCTTTCAAATTCCACAGTATGACCATTAAATAGATGAGTTCTTTTCTATATTTTTCCCGCAAAAAAAGAATCTCAATCCCCTGAACAGTTTCATAGGCTTTTGCAAGATCTGATAAAAGTTTTTTTTCATCTAATGAAGGATGAAACACTCTAAGTAAACCATAATCTGCAAGCCGTTTTATTGATTGATGAGGTAGTGTCTCCTTTAAAAGTAAGATGATTTCTTCGTATAGTCTTGGTCCTTTAAGTTTTTCAAAGATATTCATTTTCACTGCGAGCTTTATTAGGTTTTCGGTGTGTTTTGATATTTTAAATTCTAACTTTTCTGAAAATCTTATAGCTCTTATAGCTCTTGTAGGATCTTCCACAAAACTTAAGTTATGAAGCACTTTTATTTTTTTTTCCTTAATATCTCTTTGCCCGCCAAAGAAATCAATGAGCAAACCAAAGTCCTTTAAATTCAGTTTGACAGCAAGAGCATTTATCGTAAAGTCTCTTCTGTATAAGTCTTTTTTAATAGAGGAAGTTTCAACTTTTGGTAGAGATGCTGGTGATTCATAGTATTCTGTTCTTGCAGTTGCGATATCTATGTGAAAACTTTGTATTTCACCATTTTTCTTTATTTCTTTTAAAATTTTGGCAGTGGCAAATCTTGGATGAGGGGTTACTTTACCGTCTATTTTTTTTGCAAGTTCATTGGCAAAAGCTATACCATCCCCTTCAACTACAATATCTATATCAGGGCTTGGTCTTCTCATGAGAAGATCTCTTACTGACCCCCCTACCAGATAAGCTCCATATCCCATTTCTTCAGCAAGCTTTCCAGCAGTAATAAGAATTTCATAGATTTCCTGAGAGAAAAACTCTTTTATTAATTTCGCTACATTTTTTTTTGATTCCTCAGTTTCCGCAGGTTGTGAAATCTTTAATTTTTTGATTAGTTCTTCATATAAATTGCGCAGTATATCAGTTCTGGTAATAACTCCAACAACCTCATCATCTTTCAAAATTGGAACAAATCTCTGATTAAGTTCAACCATATTTTTTTCTATTTCCCATATTGGAGTGTCCTCTTCTGCAGTATAAGCATCTGTTGTGGCAAAATCTCCAACTCTTGATTGTTTAAGTCCATGAAAGATTGCTTTTTCAACAACACCTCTTGTTATTATTCCAATGTATTTATTGTCTTTAATTACAGGCATAGCATTGATACCATATTTTGTCATTATTTTTTCCACTTCTTTTATTGGTTTATCCCATTGTATGGAAATTACAGGAGTTGTCATTAGATCTCTGGCAACTTTTTCAGGTTTTATGTTTTGTTTTATTACTTTGACAAGTTCATCAATCAATAAATTTACAGGCTGTTCTTTTAAAGTTGCACTGCCTGCTGCCCAGTGTCCGCCTCCTCCAAATTCACTTAAAATAAGACCTACATCTACCTGCGGAGTATTACTTCTTCCAATTATTAGAATTTTATCTTCCATTTCAATGAGTAGAAAAAGAGCATCTGTATCAACTATATCCATTACTTTATGGGCAATGTGAGATATATCCTGAGGTTCTTCTTTTACAGCATGCCCGATGTTAATTCTTATTCCATTGATTAAATGTTCCTGCAAGGAATTGAGAAGTTCATTAAGTAGAGATACTTCTTGTCGGGAAAGTTCTTCTTTGAGAAATTGAGATACTATATTTAAATTTGCACCTTTTTTAAGCAAATATGCAACAGCAAGAACGTCTCTTTCAGTAGTTGATGGAAAAAGAAGATATCCAGTTTCCTCATAAATCCCGAGGCACATGAGAGTGGCTTCAAGAGGAGTTATTGTAATATTTTTTTTACGAAAAATTTCTGTAAAAAGTGATGCTAGTGCACCAATTTGCTCTGTTATTTCAAAGTCTGCCTTTATATCGTCTTCTCCTTTAGGATGATGATCATAGAGATGAACTTTTATTGGTTTTTTCAATAATTGAGCGACTTCTCCAATTCTTTGTCTACTTCTTGTATCAACAATTATCAAAGTTTTTACTTCATCTAAATCAATTTCTTTTAATTTTTTTACTTCAAATGGTTTAAAACTTTCAAAAAAAAGTTTAACTTTCTTTTCCATTGAGCCTGGTAGAACAACAACTGCCTCTGGATAAAGCTTTTTTGCCGCCATACAGGATGCAAGAGCATCAAAATCAGCGTTAAGATGAGTGGTTATTATTTGCATTATTTCAAGTTGTCACTAATTTCTTTAAAATCAACCATTGCTTGATAATCATAAAGAGTGGAAATGGCTGAAGTATATGTTTTAATTCCGGTCTCTTCAATTGCAGCAACAGGGTTTAATCCTCCTACAACTATAATACCAATCCGATCTATTCCAACAGGAATATCAAGTAGAGGCTGATTTGGTTGCCCAAACATGAGAATCCCCTGGAATCCTTTTTTCTGCATTTCTGAGTAAATCTCTTTAACTTTCTCTAAACAAACTGTTGGAATCTCTCTAAAGCTTGCAAGAACTCTTCCGTAGCCGTTTTTGATAGCCCCTGAAACATCGGTCATTTTACCTCTTATGAATATTTCTAAGGGATCAAGTGATGTTCCATCGTAGCTTATAAGAGCATTAAATCTGTAAGGCTGTCCATCTCTTATCTCAAGAACACCTCCAAATCTTGAAATAACAGGTATTCCATGTTTTAATAAAATAGCATTTAAAGCGACACTACATACTGTTCCTAAACAAACATGATTATCAGGGACAACAATATTGTTATTGTCTTCTTCAATAAAAAGGATCTTGTTGCTCATTACAAATGGAGAGTTAAAAACATACTCCATCGCTTGGAAAGCTTTTTTGAGCTTGTTTTTTGGAATATAGCTAAGATTTACAATAATTTTACCTTTACAGGAATCTATATCAAAATCAGAGAGATAACTCAGAGTTTCAATTTTGTTTATTATAAATCCGACTTTCTCAACTGTACTTGCAGACTCAAGTTCCTGTCTGCCTTTTTCAGTTATAATTCTGCCTTCTTTTCCAAAAACTTTTGTAAGTCCTCTTTCATCAAGAATTTTTAGGTGATATCTAACAGTTCTTTCTGACAAATTTACGCCGTACATTTTTAATTTTTTTGCAATTTCTTTTGAACCAATTATCTTATTTTCCTTTGCAAGAATTTTTAAAATAGCTAATAGGGTGCGATTCATAAATCCTCCTGTTTTTTGTATACTTAAAAATTATACCACGATTGATTTTTATAGTGAAAAATTATTTAAAATATTAAACTTTTTTTAATTATAGAACGGGAGGTAGGCATGGACTTTTTATTATCTATTTTTCCAATTCTCGTTGTTTTAATAGGTATGCTTGTTTTTTATCGTTCAGGAAGTTTCGTTTCTGTGATAGGATGGATTCTTGCAGTAATTGTAGCAGTTTACTACTTTAAAACTCCATTGAATGTCGTATTAGGAGCTACATTAACAGGAGTTATTAAAGCATTTGGTATCTCGCTCGCTGTTGTTTTTACGATGTTTTTGATATTTTTAATGAGAGAAACAGGAGCATTAAAGAAAATTATTGAGTATGTAAAAGGAATTGCAAGTAATAAAGAAGAGCAAACTCTTTTTATCGGAATGGGATTTGGTTCATTAAGTACATCTCTTGGTATGGTAACTCCTGCGATGTTTCCACCAATTTTTCTATTGCTGGGTTTTTCTCCCATTGCAGCCATTGGTGTAAGCATACTCTGTTATGATCCTCTTACTTCGTTCGCTCTATTTACGATTCCTTTAACACTGCCTTCAAAAGTAGCAATGGCATTTGGTATCAAGCCTCCAGGCATTGATTCTCTTAATGAATTTATATGGGATTATACTTTTAAAGTAACAGTTCTTTTACCTGTTATATCCATAATTTTTGCCTTTTTAATGTTAAAAGTTGTGGGTGGTAAAGAAGCTATAAAGAAAAACTGGAAAGCAGCCCTTATTTCAGGACTTGTTCTATCAGGTTCTGCTTTAGTAATCGCTGGATTCAGAATTCTTCCCGTAGAGATAATAGGAATTATATCAGGATTATTAACAATGATAACAGTTTATTTTATTTATAAAAAACATAACAATAAAGCAACAATCCCTTTTAATAAAGAAATTTTTAAAGCCTGCCTGCCTTTTATTTTGCTTGTAATAATATCTCTCATCGTAAATATTCCATCAATAAAAATGAATCTGGAAAACATGCTTGGACAAACAGAAGTAATCAGAGTTATTGCCGATAAAAAAGAAGACCTTAACATTCTTGGAAATGTCTGGTTCTGGATTATGGTTGTTTCCTTTATTTCAATATTTATACTAAAGCCAACAGGCAAACAACTAAAAAATGTTTTCAAACTCTGGATAACAAGAATCTGGGGACCATTTCTTGCATACTCTCTCTTCTTTGCTGTTGCATTTATTATGGCATGGTCTGCAATGGAGGTTGTAAATGGAAAACTTGTTCCATCCCAGTATTTTGCTCAGTACAACATGGACAGAATTATCGGAATAACTCTTGCTAATGTTTTCGGACCTGCCTATCCATTTATTGCCCCATTTCTTGGTTTGTTTGGAGCATTTGTTGGTGGAAGTGAGACAGCATCAAATGTTCTTTTTGCAAAAATTCAATGGGAAGCAACTCTTTCAACAGTTGGAGCAAATGCCTTTATGTGGATCTATGCAGCCCATGCAGTTGGTGGCGGAATAGCTTCTGCAATAACTCCTTCCAAGATTACAAATGCTGCTGCTACAATTGGTGTTGGAGGAAAAGAGGAAGCACAGTTTATAAAAGCCGTTTTAGTTCCTGTTTTACTCATGTGTGCTATAACAGGTTTGATGGTTATGATAATTGTTTATTTATAGCAAAATAAATTATCATTAATGGATGAAGGTAAAGCTAAAGAGAGTTTTTCAATGCCAGAGTTGCGGATATATATCACCCAAATGGACTGGCCGATGTCCTGACTGTGGTGCCTGGAATAGCTTTGTTGAGGAAACTGTAGAGGAAACAAAGGCTGAAAAAAAAGTTTTATCAGAAATCGTTCAACCTGTCTCCATAAGTTTAATTGAAGTTACTTTATCAGATAGGTTTTCAACTGGAATTGCTGAGCTTGACAGGGTTCTTGGTGGTGGAGTTGTCAAAGGCTCTCTTATTCTTATTGGAGGAGACCCTGGAATTGGAAAATCAACATTGCTACTGCAAACATCTTATAATCTATCAATAAATTATGGTAAGGTCCTTTATGTTTCAGGGGAAGAATCTCTAACTCAAATAAAGTTAAGAGCGGAAAGACTTGGAATAGCTTCAGATGAAATTTTACTTCTAAGTGAAACTCTTGTTGAGAGAATTCTTGAATGTGCAAAGGAGATTCAGCCAGTCGTATTAATTGTTGATTCAATTCAAACAGTCTATACAGAAGAGGCAGTTTCAGCACCAGGCTCTGTAACTCAAATTAGAGAGACTGCTACAAAGCTTATGAATTTTGCAAAGACAACTGGAACTGCCGTTTTTCTTATAGGTCATGTAACAAAAGAAGGAGCAATTGCAGGACCCCGTGTGCTTGAGCATCTTGTTGATACAGTTCTTTATTTTGAAGGCGATAGAGGGTATGCATACAGAATCTTAAGAAGCGTAAAAAATCGTTTTGGACCTACAAATGAAATAGGCGTATTTGAGATGACTTCTCAGGGGCTTACAGAGGTTGAGAATCCTTCCTTAATTTTTCTCTCTGAGCATGGAGCCTCTAGTGGCTCAGCTATTACAGCAACCATTGAAGGAACAAGGGCGATTCTAACTGAGATACAGGCACTTGTTGCGCCCACCCAATTTGGTATGCCAAGAAGAAACTTTATTGGAGTTGATTATAATAGGGTAAATCTTTTGATTGCTGTGCTTGAGAAGCGAGGCAGAGTAAATCTCGCAGGTGCAGATATATTTGTAAATGTTGTGGGAGGACTTAAAATTACAGAACCTGCTTCAGATTTAGCTGTAATTTCAGCAATAGTTTCCTCATTTAGAGATATACCTTTACCAGAGAGAACTGTAATTTTTGGTGAAGTCGGATTAAGTGGTGAAGTACGTGCTATCAGCCAGCCTGAATTAAGACTGAAAGAAGCATACCGAATAGGTATGAATCAGGCAATTATTCCTAAAGGTAATTTTGAAAGGATTAAGGAAAACTATAACTTAAACATAAAAGGAGTGAGCTCAATAAATGAACTTCTTGAGATTATTTGCAGTTAGTTTGTTTATTTTTCTTATTTACGGTTGTGCAGAAAAAAGAGTTGAAGTTATAAAAGAGTTTTATGCTGAAGATGTGCAGGATTTCATAAGGAAAATGCAAAACTATCAGGGTATAGAAGGTTCTCTGGTTATTGATTATGAAAGCAAAGGAAAACAGCTTAATGGTGATGCTTTCCTTAAAATTAACAAAGATGAAACACTTCTTCGTGTTTACTACATGGGCTTTCCTGTTGGTGAGGTTTACCAAAAGGATGAGGAAGTCTCATCAAATTTATTAATTGAAAATGACAGGGCAAAGCAAATTTTAACTGGTATAAGAAAAGGCTTTATGTGGTGGATTGGTGAGTTTGAGATTAAAGAAGAGGGAGAAAAATTTATTTTAAAAGAAAAGAGTGATGAAAGAACAGTTTTTTTGGATAAAAATGGATTCATGCCATTAAGCCAGTCTTTTGTTTTTGAAAATCAGAAAATTTTAATAATTTATGATGATTTTAAAAAAATTCAAGCTGACGACAGAACTTCTCTTTTAATGCCTTCTAAAATTGTTGTTTACTACAAGGACAGAACTTTAAAAATTAGTATAGAGAAATTAAAACTTCTAAATGGGTAAAAAACTCGGGCAACATTTTTTAAGAAATCCTGAAATTCTTCAACGAATTATTAAAGCATCAGAAATAACCTTCCATGATAGAGTTGTTGAAATTGGAGCAGGGATGGGAGACTTAACAGAGTTCTTGATTCAGCATGCAAAAGAGGTTATAGCAATTGAGATTGATCCTGCTCTTTTTAAAATTTTAAAGGAGAGATTTGCTCAAAGGGAAAATTTAAAACTCATAAATCAAAATGCGTTGAAGTTCCATTACGAAGAAATTGGAAACTTCAAAGTAGTGGCAAATATCCCCTATTACATTACAAAGCCTATAATTTTTAGGTTAATTGAAGCTCAGAATCTTGTTTCAATGACTTTAACGATTCAGAAAGAGGTTGCTCAAAGAATTGTTGCAAAGCCAGGTTCAAAAGAATACTCTGCTCTGAGTATTATTGTTCAATACTGGACAGTACCTGAAATAAAGTTTTATATTCCTCCGAAATTTTTCAGTCCTCCACCAGAGGTTGAATCGGCAGTGATAAAGATGGACAGAAGACTCCATCCAGCTGTAAAAGTAGCTGATGAAAAAATGTTTTTTAAAATTGTTAAATCAGCCTTTGGTCAGCGAAGAAAAATGATAGCCAACTCTTTAAAATCAGTTATTGATGAGCCTAAAGAATTTTTAACTAAAATCGGCATAAATCCCATGAAAAGAGCAGAAGAACTTTCAATAGAGGATTTTGCTTATATTACTAATGAACTTTGCAAATTTTGCAAAAATTAATGCAAATTTTGCATAACTAAAGACAATATTTATCAACCATTCCCTATAAAATCTAATAAAATCAATATATTTCAGTTCTGGCATATAAATTGATATTTAAGTAAATAAAAAACAGAAAAGGAGGTGAAGGAGGATGAAGAAAACATTTATAATAGCTCTGGTTGCTCTTTTTGCAGTTGCTTTGATTGGTGCAACATCTTATGCATGGAAAGGTGCAGGACCTGGTTATGGTGGATACGGTTACAACTGTCCTGGTTATGGTAGTGTTGACCCTGAAAAAGCTCAAAAATTTTACACTGACACAGCCTCACTCAGACAGAAGATGCTTCAGATAAGAGGAGAGCTTGCACAGCTTTATGCACAGCCCAATCCAGACTGGAATGCAATCACAAAGAAAGAACAGGAACTGACACAACTTAGAGTAGAAATGCAGAAAAAGGCACAGGAATACGGCTTTGGATATGGTCATGGATTTGGCAGAATGCACGGCTTTGGAAATTGTGGAAGATGCTGGTAAAATAAGAGGGGCTTTGCCTCTCTTATTAATTTTATTTAAGGAGGTATGAGAAATGAAAAAGTTTTTAACAGTGTTTACATTGATAGCTGCATTAACAGTATTTGCCGGTGTTTCTTTTGCTCAGAAAGGAATGGGTCCACAGTATCCGATAGGAGTTGATCCAGCCAAGGCACAGCAGTACTGTAAAGAAGTTCAGCCACTTTACCAGAAAGATCTACAACTGAGAGGTGAACTTCTTACCCTGTGGGCACAACCAAATCCAGACTGGAATGCTATTAAACAGAAAGAACAGGAAAGAGCAAACTTAAGAGTTGAAATGCACAAGAAGGCTTATGAAATGGGGCTTCCCTATGCTCCGGGTGGTAAAAAAGGATTAAACATCAGAAGAATCTGTGGATGGTAAAAATTAAGGGGGCTCAAGCCCCCTTCTTAAGGATTAAAATGATGAAATGGAGTGTATTCATAATGATTTTTTTAATAACCCTGACTACTTCTTCATGGTCTCAAGAATTTGAGGAAAGTTATGACCCAAACACAGAAATTGCCATTAAGGGAAAAATTGCTGAAGTTATCCAGAGAAACCATGGACCTGTAGTTATTGGCATTGTAAAGAATGACAGAATTTATCATGTTATTACAGCGCCTGGATGGTATATTGAACAGGAAAAAATAAATTTAAATATGGGAGATGAAGTAGTAGTCCATGGTTCAAAGTTTTTTTCAAAAAAAGGAGAACTTTTCTTAATTGCAAGGGCAATTCACAATATATCAACAGGTAAAATTTACTTGTTTCGTGATGAAAACATGAAGCCCCGCTGGAGAGGAGGAAGACAGCACCGAAAAAAATATTGGAACTCTATTATTCAATAGCCACTTTTTCGGCAGCTTCGACCATTCCTGCGCTTTCTTCTTTGCCAATAAGTCTATCCATATCAAGAAGTATAATAAGTCTGTCTTCAAGTTTTGCAATCCCCCAAATAAATTCTGAGCTCACAGAATAGGTCATTGGAGGTGGTGGTTCTACTATATCAGTGGATATTCTTAAAACTTCAGAAACAGAGTCCACTATAAGTCCAATAGTAATACCCTGAATATCCATAATCATAATTCTCTGTTTTGAAGTTTCCTCTTCCTCGGGAAGACCGAATTTTTTTCTAAGACTAACCACGGGAATTACTTTTCCACGGAGATTTATGACTCCTTCAACATAGTATGGAGCATTGGGAACTCTTGTTATTTCCTTCATTCTATTTATTTCTTGAACCTTAAGAATGTCAACTGCGTACTCCTCTCCACCAAGAGTAAATGTAACAAGTTGAAGAATTTTTGAATCTTTACCTGTTTTTTTCTCACTTACTACCAATGCTGTATCCATCTTGTCCCCCTAAAATCTTAAATTATAATGAAGTGTAACCTATTTTTCAGGAACAATTCAATTATGTCCATATTCTTGACTAAACTAATTTTGCAAAGCATAATAGAACAGTGAAGACTTTAATGCTTTCCAAGATTATTGCTACTGTTTTTTTTATTGGATATTTTCCTGTTGCACCAGGCACAATGGCTTCTGCATTTGTAATTACTTTTTTATTGATTTTTAAACCTGACAATATGATTTTATTGGCAATACTCATAGTTGCTTTGTTTGTAGGAATAGTTTCTTCAGAAATGTTGGCAAAACATTATAAAGTTAAAGACCCTAACTGGATAGTTATAGATGAGTTTGTAGGTTGTCTTACAGCAGTCATTTTTCTTCCAATGGACTGGAAAATTTTGCTTGCAGGATTTTTGATTTTTAGATTTTTTGATATAATCAAACCTCCTCCGATAAGGCAGGCTGAAAGAATTGGCGGTGGATTAGGTATTATGATTGATGATTTGTTGGCAGGATTCATAAGCAATCTTTTAATAAGAATCTTTCTTCTGGTATGATATTTTATGCGTCTTTTTTTAGCAATAGAACTTCCAATGGAAGTTAGAGAGTTTCTTGCAGAACTTACCAAATTTCAACTACCAATGGAAGGAATCAATGTTGTTCAGAAAGAAAACTTTCATATTACATTAAAATTTCTTGGTGAGGTTGAGGAAAAAGTTATACCCCATTTAATCAATGTATTAAGAGTTGTTGCAGGTGAGTTTTCTAATTTTAAAATAAAAACTACACATCCTGGAGTTTTTCCAGACAGAGTCAAACCAAGGGTTATATGGATAGGGACAGAAAATTCAGATACACTCAAGCTATTAGCAAAAAGGATTGATGAGGAACTTTCCTGCCTTGGTTTTCAAAGAGAAGAAAGAGAGTTTAAGCCTCATATAACTTTAGCAAGAGTAAAGAATCAAAGGAATGGAAAGTACTTTTTTGAAAAAATTTCGAAAAAATTCTCTGACCATCCCAGATATTTTGAGTTTCAGGTTAAAGAGTTTGCTTTAATGAAAAGCACATTAACTCCAAAAGGCTCAATTTATTCGGTTCTTGAGATGTTTCCTTTGCTTAAATAAATTAATGGTATAATAAATAAAAGCTTTAAGAGGTGTTTTATGAATAAGGAAAAATTAAAAGCATTGGAAGTAGCCATATCCCAGATTGAGAGGAATTTTGGCAAAGGCGCTATAATGCGTCTTGGAACAAAAGCACAGGCAGAAGGAATAAGTGTAATTCCAACAGGTTCAATTTCTTTAGATATAGCAACCGGTGTAGGAGGATATCCCCGTGGAAGAGTAATAGAAATATTTGGTCCCGAATCATCAGGGAAAACAACTCTTGCTCTTCATGCCATTGCAGAAGCTCAGAAACTTGGTGGTATTGCAGCTTTTATAGATGCAGAGCATGCTCTTGATGTTAATTATGCTTCAAAATTGGGAGTTGATGTTGAGAATTTACTAATAAGCCAGCCTGACACAGGTGAGCAGGCTTTAGAGGTGACAGAAACACTTGTAAGAAGCGGAGCTGTAGATATCATTGTAATTGATTCAGTGGCTGCACTTGTTCCAAAAGCAGAAATAGAGGGAGAAATGGGAGACAGTCTTCCAGGTCTTCAGGCAAGGCTTATGAGTCAGGCATTGAGAAAGCTCACTGCAGCTATATCAAAGTCGCATACAGTTGTGATATTTATAAATCAACTGAGGCAGAAAATTGGTGTAATGTTCGGAAATCCCGAGACAACACCTGGAGGAACAGCACTTAAGTTTTATGCTTCAATGAGATTAGACATAAGAAAAACAGATGTATTGAAGGAAGGACAGGAAACAACAGGTGGTAGAGTAAGGGTAAAGATTGTAAAAAATAAGGTGGCACCCCCATTTAAAGAGGCTCACTTTGACATCTACTTTAATGAGGGAATATCAAAAACCGGTGAGATTCTTGATCTTGCTGTAGAAAAGGGAATTATAGAAAAATCGGGTGCGTGGTATAACTACAACGGAACGAGATTTGCTCAAGGAAGAGAGAATGCTAAAGAGTATCTAAAAACTCATCCGGAGATTTTTAATGAAATTTACTCCAAGGTTCTGGATGCCTATGGATTGAAACCAAAGGTCATGGAAGGTGAAAAAGCAGAACAGTGAAACACTGAAATATGCATTAATGTTAATCACTAAAAAAGATAGAACAGAGGCTGAGTTAAGAAATAGACTTCATAGAAAAGGATTTTCGGACACAGAGATTGATGAAGTAGTTAAATATCTAAAGCAAAATGGATTCATAGATGACACTAAATTTATCCAGAAGGCGGAAAAACTCGCAGAAGATAGATTTCTTGGAACTATGGGGTTAAAAAACTATCTTGTAAGAAAGGGTATTGACAAAGAATTGATTGAGAGTATTCCTCAAATAGATGAACTCGCCATAGCTAAAAAACTGATTCAGAGAAAACTTCATTTAATTAAAAATAACTCATTTAACAAAAAAAAGGCTAAAATAGCAGGATATCTTCTCAGAAGAGGCTTTTCATGGGAGACTGTAAATAAATGTATAAATGACAGTTTAGGAGACATTGAGTCTCCTGAGGATAAAATTTTCAGGGAGGATTGAGCATGAGAATTATAATCACCTTAATTATTGTATTATTTATTTTTGGATGTGCCTCTCAGGGCGTCAGATATACTTATGATGAGATTAAAAATTATCCACCAGATATTCAGGAGAAAATTGCAAAGGGAGAAATAGCACTTGGAATGACAAAGGAACAGGTAAGACTGTCATGGGGTAATCCTTCCTCTGTAAGGGTTCTTACTCCTGAGAAAGGAAAGCCAAGAGAGGAATGGATTTATTCCTCATCTTTAGGACTCTTGAAATCAAGGCTTATTTTTGTTGATGGTAAGCTTACTTATATAATTAGCAATGAACAGAGAATAATAAGTGAGGAGTAATAGATGAAGAGTTCTGAAATAAGGAGTCTCTTTCTGGATTACTTTGTCAACAACGGTCATGAACTTGTGAAAAGTTCTCCGCTGATTCCTAAGGACGATCCTTCATTGTTATTTACAAATGCAGGAATGGTTCAATTTAAAAAAGTTTTCCTCGGAGAAGAACAAAGGCCTTACAGTAGAGCTACAACCTGTCAGAAATGTATGCGTGCAGGTGGAAAGCACAGTGACCTTGAAAATGTTGGATTCACTGCAAGACATCATACTTTTTTTGAGATGCTCGGTAATTTCTCCTTCGGTGATTACTTTAAGAGAGAGGCAATATTTTTTGCCTGGAAACTTTTAACAGAACACTTCAAACTTCCAAAGGAAAAACTCTGGGTTTCAGTTTACAGAGAAGATGATGAGGCTGCTCATATCTGGGAAAAAGAAATTGGAATTCCAACGGAAAGAATAGTTAGGCTTGGTGAAAAGGATAACTTCTGGCAGATGGGAGACACTGGTCCTTGCGGACCCTGTTCAGAGATAATAATTGATCAAGGGCAAGATTTTGGATGTGGTAGAGCAGATTGCTCTGTTGGATGTGACTGTGATAGATTTCTTGAGCTCTGGAATCTTGTTTTTATGCAATACAACAAAGATGAAGATGGAACTCTGACTCCTCTGCCAAAACCAAGCATTGATACAGGTATGGGATTGGAGAGAATTACAGCAGTTTTGCAAGGGAAGAAAACAAATTTTGACACAGATCTCTTTGAGCCGATTATTTCAAAGATTTGTTCAGTACTAAATGTTAACTATGGTAAAGAAAGAAAAACAGATATATCAATAAAAGTTATTGCAGATCACATAAGAGCTTCCACATTTTTGATAGCTGAAGGACTTATCCCATCAAATGAAGGAAGAGGCTATGTTTTAAGAAGAATCATAAGAAGGGCACTAAGACATATTAAGCTACTTGAGTATGATGGTGTTACTTTTTATAGATTTGTTGAGCCTGTTAGTGAAACCTTAGGGGCAGTATATCCTGAAATTGTCTCTGAAAGAAAAAGAATTGAAAAAGTCATAAAAATAGAAGAAGAGAGATTTATCAAAACTCTTGAGAGAGCTCAGCAGATCTTTGATGAAGCTGTTAACAATATTAAGAAATCAGGTTCAAATGTCTTTCCCGGAGAAGAGATTTTTAGACTATATGATACCTTTGGTTTACCGATTGATTTGATAAGAGAAATGGTAAGGGACTCTGAGTTGGAACTTGATGAGATAGGTTTTCACCGTGAGCTTAATAAACAGCGTGAGCGTGCCAGGGCAGCCTTAAAAGCTCAGGAAGTAGGAATGGATGAAGTATATAGAGAGTTAGAGCTTGCTCCAGAAAAATTTAGATTCACAGGTTATACTGACTACGAAGTACAAACAACTATTTATGCAATTGTAAAAGATAAAAAAATTGTTAAAACACTCGAAAAAGACGAAGAGGGAGAGATTTTTATCTATGAAACTCCTTTTTATGCTGAATCTGGTGGACAGATAGGAGACACAGGAATAATAATTTCAAATTCAGGTAAAGCAGAGGTCTTTGATACAAAAAAAATAGCAGGAGTTCATTGTCATAAAGTAAGAGTAATTGAAGGAAACTTAAAAGAAGGTGACAGTGTTTTTGCGAAAATTGACATAGAAAGAAGAAAAGCAATTGCAAGAAATCATACAGCCACTCATCTTCTGCATAGTGCTTTAAGAGCTGTTCTTGGAGAACATGTAAAACAGGCTGGCAGTCTTGTTGCACCTGACAGACTTCGTTTTGACTTTACACATTTTGAAGCTTTAACTGAAGATGAGATACGGGAAATTGAGACCATTGTTAACGAAAAAATAGTTGAAAATCTGCCTGTTACAGTAGAGATAAAATCCCTTGATGAGGCACTAAATGAGGGAGTTATAGCTCTCTTTGAAGATAAGTATGAAGATACTGTAAGAGTTGTAAAAATTCTTGGATTCAGTAAAGAACTCTGTGGCGGTACTCACTGCAGAGCTACCGGTGAGATCGGAAGTTTCTATATTACCTCAGAAGGCTCTGTTGCATCGGGAATAAGAAGAGTAGAAGCTCTCACAGGCATGTATGCCTTTGAGTATGCCAACAGACAAAGGGAGCAGATAAGAGAGATTTCTCAGATTCTTAAATCAGCAGACCCGGTTAAAGCAGTAGAAAAAGTCATCAATGAATTAAAACTAAAGCAACAGGAAGTTGAAACACTGAAGGAAAAACTTTTCAGCCTCAGTATTGATGATTATATTAAGCAGGCTAAAGAGATAGATGGAGTTAAAGCTCTGGCAGTAAAACTTGAAGGTGTTGATATTAAATCTTTAAGAATAATTTCAGACAAAATCAGAGAGAAACTACATCCAGCAGTTATTTTACTTGCCTCAAAAACTGATGGACAGGGAGTTTTAGTTCTTTCAGTTACAAAAGATGCTACAAATACATATGATGCTGGAAAACTTTTAAAAGAGATAACTCAGGCTGTTGGGGGCAAAGGTGGAGGAAGAGCTGATTCTGCTCAGGGTGGATGCCCTGATGGTGAAAGCATTGATAAAGCAGTCGAGATATTTTATCAACTTATAAAAAAGTGATAAGGAGGAGTAAGGAATGGCATTGCAGGATATATTCAAAAACATGATCTTTGCCTGTCTGGGGATGCAAGAAGTACTTAAGGATTTTCTTAATGATCTTGTAAAGAGAGGGAAGATGAGTGAATCTGAGGCAGCAAAAATAGTTAATGAATTTATTTCTAAATCTGAAGAGGCAAAAGAAAGCTTTAAGGAAAACTTTAAAGAGATGATTGAGAAAGCAATTCAGGGAATGAATCTGGCAACAAGACAGGATCTTGAAAATCTAAAATCTACAATAAATGAGATGAATCTGAGGATTTCCAAGATTGAAGAGAAATTAAAAGAATAGACGAACACATAAGATGGATCTGGAAAAAGTCAATCTTTTGAGAAATATTCCGTCAGTTGACAGGATTTTAAAGAATGAAAAGATAAAAGCCCTTATTACTGAATACTCATACTCTCAGGTTCGTGAATCCGTAAGGAAAGTTCTTGATAGATTAAGATTGAAACTTTTAAATGAAAAGTTTTCAGTTATTGATGAAGAAAGTATTGTTGAAGAGATAAAAAGGCAGATAAGCAAAAGATACTCTCTTAAACCTGTCATAAACGCAACAGGAGTGGTGATTCATACCAATCTTGGTAGAGCAATACTTCCAGAGGAAGCAATAAGACATATGGTCGAGATTGCTCAAAGTTACTCAAATCTTGAGTATGACCTTGAAAAAGGTAAAAGAGGAAAGAGATATACCCACATTGTTGAGGCAGTTAAAAGAATCGTGAATGTAGAGTCAGCTATTGTAGTAAACAACAATGCTGCTGCTGTTTTTCTCACTCTTAATACACTTGCTCATGGAAAAGAGGTGATAGTCTCGCGCGGTGAACTTGTTGAGATAGGTGGCTCTTTTAGAATTCCTGATGTTATGGCTCAATCAGGTGCGATTTTAAAGGAAGTTGGAACAACAAACAAAACTCGCTTAAGTGATTATGAAAATGCAATAACTGAAAACACCGCACTTCTTATGAAGGTTCATAGGTCAAATTTTAAAATCATTGGATTTACAGAAGAGGTCTCAATAAGACGGTTATGCGAACTCGGAAAAAACAAAGGCATTCCAGTAATGGTTGACCTTGGTAGCGGATGTTTCATTGATTTAAAAAAGTATGGATTTTATGAAGAACCTTCAGTTCAGGAAGTAATAAATGAAGGTCCAGATATTGTTACTTTTAGTGGAGATAAACTTCTTGGAGGAACTCAGGCTGGATTTATAATCGGTAAATCTATGTTCGTTGAAAAAATATCAAAAAATCCTCTAATGCGTGCTTTAAGAGTTGACAAACTCACTCTTTCAGCTCTTGAGGCAACTTTAATGCTTTATCTTGATGAAAAAGAAGCTATTGAAAAAATTCCCACTCTTCGCATGATTCTTGAACCTCCAGAAAAAATCAGAAAAAGGGCAGTTAGAATAATGAAAATGCTTAAAAACAAAGGGATTGAGGCAAATTTGAAAGAGGATTTATCAATGCCAGGAGGAGGTTCTCTTCCTGAAGCAGGAGTTAAAACCTATGTTGTAGCAATCAAGACAGCTCAACCAGAAGAATTGGCAAAAAGGCTGAGATACACTCAACCTCCAGTCATTGGAAGAATAAAGGATGACTCTTTTGTTCTTGATGCAAGAACAATTCAGGAAAGAGAGATACCTCTGCTTGGAAAGGCTTTAGAACAGGTTTTTTTTAGTTCTGAGTATTAGAACTATGAATATTAGACAGCAGTATCAGGAGTTAGAGAGCAAAGTTCTCCATCCAAAAGCCTGTTTAAGCTCTCAAACAAAGGGAAGACTTAGACCTGAACAGGAAGATGATATAAGAACTCCTTTTCAGCGTGACAGAGATAGAATAATTCACAGCAAGGCTTTTCGCAGATTAAAGCATAAAACCCAAGTTTTCTTTTCTCCTCAGGGTGATCACTACAGAACCCGACTAACACATGTACTTGAAGTTTCTCAAATATCAAGAACAATTGCAAGGGCATTAGGACTGAATGAAGACCTTACAGAAGCTATAGCCCTTGGACATGATCTTGGACATACTCCTTTTGGGCATGCTGGCGAGGCAATACTGAGACAACTTCATCCAGGAGGTTTTGAGCACTATGAGCAGAGTTTAAGAGTGGTTGATGTTCTTGAGAAAAATGGAGAAGGACTTAATCTCACATTTGAAGTGAGAGATGGAATACTCAAGCATTCAAAGGGTAAGGGAAAAATCTTAAGTGATGAGCCAACTACTCTTGAAGGTCAGATTGTAAGAATAGGAGATATAATTGCCTATCTCAATCATGATATTGATGATGCATTGAGAGCAGGAATTATAAAAAAAAGGGACATTCCAGAGAAGTTTTTAAAGTTTTTTGGAGAAAGACACTCAACACGAATTGATAGAATGGTGAGAGATGTGATTTTTACCACAATAAGAGAAGACTATACAAGAATTTCCATGTCTTCAGAGATGGAAGAAATGGTTTATGAGTTTAGAGATTTTCTCTTCGAAAAAGTTTATTACAATGAGCGAGTTATACAGGAGTCTGAGAAGGCAAAAAAAATACTTGAGAATCTTTACAATTACTATCTTGAAAATCCTCATATAATTGATGCTCAAGGACTTTCAGAACAGGAACTTCACAGAAAAATATGTGATTTTATTGCAGGAATGACAGACAGATACGCACTTTATACTTTTGAAAAAATATTCATACCAAAAAGCTGGGCAGTACCATGATTGAAGGAGTTGGAGTTGATATTGTTTCAGTAGAAAGAATAAGAAAAATTTATGAAAAATTTGGAGAAAAATTTTTAAATAGGATTTTCACTGAGGAAGAAATATCCTATAGTTTCAGCCATTCAAATCCTTTCCCTCATCTGGCAGCTCGTTTTGCTGTAAAAGAAGCAGTGATTAAAGCACTTAAAAAACCTTCAGGTTTGAGCCTTAAACAAATTGAATTAAAAAATAACTCCGACGGCTCACCGGAGATAAAAATAAATGGAGTGAATAAAAGAATTCTTGTATCCCTCTCCCATGAAAAAAACTACACTGTAGCAATGGTTATTGTAGAAAATATCCTGTGACGAAAGTAAGGGATGTAGATTTTATTTGACAGTTTTTGTTTTACAAGGTAATATTTGTTATAGAAAAATTCAGGGGAGGACAGAATGTTTTACCTTATTGCTTTGCTTATTGTTTTATTAATAATTGCATGGTTAATCTTAATCTACAATCGCTTAGTTAAGCTACGTATTCTGACTGAACAAGCATGGGCTGATGTTGATGTACAGCTAAAAAGAAGACATGACCTTATTCCAAATCTTGTAGAGACTGTAAAAGGCTATGCCTCGCACGAGAGAAAGACTCTTGAAGAAGTTGTAAAATTAAGAAATGTTGCCACATCAGCAACTTCACCTCAAGAAAAAATAGAAGCAGAAAACATGCTCACAAGAGCACTTAGACAGTTATTTGCTTTAGCAGAAAACTATCCTGATCTTAAGGCAAGTGCTAATTTCCAAAAACTTCAAGATGAGCTTGCCCGCATTGAGGAGACAATAAGTCAGGCAAGAAGATATTTTAATGCAGTAGTAAGAGATTATAATACGGCAATTTCAGTATTCCCCAATAATTTAATTGCAGGACCTTTAGGATTTTCTCCCAAGATATTCTTTGAGACAGAGGAAGAGCAAAGAGCTGTACCTCAGGTAAAGTTTTGAGGTAAAGTTGTGAGAAAGAATATTTTTTTGTGCCTATTTGTTTTTTTCCTTTTCATTTCAAATGGCTATTGCTGGTTAATAAATAACTATGATGTAGATATAAAAGTCGAGACCAATGGAGACCTTAAAATCACCGAAAGAATAACCGTTGATTTTGCTTATGAAAATAAACATGGTATATACAGGGATATTCCTATAGATTTTATTGATCCAAGTGGTAAAAAGCATAAAATTGAAATTAAGGAAATTTCAGTTACTGATGAGAGATTCAATCCTTATGTAATTAATATTTCTAGTTGGGGTAATAATCTCAGAATTCGGATAGGTGATCCGAAAACTTATGTAAGTGGTATACAGAATTATGTTATTCGTTATAAAGTAAAATATGCCCTTTACAGTCTTGGCAACATTGACGAGTTATACTGGAATTCAATTGGAACAGGATGGGCAGTTCCAATTAAATCAGGAATTACAACAGTTTATCTTCCCTTTGATAATCCCTCTCTTCAATATGCCTGCTATACTGGTGCCTTTGGCAGTATAGGGAAGGACTGTAGAGTCAGGAAAGAGGGAAATCAACTAACTTTTATTCTTACAAGATCTCTTTCTCCCCATGAAGGAATGACCATAGCTGTTGGCTGGCCTGCTGGTCTTATACCAATACAGACAGGTCCTCCATGGTGGAAAAATCCATGGATTTATGTGGCTGTTTATATTCCATCACTTTTTATATTTTTATATTGGCTATGGTATAGAAAAGGTAGAGATGTTGGAGGAAGAGGAGTAGTACAGGTTCAGTATGAGCCGCCTGAGGATATGACTCCTCTTGAGGCAGGTACTTTAATTGATGAAAAAACAGATACACGAGATATTGTAGCAGAGATTATAGATCTGGCAAGAAGAGGTTATATAAAAATCACAGAAACTGAAGAGAAAGGATTTCTTTTGGGTAAGAGAAGGGATTATATTTTTGAAAAGATTAAGGATTTAGATAGTGAGATACAGTCAAAAGATTTTGACCTTAAAATTCTTAATGCCATTTTTGAAGGAAGAAAGATGCGTAAACTATCTGAGCTTAAAAAGAAGTTTTACAGATTCATACCTGGAATTACAAAATCAGCTTTTTCAAGTTTAACAAGGAAGGGATTTTTTACAGAAAATCCAATGAGCGTTAAAAATAAATATGCCCTATTTGCTATCATCGTATTCATCTTAACAATCTTTCTCAGCATTGCTTTTGGTGCATCGCAAGTTACTCCTCCCTTTCCTCTTTTGGTCTCAGGTATAGTTACTGCCATTTCTCTTTTTATAGTAGGTCAATTCATGCCAAGAAAGACTTCTAAAGGAACTCAAATGAAGGAATATCTTAAAGGTTATGAGGAGTTTATAAGTAGAGTTGAGAAAAGTGTTATAGAAAAGCTTTTCCCACCTGAAAAAATACCTGAGGTTTTTGAGAGAAACCTTCCCTTTGCAATTGCCTTTGGAGAAGCTGAAAAATGGGCAACTGCCTTTGAAGGATTATTTACAGAGCCACCAAATTGGTATTATGGTAAAGGAAGCTTTTCCCCTTCTTCTTTTGCTTATGCTATTAATACCTTTACAAGTGAAGCAACTCAAATACTTTCCTCTGCGCCTCGGTCTTCAGGAAGTGGTAGCGGAGGTGGAGGATTTTCTGGAGGTGGTGGAGGAGGTGGGGGTGGTGGATCATGGTAAGTTTAATAAGAAGTCATTATAACTTTACTGAAAAGCTAAAATTCTGCTAAATTAAATAATGCATGAGATGAAAAAAGGAGGCGAGGAGACTAAAGATGGATAGAATTCCAATGACACCTGAAGGATACGAAAAACTGAAAGAAGAGCTTGATAGACTTATAAAAGTTGAGCGCCCTGCAATAATAAAGGCAATTGCAGAAGCAAGGGCTCATGGAGATTTATCAGAAAATGCAGAATATCATGCAGCAAGGGAAAAGCAATCATTTATTGAAGGAAGAATTCAGGAACTTCAGGCAAAGCTTTCCCGTGCTTATGTGATTGATCCAGCAAAAATAAATCAGGATAAAGTTGCTTTCGGTGCAAAGGTAAGAGTTGTTGACATTGATACAGGAGAAGAAAAAGAGTTTCATCTTGTTGGTCCTGAAGAGGCAGATGTAAAAAATGGAAAAATTTCAATTACTTCGCCAGTAGGAAAAGCTCTTATAGGTAAAGAAGTTGGTGATCAGGTCACAATAAAAGCTCCTGCAAGAGTAATTAACTACGAAATCATATCAATAAGCTTTGAATAAGCTATTTAGGGCAAAAATAATTAAAAACGAACAACTAACAAAGGATATCTATTTACTTTGCGTTGAATCTCCTGATGAGATTCAATCAAAACCAGGACAGTTTTGCCTTTTAAAGCTAAATCAAAGACTTGATCCTCTGCTTTCAAGACCTTTTAGCATATTTGACCATGTTTCAGGTGAAATAAAGTTTTTGTACAGGGTAAAAGGGAAGGGAACAAGGATTCTCAGCACCTTTAAAAAAGACGACTACATAACTTTGTCAGGTCCTTTTGGAAGATGGTATCCCTTTCCCCAAGGTGATTTTATAGTGATTGCAGGCGGTATTGGTCTTGCTTCAGTCTATTATCTTATGAAAAGATTTCCAAAGAGAGCCTATCTCTTTTATGGAGTGAGAGAAGAAAGGGAGATACTCTTTTACGATGAATTGAGAGAAATTACAAAAGAAATGTACATATCGACTGAAATGGAATGCCCATACACTTACAAGGGTATTGTTACAGAGTTAGTTAAAGAAAAATGTAAAAATCTATCCTTACCTATCTATGCTTGCGGACCTATGGTAATGCTTAAGGAACTTAAAAAAGTGGTAAAAGAATCTCAGGTGTGCTATGTAGCTACAGAGGAGAGAATGGCTTGCGGAGTAGGAGCTTGCCTTGGCTGTGTAATAGAGACAAAAGAGGGGTTTAAAAGAGTCTGCACTGATGGACCTGTTTTTGATATTAGGGAACTTCTGTTATGATACCTTCTTTAGAAGTTAAAATAGGAAATCTTACATTTAAAAATCCTGTACTGACAGCTTCTGGCACTTTTGGATATGGTCTTGAGTATTCACAATTTGTTGATCTTAATCTTTTAGGTGGAGTTGTTGTCAAAGGGCTTTCATTAAGACCGAAGCAGGGTAATCCTCCACCAAGAATTTATGAAACTGCATGTGGAATGATAAATTCAATAGGGCTTCAGAACATTGGTTTTGAAGCTTTTAAGAATGAAAAACTCCCATTTCTCAGAAAGTATAAAACAAACATAATAGTTAACTTTTTCGGTGAAAATCTTGATGAATATATTGAGATAGCCTATTTACTTGATTCTTTAGAAGATGTTCATGCTCTCGAGATGAATGTATCATGTCCTAATAAAACAACTGAATGGAGAAAAATGGGATTAGAGCCAGAACTTCTTAGAAAGGCAGTGAAAGAGGTTAGGGCAGTCACTAAAAAGACTTTAATAGTTAAACTTTCTCCACAGGTTACGGATATTGCCTTAATGGCAAAGATTTGCGAAGATGAAGGAGCAGATGCTGTCTCTCTTATTAATACGATTCCTGCGATGGTTATTGACATAAAAACCCGTAAAAGCATGTTAGGAACTCCTACTGGAGGTCTATCAGGTCCTGCAATAAAGCCTATAGCATTAAGAGCAGTTTGGGAAACCGTACAGGCTGTAAAAATTCCTGTCATTGGAATAGGAGGTATTGTAAGTGCAGAGGATGCTTTACAGTTTTTAATCGTCGGAGCAAAAGCTATCCAGATTGGAACAGCTAACTTTATAAATCCGAGGGCAACAGTTGAGATAATTGAAGGAATTAAACAGTTTTTGATTGAAGAAAACATAAAAGATATAAATGAACTCATCGGAAGTTTCATCCAGTAAAATAATTACAATTTTAACAGACTTCGGTCTAAAAGACTCTTTTGTTGCTCAGATGAAGGGAGTTATTCTAAGTATTAATCCAGATGCAAAGATAGTTGATATTACACACGAAATTGAACCTCAGGCAGTTGAGGATGCCGCATTTGTTCTGAATGAGAGTTTTAAATACTTTCCTAAAGGAAGTATACATGTAGCAGTTGTTGATCCAGAAGTTGGTTCTCAGAGAAGAGCTCTAATAGTTAAATCTCAGGGACACTACTTTGTTGCACCAGACAATGGTATTTTAAGCTATGTGCTTAAAGAGCCCTTTGATGCTGTTTCCATTGAAAATAAAAGATATTTTATAGCAAAAACTTCAACTTTTCAGGGAAGAGATGTTTTTGCACCTGTATCTGCATGGCTTTCAAAAGGTATTGGTTTAAGCGAATTTGGAAGTCCAGTTAAAGATATTAAACTATGCAAAACTCTTTATGAGATTAAGGAACTCAGTGACAGAATCATTGGCAAGATAATCTATATTGATAGATTCGGAAATGCAATAACAAATATCAGACCGAAAGACAAAAAGGTAAGAGAGGTTAAAGTAAAGGATATGACACTTCCAATAGTAAGTTTTTATTCTCAATCTCCTTATAAGCCTGCAGCAGTGATAAACAGTGATGGATTTATTGAGATATTTATTTACATGGGGAATGCAGTTAACGCTTTAAAATTAGAGAAAAATCAAACAGTGGAGGTTTTTTTAGATGGATGAAGTTGTAAAGGGATTAATAAAGGATGAGCATGTTTTTGTTGTGGCAACAGTATGCACAGAAACAGTTGAGTATGCGAGAAAAATTCATGATACCTGGCCTACTGCAACTGCTGCCATGGGAAGAGTTATTGCTGGAAGTCTTCTTCTTGCATCAACACTGAAAGATAGGCAAAGAGTAATGATTCAGATAAAGGGGGAAGGACCTCTTAAAGAGGTTGTAGCTGAAGCAGATTTTCTATATAGAGTTCGTGCATATGTAAAAAGACCTCATATTTACATGGGATTGAAGAATGAGAAAATTGATGTTGGAAGAGCAATTGGTAAAGGCTTTCTAAATGTAATTAGAGATCTTGGTTTAAAGGAGTATTATCAAAGTAGTGTGGAACTTCAAACAGGCGAAATTGCTAAGGATCTTGCCTATTATCTCAATGTTTCTGAACAGATTCCTTCAGCAGTATCTCTCGGAGTTTATGTGGACACAGACAACTCAGTTAAAGCTGCCGGTGGATTCATGATTCAGACAATGCCAGATACAAAGCCTGAGATAATTGATTTCCTGGAAAGAAAGCTTTCTACTGTTCAACCGGCATCATCAATGATACTTCAGGGAATGGATTGCCTTAAAATACTTGAAGAAGTTGTAGGACTTCCAATAGAAGTTCTCCATAGAGGTTCAGTTTCATACTTTTGTCCATGTTCAAAAGAAAGAGTCATAAATGCAATTATTACTCTCGGTAAAGAGGAAATTCAAAAAATGATTGAAGAAGGTGAAACAGTTGAGGTTGAATGTTACTTCTGCAAGAAAAAATATAATGTAACAGTTGATGAATTACAGATTCTATTCAGGGAGATCTGAGTTTCAGCTTAAAGTTATAGTCAGCATATTTGTCTTTTTTCTTGATAAAAAGCCACTCATCAGCTTTTCCTTTAAGTTTCAGTAAAACAAAATTTCCCTTTAAGATTTCACCTTCCATAAAAATCTCCCACTGTCCCTCTTCAAGAGAGCCTTTTACTGTGGTGTAGTTTCCCTTATCCCAGATATATACCTCTCCTGCACCATACTGTCCTTCAGGTATGATACCCTCAAAATTGCCGTACTCAAGCGCATGATCTTCGACTTGAATTGCAAGACGTTTGTCCTGTGGATTCATCGAAGGACCTTTAGGAATTGCCCATGATTTAAGAACTCCATCTTTTTCAAGTCTTAGATCAAAATGAAGTCTTTTTGCATGATGTTCATGAACAACAAAATATGGCATAGGACCTCCTACTTATTTTTTGCAAAGATTCTCTTAATAACCATTGTTGCGTATGAGCCTCTTGGAAGAACAAATTCAAGAAGAAGTTTCTTTTTCCCCTGATAAATTTCATCATCTTCAATTTTATAGTTTATTTTTGGAATAACAATGACTGCCCTTTGAGTTGATTTAAAGAATGCCTGTCTTATCTTTTTAAGATTAAACTGGGCAGGTCTTATTTGTCTTTCATTGAGAATTTCATTATATATTCTCTCAACGGTAGCATCTGAGATTTTTGCTTTTGATGAGGCTAAAGGAATTTGCAGAGTCTTAAGATATGCAAAATTTTGTTTATCAATTTCATCAAAAAAGATATAGTCTCCTGTAATCCCTTTATGATAGAGTAAATTTTTATCGGGAAGCAGATTTTTAATAAGTCTTTTTACAGTTTCATTCCATATGAAACTTTGATAGGCTGAAAAAAACATTGACATTTCTTCTTTGGTAATTTTCTGTAAAGGTAATAGATAATCTTTAGGATTTTCTATAAGATAGCTGAATGTAAACTTTTCAAACTTTGTCTTCGCTAAACTGAGGCAGATACTCCAGTTACCCCAGTTTTCAAAGATCTTTCTTTTTCTCTCCTTTGCTAATTTTTTATCCTCAGGATATATGTGAGTAAGATATATTTTAAGCGCTCCATTGTAATGACCTTTAAGTATTTTTTCAGCAATAAATCCTTGTTTTGGATCAAAGCTTCCAAAACGCTGGTCATCAAAGTAGTTTACGAATCCATGGATTTTAATTTTTTCTATAGTCTTTTTGATTAAATCAATCATTTTTTCCGAGAGAGCTCTTACGGTTATTTTAAATGCATTACCCTCAATTAATTGAGGCGTCATTGGTTGAACTGAAAAACCCAGATGGATAAGTTCAAAGTGATCCTCCTTCAGATTAATTTTTCGATAAAAGTTTTTTATTGTTATGAACTGTTCTGTAATGCCATGTCTGTCTTTTTTTCCTCCATAGGAGATGTTGTTAAATGGAATTTTCAATTTATGGGCAATTTTTTTTAGTAAATCAACAGTATTCCATCCTGTTTTTTTTAGAAGAAAAACATTGTATTGACCCTTCTGTCTCAAAGGTATTGAACTTATCTCTTTAACTATAAAATCTTCAGGTTTTGTCTTAACTTTGTAGGACATGTTAAAATTATACCACTATGATTGAGGAAAAGTTGAAAGATTGTGGAATAGTACTTCCTCAGCCAATAAAACCTGTTGGTGCCTATACAGTTGCTCAACTTTCAGAAAATCTTTTATTCTTAAGTGGAATTCTTCCTTTCAGGGATGGAAAGCTTATAAGAAAGGGGAAAGTTGGTAAAGATATTTCAGTTGCAGAGGCATCAGATGAAGCACTGCAAGTTGTTATAAATGCTCTGGCAATTGTAAAAGATTATTTGGGAAGTCTTGAAAGAGTAAAGAAATGTATAAAGATTACAGGATATGTAGCCTCATCAGAAAATTTTACAGAGCAGCATATTGTTCTTAATCCTGCCTCTGAACTTTTAGTAAAGATATTCGGTGAAAGAGGAAAACACTGTCGGGTGGCAGTAGGTGTCTGTAGCCTTCCTCTTGATGCTTCGGTTGAAATGGATTTTATTTTCGAGATTTTTTGATTAATCCTGCTTTTTCTTTTAATTCCTCTAATTCTTCTTTTGTCAAAACTCGGTACTGGCCAGGTTTAAGACCTTCAAGTTTGACTCCATCAATAGAAATTCTTATGAGTCTAATTACAGGATGACCAACTCTTTGTAACATCTTACGAATCTGACGCTTTCTACCTTCATGAAGAGTTATTTTTATCCATGAATTAGCTTTAAGTTTTCTAACAAAGTGAACACTTACAGGAACAGCAAGTTTACCATCAATTTTTATACCTTTTCTGAGTTTTTCAATTGTTTCAGGCTCTATTATTCCATCAACTTTTACCAAGTAGGTTTTCTCTATCTTGGCACTCGGATGCATTATTTTGTAAGCAAATTCCCCATCATTAGTAAGAAGTAACAGTCCTTCAGAGTCATAATCAAGTCTACCAACAGGATAAACCCGAAATTTTATTCCTTTAAGAAAATCTTTTATCGTAGGTCTTCCTTGAGGATCTATAAGTGAAGTTATAACCTTTCTTGGTTTATGAAAGGCATAATAAACTTTGGGTTCTGGTTTAATTAGAAGTTTTCCATCAACTTTGATATAGTCTTTTTCAGGATCAGCTTTCTGTCCAAGCTGAGCAACTTGACCATTTACAGTAACCCTTCCTTCTTTAATTAATTCCTCTGCTTTTCTGCGGGAAGCAATCCCAAATTCGGCAAGAATTTTTTGTAGTCTCTTCATCATAGTCTAATCCATAATTTCAATATAAGCTCTCTGACGAAGTCCTCTCGTCCAGAGCTTATATTCTTTTTTGAATCTTTCCTCTTCTAAAAGGCCTTTAACATAGTTTATAAGTTCTGTTGAGTCTTTTCTGAAACAAACTCCGTCAAGTTTAAATATAAACACTCCCCTGTCTGTCATCATTGGTTCACTTATTTGTCCTACATTCATCTTTGAAAAAAGATTAGATAGTTCTTTAGCAATTTCACCCTTTTTCAAAAGCCCAATTGCTCCTCCAGACTTAGCTGATATATCCTCACTAAGTTGAGAGGCAACTTTGCTAAAAGACTCACCCTGAATAAGTCTTTTATACACTTCATTTATTTTGTCTTTTAACTCCTCAGAACTTTCTCTTTTTTTGATAAATATCTGACTAACATAGTATCCTTCATCATCGCAAACTAACTCAGGATGAGCTGAGATGTATCCATTGATTTCTGAATCGGTAACAACAATTTTGCTTCTTACAAGTGAGTTCAATGCTCTCCCGATTATTATCTGTTCTTTGAGCATTTTTTTGTAATCACTAAGACTCATACCCTCTTTTTTAAGAGTTTCCATGAAACCTTCGTCAGTGAGGTTGTATTTTCTCTTTATTTCATTTATTGCTCCCTCTATCTCACTATCAGAGACAAAAATTCCATATTTTTCTGCTTCTTCAATCTGAAGTTTTGTATCAATTAGTTTTTCAAGGAATTCTTCCTCATGGGCTTTGAAGTACTTAAATTTTTCATCAGGATTTAGAGCTTTAATTTCATCCTTTGCATTGAACTCCATAAATTTGTAGAGTTCGCTCCATGTAATCACTTCTCTGTTAACTACAGCTACAACTTTGTCAACAAAAAATTTATTTTCCTCTGCCTCTGCTGACACAGTAAAAAAAATTATTGACAAAATAAACAATAAAAAATTTTTGAACAATTTTAATCCCTCCTTAAATTTCAACATATTCTCGGTAACTGCTCTCCTGGAAGCATATCAACTATTCTTGTGCCTCCAATATATGTTTTAAGTAATACTTTGCCTCCTGGTCCCGTTACTTCACCTATTATGGCAGATTCTAAGCCAAAGGGATGTTTTTTCATAAGTTGCAGCATCTCTTCTGCTACTTCTGATTTTACAATGGCAATAAAAATACCTTCATTTGCAACATAAAGAGGATCAAGTCCCAGTAGTTCACATGCTCCCCGTACTGTATCATGAATAGGAATTGCATTTTCATAGATTAGAATATCTTTACCCGAGTCAAGGGCAAGCTCTTTTAGAGTTGTTGCCACCCCACCTCGTGTTGGATCACGCATTACTTTCACATAGGGAGCAAACTCTTTCAGTATTTCTGAAATTAAACCATTTAAAGCTCTTGTGTCACTTAAAACTGGAGGCTCAAAGACAAAACCATTTCTTTCACTCATCACAGCAATACCATGATTGCCAACAGATCCGCTTATTATAACCTTATCACCAACTTCTATCTTAAGAGGCGAAAGTTCAACTCCTTCAGGTAAAACTCCAACTCCTGAAGTATTTATAAAAATTCCATCTCCCTTTCCTTTATCAACAACCTTTGTATCTCCTGCAACTATTTTTACCTCTGCTTTTTTTGCTGATTCAGCAATACTTTTCAAAATTTTTTCAAAGTCAGATATTGGAAACCCTTCCTCAAGAATAAAACCTACTGTTAAATAAAGAGGTATGGCACCGACAACGGCAAGATCATTCACAGTACCATTTATTGCTAATTCTCCAATGTTACCACCTGGAAAGAATATGGGAGAGACAGTGTAGGAATCAGTGGTTATGGCTAATTTGTTTGAATGATTAATGGAGACTACTGCTGAATCCATCAGTGAAGGAATTTCAAAGACAGGTGCAATGTAATTTTTTATAAGTTCATGCATTAGTTTTCCACCACTTCCATGTCCAAGAAGAATTCTATCCACTCTGCACCTCCACTTTTATTTCAAAAGGTTCGCTTTCCTTTAAAGGACCTGCTGATAAAATTCTATAAAAAACAGGTGATTTCAAGTTATTAATATTATACTCTACATCAAAAAACAATGGAATCATTGTATCTCCGATCAGGATAAAATCTGAATCACTGGCTGTTTTGCGATAAACCTTATAACCTTTAATCCATTTTTCAGGTACTTCTCTCCATGAGATGTAAACACCATTTTCATTAACTGTCCAGAAAACTTCTTCAGGTTTTGATGGAATAAACTCTGCTACAGGCACTTTTATTTCACTTCCTTCACCTTCAATGTAAATATTGGACTCAGCGATGTATGGAGTAATAAGGTAGGTTAAGGATTCTTGAATAGCTTGATTTTTGAAATTTTCTTCGACTAAAAGTGACTTCTTGTCAGTTGTTCCAATTTTTTGTTTTTGTCCATCGATTTTATAGATGTTATACATTACTGAATTTTCTGACTTCCATGAAAGCAATACACCATCCTGTGTAATTTTATACTGAATTTCACTTACTTCAGGGAGTTTTTTGGGAGTTATACTGTTTTCAATTGGCTTACTGTAAATTCCTTTTTTATTAATTGCAAATATTCTGTATCGGTATGTTTGACCAAATATAAAATCTCTGTCTTCAAAAGAGTTTAATTCAGGATTTAGATGCAGGGATTTAATCTGTCCTGAATTTTCTCTTTCAATGAGGAAACTGCTAAGTTTGGCTCTATTTTTTTCAGGATAACTCCATGAGATTACGATTTTATCATAATAAGCTGTTAGATTTAATTCATTAACAGGCTCTGGCTGAAGATAGTCTTCAAGTGTAGGATCCAACTTTCTTCCGCAGGCTGTGAGAGATAGTAAGATAAGAAGACAAATTAAGACATATGCTGGCATAAAAGATTTTACCAATGTTCTGATATATTTCATTCCTTCAATTTCTTCCTTAGCAATTTTATTTGTTCCTTTACACTCTTTTTTGAAGTGCTTCCATAGGAGATTTTTGCATCAATTGAGCCTTCTGGTGTCAATATCTCGTAGACATCTCTGTCAATTTTATCGGAAAATTTCTTAAACTCCTTTATACTTAAGTCTGCAAGACTTTTCCCTTTTTCAATACAGTAAAGAACAATTTTACCTGTAATTTCATGAGCATTTCTGAATGGAATCCCTTTTTTTACAAGATACTCTGCAAAGTCTGTGGCAGTTGTGTAACCCTTCTGGGAAGCTTCTCTCATTACTTCGTTGTTGAACTTGATTTCAGGAAGCATCTCGTTGATTATCTTAAGGCTCATGCTTACTGTATCAACTGTATCGAACACAGGTTCTTTGTCTTCCTGCATGTCTCTATTGTATGTAAGAGGAAGTCCTTTCATTGTTGTAAGCAAAGAAATCAAGTTTCCATAAACTCTTCCTGTTTTACCCCTTATAAGTTCTGCGGGGTCTGGATTTTTCTTCTGAGGCATCATGCTTGAGCCAGTTGAAAATCTGTCAGGCAGTTCTATGAACTTGAACTCATCTGTTGCCCATAGTACTATCTCTTCAGCCAATCTGCTTAGATGCATCATTATCACCGCACCACAGTATAAAACATCAAGTACAAAATCTCTATCTGAGACAGCATCCATACTGTTTGGTATTACTCCATCAAAGCCAAGTTCTTTTGCTGTGAATTCTCTATCAATTGGAAGTGATGTTCCTGCTATGGCACAGGCACCAAGAGGGCACTGATTTATTCTTTTCAATGTCTCAATGAGTCTTTGTCTGTCTCTTTCAAACATCCATGCGTAGGCTAAAAGATGGTGAGAAAGAAGCACAGGTTGAGCCTTCTGTAAATGGGTGTATCCCGGCATTATTGTATCAATATTTTTTTCAGCAAGGGTGAGGAAGTTTTTTTCAAGCTCTGTTATCTGTTCTATAAGTTCCTGGACCTTTGCTCTAAGATAAAATCTCAGGTCAGTGGCAACCTGATCATTCCTTGAACGGGCAGTATGAAGTTTCGCACCAGCAGAGCCGATCTTTTCAATCAGAGCTCTTTCAATGTTCATGTGAACATCTTCAAGCTCTTCTTTGAATTGGAACTTGCCTTCGTTAATTTCCTTCTCTATCTCAGAAAGCCCTTTTAAAATCTGCTTGAGTTCTTTTTCATTGATAATACCCTGTTTATGTAGCATTCTGGCATGTGCTCTGCTACCTTCTATATCTTCCTTCCAGAGTCTGCTATCAAAAGATACAGATTGGGAAAATTTCTCCAGTGTCTTAGCTGTACCTTCCCTAAACCTTCCACCCCAAGGTTTTTTCATAGTTTTTTCCTTTTTTTACTTAAATACCGTTGATAGAGAATGTATTGAGCAAATTTTATGAAAGCGAAATACATCTCTATCTTTACTCCTCTGCCTTTGCCTGACGCTCTTTCTGTCTTTGTTCAATTATTTTCTGTGCTATATGAGATGGAACCTCCTCATAATGGGAAAACTCCATAGAATAAATTCCCCTTCCTGATGTCATGCTGTGTAGCTGGTTGGCATATGTAAGCATCTCTGCCATTGGCACAAGGGCAATAATTTTCTGATTTCCTCCTGCCTGAGGCTCCACACCCTGAACTTTTCCTCTTCTGGAGTTGAGGTCTCCAATGATTGTTCCAAGAGTTTCCTCAGGAACAATTATCTCAGCTTTCATAATTGGCTCAAGTAGCACTGGTTTTGCCTCCATGAAAGCTTTCTTTAAAGCAAGAGCTCCAGCAATTTTGAATGCCATTTCAGAGGAATCTACCGGATGATAGGAGCCATCATAGAGTGTTACCTTTATGTCAATTATGGGATAGTATGCTAAAATTCCTTCTTTCATCGTCTCAATAATTCCTTTTTCAACAGCAGGACGATACTGTTGAGGTATTACTCCACCAACTATTTTGTCAACAAATTCATATCCACCACCTCTTGGAAGTGGCTCAATCTGTATCCAGCAGTCACCATACTGACCTCTTCCACCTGATTGCTTTTTATACTTACCTTGAGCTTTCGCAGTTCCCTTTATAGTCTCTCTGTATGGAACTTTTGGTGCCATGAGATTTACTTCAACTCCGAATTTTCTCTTTAGTTTTTCAAGGGCAACCTCTATGTGAACCTGACCCATTCCACTTAAAATCATATCTTTTGACTCTTCATCCCTTGAGAATTTAAGAGTAGGGTCTTCCTCAAGTAGTTTATGAAGTCCTGCACTAACCTTTTCTTCGTCTCCCCTTGTTTTTGGTGCTATTGCATAGGAAATGATTGGCTCAGAGAATCTTACCTCTGGAAGTTGTATAGGATTATTTTCGTCACACAGTGTATGTCCTGTAATGGTATCCTTAAGTTTTACTGTTGCCACAATCTCTCCAGGTCCTGCTTTCTGGCAGGGTGTGTGGTTTTTACCAAGCACATAATAAATCTGTCCAATTCTTTCTTTTGTCCCTGTGTTTGGATTGAGCACAGTGGAATCAGCTTTGAGAACACCTGAAAAAACTCTTATATATGATATTTTCCCTGCAAATGGGTCTACTGATGTTTTAAAAACATAGGCAGCAAGTGGCTCCTCTTCAGAGGGTTTTCTTGTAACTTCAGTTCCATCTTTAGGATTAATTCCCTTGATTGGATAAATATTTGCTCTTTCCTTTGGATCTGGCAGGGTTAAAATAATGCTATCAAGCAGAGCTTCCACACCAACTCCCAGGAGTGCTGAACCTGCGAGCACAGGTATGAATCTTCTTGCTAAAGAAGCATCATGTAACCCCTTTCTTAACTCTTCTTCAGTAAGCTCTCCTCCTTCCAGATATTTTTCAAGAAGGCTATCATCAAGCTCTGCAATCTTTTCGACGAATTTTTTTCTGTATTCTTCAACTTTACCCATTAAATCAGAGGGAATTTCAACTTCTTTTACTGATTTTCCATCCTGAATATATGCTTTTAGAGAAATTAAATCCACAATTCCCTCAAGTCCCGGACCTTCTCCTATGGGCAAAGTAAGAGGAATGGCTTCCTGTCCGAAAACTTTTTCAATCTCAGCAACAGCTCTATCAAAAGAGGCATTTTCTTTGTCAAGCTTGTTTACAAAGACAACTCTTGGAAGGTCATAGTCATCGCAGTATTTCCAGATTCTTTCTGTTTCAGCCTTAACACCAGAGATGGCACTTACAATTACCACTGCTCCATCAACAACTCTTAAAGCATTCTTTGTATCTTCAAGAAAGTTAACAAAGCCCGGTGTATCTATAATGTTAATTCTGTAATCCTTATAATCGCAGTAAGCTACTTTGCAACTGAGAGTCATGTTTCTGGCAAGTTCTTCAGGTTCATAATCAATTACTTTGCCTGTGGTCTCTCCTGTAGTTACTCTGTCAATTTGCCCTGTTTTAAAAAGTATTTGCTCTGCAAGCTTTGTGTTGCCTGCACCTGCATGAGCGACAATTGCAATGTTTCTAATCTTGGTGATGTCTCTACTCATAAGAGCCCCTCCTCTTTAAGTTTTATTCAAAAACTCTTCTGTAAATGTGGTCTATGTTTCTTGTGTAATAGTTTAAATCAAAAATACTCTTTATTTCATCTTCATTCAAATATTTCCTGACAGTTTCATCTTTAAGCAAAAGTTCCATAAAAGGCTTTCCCTCTTTCCAGCTCTGCATTGCATTTGATTGAACTATTTTATATGCTTCCTCTCGGGTAAGTCCCTTTTCAACGAGGGCAAGAAGCACTCTTTGAGAATTATAAAGTCCATAGCTAAGTTCAATGTTTTTAAGCATTCTTTCAGGATAAACTCTTAAATCCTTTATTATCCCATAAAGCCTGTTAAGCATATAATCAACTAAAATGCAGTTGTCAGGAATTATTACTCTTTCTACTGATGAATGGGATATGTCTCTGTCATGCCAGAGGGCGATGTTTTCAAAGGATGCAAAGGCATTGCTGCGTACAAGTCTTGCAAGTCCGCTCAGGTTTTCGCATCCTACAGGATTTCTTTTATGGGGCATGGCAGATGAACCTTTCTGTCCCTCTGTAAAAGGTTCTTCAGCTTCAAGAACTTCTGTTCTTTGAAGATGCCTTATCTCAACTGCAACTTTTTCAACCATTGCAGCAATCAATGCAAGAACACTTAAGAATTCAGCATGTCTGTCACGTTGTACAACCTGAGTTGCCACAGGTTCAGGCTTAAGTCCAAGTTTTTTGAGAGCAATCTCTTCAATCTCAGGTGGTATATTTGAAAATGTTCCAACAGCACCTGAGATTTTTCCAACAGAGATTCTTTCAATTGCAGATGCAAGCCTTTCAATGTTCCTTCCTGCCTCTTCATACCAGAGGGCAAATCTCAATCCGAATGAAGTTGGCTCAGCATGTACTCCATGACTGCGACCCATACATATTGTATCTTTGTACTGAAAAGCCTTTTGTCTGAATAATTCCTTTATTTTCTTCAAATCTTCCATAATTAGGTTAGCAGCTTCTCTCATCTGTAAAGCCAGAGCTGTATCAACCACATCAGAAGATGTAAGCCCCATGTGAATATAACGGGATACAGGTCCAACCTTCTCAGCCACAGCAGTTAAAAAGGCTATTACATCGTGCTTAACAGTGGCTTCAATTTCATCAATTCTTTTCAGGTCAAAGTCTGCTTTTTCTTTTATTTCCTTTAATGCGTCCTGTGGGATTTTTCCGAGCTCTGCCCACGCTTCACAGACAGCAATCTCCACCTCAAGCCACTTTCTGAATTTGTTTTCCATGCTCCATATATCACCCATCTCTTTTCTTGTATATCTTTCTATCATGATACCTCCTCCCATATAATTCTTTCTGGTTTTATGATCACACCATTACCAAAACCTATTCCAAGTATTCTGCCTGTTTTGTCTTTTACTTTCACCCATCCTGCAGGAACAATTCCTGAGGGTATCTTAATAGAGTTACCGTTAATAAATCTTCTAATCAGTGTATCATTTATTGTTACAGACGGGATAAAGTATAAAGCACTGTCAATGTTTAAGATGCCTGAAACTGAGAGCTTATTTTCTAATCCTTTCTCATATAATTTTTTTAATCTTTCAGAATCAATTGAATTTTCCACTGTGAATTTTCCCACCCTTGTCCTTTCAAGTTCTACTATATGGGCACCCATACCCAGTTCTTCACCAATGTCATGACATAATGCTCTTACATATGTTCCTTTACTGCATACTACTCTAAATGTAACAAAAGGTGGGTTAAACTCTTCAATGTTAAACAGATGAATAAAAACTTTTTTTGGTTTTCTTTCAACTTCAATTCCCTTTCTTGCAAGCTTATAGAGAGGTTGTCCCTCTAATTTGACTGCCGAATACATTGGTGGAGTTTGTATGATCTCACCTGTATATTTTTTTAGTATTTCCTCTAACTTAGTTCTATTAAGTTCAAAACTATCAACTTCTCTTATGACTCTTCCCTCAGCATCATGGGTATCTGTTGCTATTCCAAATCTTGCTTTGAAAACATATTCTTTTTCAAGTTCCATAAGCATTGGTGCAATTTTTGTTGCTTCATTCAGACACACAATCAGAATGCCTGTTGCCATGGGGTCAAGTGTGCCAGCATGTCCGGCTTTTTTAACCTTCAAAATCCTTTTTACAGTTGTAACAGCATCCTGGCTTGTAATTCCTTTTGTTTTATTAAGAACTACTACTGCGTTCATAAACTCTTATTGGTCCCAATCCTTTTAGTTCAAAAATTACAAGAAAGCTAAATTCAGAGGTTTGCCTTCCCTCGATTTCCACAGGTCTTCTTGTGATCGAAACATTAGCTGCCCAGCATTTCTCAGCATATCTCAGATTTAATGAACTGTCTCTCAATCCAGCACCTTTAGCATCGTAATTTAAATTTGCTGTAAAAGACCATCTTTCCGATAGTTTTTTCGCTACTGTTATGGCATATGTTTTTATGCCATCCTCTGTTTCCTGTGAATTGTACTGATCTCTCAATGTTGGAGACCAGATATAGGCAGGAGAAAGTGCGCCATATTTTGTATATCTCTGACTTAATGACAGAGATGTTGTCTCATCTGGAGAAAAGCCTATGTAGCTATTAAATCTTTCCATCCTTTTTTTTGATATATTTTGATATGTATCAAATCCCAAGTTAATTTTCCAGAATGATATCCTCGCCTCCAGCAAAACAGGATATAGTTTATCCCATTCATTTTTTGCCCTGAAGTCATATACTTCTGCAATTCTTGCTTCTGTTGTAAAACTTCTGAAATTCAATTTATTGTAAATTCCCGCTCTAATTAATGCTGTGTCATCAATTATTTCAGAACTTGTTAAAATAGGAGGTTTACCGCTTACTCCAATTAAAACTCCTTCCATAAATGGTTCAATTAGATGAGAGAAGTTTGCTGTTCTTTTATAAAATCTCATAAAGGCTTTTGCATTGTATTGAAGCATTTCTCTATGAGAGACATCTTCATAGGGAGCGGTTTTTTCAAGATTGTAAAATATTTCCTTTAATTCCAGAGTTTGTGATAGCTTAATGCTGTCTCCTGTGCTATAACTTATTTGAGGATTTATTTCAAATATCTGCCCTTTCAGTCCGTCTTCTTTATAAAACTCAGCCACATTGGTATTAAAGTTTACATTGAATTGTCCAAGTCTGTACGGATAAACAACATATCCAAGCTCTGCTTTTACCGGTGGGCTTGTACCTCCTTCTTTTAAATCTTTCCATCCCTGTCCGAGTAAATAAAATCTTGACTGAACTCCCGGTAGAGAAACTTCTACAGAAGACTGTAAAAATCTATCATATCTTGCTGAAAGGTCCTTACTGTATTCTTTAAAAAGGTAGGTGCTCGAAGCTGAACGAACATCTCCATACTCTCTGTAAAAGTCATTTTTATTGACATAGTTTATATCTGCAAGAAGGTCAATTCCCTTAAATTTCTGAAGATGAATTCCCCTTAACTCCATATAATTTTTATTAAGTTTTCTGTCCTTAATCTGATATCCATACCACATTCCTTTTGTATCAAAATCCATATATCTGTACTCAATTCCTTTGCCAAGGCCAACCTTTGAAAAATAATCAATATAAAATGTAGCATCTTTATTGCTATCTATTACAAGATAATAGGCAGGACTTAAACGAATTCCGCGAGTGTTTGAGTTTCCAAATTTAAAGGGTAAAAATCCTGATTTTTTTGTGGTGCCTCCTGGTCCCCAAAATACAGGCGAAAAAAGAATAGGCACATCTTTTACTTTAAATGTGGTAATTTTGGATGTTAATGTATCATCAACCACAAGATCAACAAACTCACCTGTAAAACACCACGGTTGAGCACTGTCTGGCTCTGGCTCACAGGTGGAGAAAGTTGCCTTTTTAGCTTTATATTTAATCTCATTTAATCTTTCAATCTCAGATGCTTTTATCCACATATCCTGCTTTTTTATATGAAGAAGAGCATTTTTTAAAAACCCTGTTTTTTTATCTCTATTAAACTTTCCTTCTTCAGCCCAGACAGTAATCTCATCATCGTCATAATAAAGATCTCCAAATGCCTCTATATCAGCCGTATCTTCATAATAAATCACTTTCTGAGCCTTAAGATCAAATGTCCCATCACTCATATAAACATCACCGATTGCAATAAGTTTTTTTTCTTTTTCAAATCGTTCTAAAGTTTCGGAAACTATCTCTACAGCTGATGAAATAGATGCTTTTAAAATAACAATTAGAGCAATTAACAAGACAGTTGTCATAGTTTTATGTCTCATATTAATTCTCCAAGACTTCTATGCAAAGTTTTATCTCCAAGATACTCCTTTAGTTCACCAATAAGATAGGCTGAACCTGTACAAAGAAGATATAGGTTGTCATTTTTTTCGCAAAAAGAGAGCCCTTCTTTGAAAGCCTCTAATGGTTCATCTATTTTAATCATGCCCGAACTATTTTGAGGAATTCTCATATCTAATTCCTTCACTGTTAATGCCCTTTCATAGTGGGGTACTGTAAAAATCAATTTATGAGCGTAATTTTCAAAATATTTAACAAAGCTCTCTATATCTTTATCTCGCATCATTCCAAAAACAACCACAGGTTTTTTGTCTGTTAGAGTTTTTAGTGATTTTACAAGATTTTTTGCAGCATGTGAATTATGGGCAATATCAAAAATTACAAGAGGATGGTTCGATACAACTTCAAGTCTGCCTGGAATTTTGACATTTTTAAGACCTTCTTTTATTAAATTAAATTTCCAGTCAGAGTAAGCGGTTAAAAAAGCTTTCAATGCCACCGCTACATTTTCAAGTTGATGAAATCCTGTAAGGGGTAAAAAAAATTCTGAAGACTGAGAACCGAACTCTGAAGAGTTAAAAATAAAAGTAATTCCATTTAAATCCATTGCCTTAAGTTGAGCAAAAAAATCTCTACCATATGTGAAAACTGGACAGTCAAGCTCCCTGGCTTTTTCATAAATCACCTCTTCAGCATCTTTTTCCTGTTTTGATAAAACAACAGGAACTCCCTTTTTTATAATTCCAGCCTTTTCTTTGGCAATGGATTTTATGTCATTTCCAAGAAATTCCTGATGATCAAGCCCAATACTTGTAATTACTGAAACAACAGGTGTTACTACATTCGTAGAATCAAGTCTTCCACCCATTCCTGTTTCAATGACTGCATAGTCAACTCCTTTTTGTCTAAAAAAAACAAAAGCCATCACAGTAACATATTCAAAAAAAGTAAGTTCATCTGCAAATGGTTTTATTGTTTTAACTAATTCTATCACTTCATCTTCAGAGATTTCGCAATCATTAACAACTATTCGCTCTGTAAATCGTGTGAGATGAGGAGATGTAAAAACTCCTGTATTTACTCCATGATTTCTTAACAGATTATAAATTATCTTTGAAACCGAGCCTTTTCCATTTGTGCCAGCTATATGAATTGATTTAAAGCTTTTATGGGGGTTGTCAAGTTTTTCCAAAACTGAAAAGACTCTTTCAAGTCCCAATTTAATACCTTTGGTTCTTCTGCTATATAGTTCATTTATTAACTCTCTATACTCTGGTTTTTTCATCTTTTCAGGAACCTATCCTGAAGATTGAGAGATGATTAGAGGTTTGGAACTTTTTTCTTTGCCATTTCGAGACAAAGAATCACTTGTTTCGGAGTTATCAGAACCAGATTCTGGCATAATAATTTCGATTAGCCTGTAAATAGTATTTTTTAGTTCTTTCCTCTCTACAACTATATCAATCATTCCGTGTTCCAGTAAAAATTCTGCTCTCTGAAATCCTTCTGGAAGTTGTTGTTTTATTGTCTCTTGAATTACCCTTGGACCTGCAAAACCTATAAGACTACGAGGTTCTGCAATAATTATATCACCAAGCATCGCAAAAGAGGCTGTCACTCCTCCAAAGGTTGGATCTGCCAGTACAGAAATATATAGAATTCCTGCTTCCTTTAGCCTTCCAATTGCCTGAGAAGTTTTCGCCATTTGCATAAGGGAAAACATTCCTTCCTGCATTCTTGCACCACCAGATGCAGATACAATAATTAGGGGAACTCTGCGCTCCAATGCTCTTTCCGCAGCTCTTGTTACTTTTTCTCCAACAACTGTTCCCATGCTTCCACCCATAAAGGAGAAATCAAGAACAGCAACTACTACATCTCTTCCATTTATCTTTGCATCTCCATATATTGCTGCTTCTTTAAGACCTGTCTTTTTTTCATTTTCAAGAAGTCTTTCTTTGTATGAAATCGTATCATTAAACTCAAGTGGATCAATACTTTTAAGTTCAGCATCCAATTCAACGAAACTCCCACTGTCTGTCATAAGATTGATTCTCTCTTTTGCTGAAATCCTGAAATGATACTTACACTTTGGACAAACCTTAAGATTGTTCTCAAGTTCTTTGCGATATATTATTTCCTTGCAGTTTTCACATTTAACCCATAGTCCTTCAGGAATTTTTACTTTTTTTTCTATTTTTGGTTCTTTTCTTTTAAACCATGCCATTTATATCGCCTCTCTTAAAGATTTGATAAAGTTAAGGGCTTTTTCAGGGGTTTCATGAAACACTTTTACAATCGCGCTTCCTACAATTACTCCATCGGCAAACTGAGCTACATAAGAGGCTTCCTCTGGTTTACTTACACCAAAGCCAACGCATACAGGTTTACCGAGACTTTTTACAAAATCTATGTGTTCCATGAAAGTGTTGTCAAGTTTGAGCTGGGAACCTGTTATTCCTGTTATTGATACATAGTAAACAAAACCTGTTGAAGCTTTCACAATTTTTTTTACTCTCTCAGAAGTTGATGTTGGTGCTACAAGAAAGATGGTGTCAATACAATATTTTCCTGCAAAGGTTCTATATTTTTCTGATTCTTCCACGGTAAGATCAGGGAAAATAACTCCTGCAACCTTTGCTTCTTTTGCATCTTTAAAGAATTTTTCAATGCCATAGCAGAAAACAGGATTTAGATAGGTCATGAGAATTATGGGTGTTGTTATTTCTTCTTTTATTTCGTTAAGAAAATTAAGTATTTTCCTCAAAGTTGTACCAGACTTAAGAGCTCTCTCTGCAGCTCTCTGTATTGTAGGTCCATCAGCAAGGGGGTCTGTAAAAGGCACTCCAAGTTCAATGAGATCTGCTCCTGCTTCACTTAAAAGTTTTAGCCTTCTGGCAGTCTCTTCAAGTGATGGATCACCTGCCATTATGTAGGGTATAAATGCTTTTTTACCTTGTTTTTTTACCTCTTCAAGTTTTTTTCTTACAGCAAAACCTTTCATAGAGAAATTCCTTTTATTCTTGCAACTTCCTGAACGTCCTTGTCTCCTCTTCCTGAGAGGTTAACGATAATGATTGAATCTTTTGACATTTTAGGTGCAATTTTTATTGCTTCAGCTAATGCATGAGCAGACTCAAGGGCAGGAATAATACCTTCAAGTCTACTTAAAAGTTCAAAAGCTTCCAAAGCTTCCTCATCTGTTGCATAAGTATAGATTACCCTGCCTGTATCTCTTAGATAGGCATGTTCAGGTCCAACAGAGGCATAATCAAGTCCAGCACTTACAGAGTGGGTTTCAAGAATGTTCCCATCCTCATCTTCAAGAACATAGCTAAGACAACCCTGAAAAATTCCCTTTGCACCACCTGCAAATCTTGCTGCATGGAATCCTGTTTGAATTCCTTTGCCTCCTGCCTCAACACCAATCATCTTTACATTATCTTTTAAGAACGCACTGAAGAGACCTATTGAGTTACTCCCGCCTCCAACGCAGGCAATTAAACAGTGAGGAAGTTTTCCCTCTTTTTGTATTATCTGCTTTTTTGCCTCTCTACCGATAATACTTTGAAAATATCTTACAAGAAGTGGATAAGGATGTGGACCAAATACAGTGCCCAATACATAGTGAGTTGTGCGAACATTTGTTGTCCAGTCTCTTAATGCTTCATTTATAGCATCTTTTAAGGTTTTTGAGCCTGTATCAACAGAAATGACATTTGCACCGAGTAGATTCATTCTGAAAACATTGAGCTTTTGTCTTCTTATGTCTTCAGTTCCCATATATATGTCACAGCTGAGTCCTACCAAAGCAGCACCTGTTGCAGTGGCTACACCATGCTGTCCTGCTCCTGTTTCAGCTATAATTCTCTGTTTTTTCATAAGTCTTTTAGCAAGTAATGCCTGACCAAGAGCATTGTTGATTTTATGTGCACCTGTATGGGCAAGGTCTTCTCTTTTAAGATAAATCTTTGCTCCACCAAGATGTTCAGTTAATCTCTGAGCAAAGTAAAGAGGAGTAGGCCGACCAACATAATCTTTAAGTAGTGACTCAAATTCTTCATTAAAATTTTTATCAATCTTTGCTCTATAAAATGCTTTCTCAAGTTCTTCAAGGGCTGGCATGAGAGTTTCAGGGACAAAGCAACCTCCGTATTCCCCAAAGTATCCTTTCCTTTTACCCATGAAAAGTATTATAGCATGAAGATAAGAGCTTTGGCTAAAAAACCAATAATCATCGGGAGTTTTTTGAGATGTAATTTAGTAAAAAATTGTGTATAATCTATAAAAAATTTTTAATGGGGGTTAAAAATGGAACAGACAGGTAATGTAAAAATTTTAGGAGGGCTTGGTTCTATTTTTGTGATTCTTGGTTTTATTCCGTGGATAGGTTGGTTGTTGAGCATTGCAGGCATTGTTTTGCTATTTATTGCTATGAATAAGCTTTCCCAGATATTTTCGGATAAGAACATATTCAATAAATTTTTAACAGGGTTTCTGATTAGCTTGGCAGGTATACTTCTTGGCGTTATTTTTGGATTATTTTCAATGTTGCCAATGATGAAGAATGGTTCTTACCACAGTATGCCATCTGGTTTTGGATTAGTATTTACATTTCTTATTGTTTATGCTTTAAATATAGCTGGCATGTATTTTTACCGTCAATGTTTTAACATTATCCATAACTATACTGGAATAAATCTTTTCAAGCTTGCAGGAACTTTTATGTTCTGGGGTGCCATCGGAGTTATAGTTTTTGGTCTTGGTGCTATTGGGATTTTTGTAGGATGGATATTGCTTGCCGTAGCCTTTTTCGGGCTTCCCGAAACTTATGAAAAAACTGTTTAATTTGAAAGACTTTTAATTTGTAAGGTATAATTTCAATTTAAGTTGCTCAGGCAGAGGTCTCTCTGTCAAAAATTTTTTGGAGGGGCTAATGAGGATTATTGTGTGCATTAAACAGGTTCCAGATGTTACAGAAGTAAGAATTGATCCAAAAACAAATACTCTTATAAGAGAAGGTGTTCCAAGTATTATGAATCCTTACGATTTACACGCTGTTGAAGCTGCCCTTCAGATTAAAGAATCTACAGGTGGTAAAGTTACAGCAATTACAATGGGACCACCTCAGGCAGAGGAAGTTCTCAGGGAAGCCATCTCAATGGGCGTTGATGATGCGATTTTGCTTACAGACAGGCGATTTGCAGGAGCAGATACATGGGCAACTGCCTATACTCTTTCCCGTGCAGCAAGAAAGATAGGGTTTGATCTGATAATATGTGGAAAACAGGCAATTGATGGAGATACTGCCCAGGTAGGACCTGAAATGGCTGAATTTCTTGAGATTCCACATGTATCCTATGTGAGAAAAATTGATAAAATAGAGTCTTCCGAGATGATCATTGAAAGACTCATGGATGACTGTTATGAAAAAATATGGGTTAGTCTACCAGCATTGATAACTGTAGTGAAAGAATTAAACAATCCCCGTCCACCTTCAATAAGAGGCAAAATGGCAGCTAAAAAAGCAACAATTCCCAGATGGAATGCCGATGATATTGAAGCTGAAGAAGATAAAATCGGGCTTAAAGGTTCTCCTACAATGGTTAAAAACATATTTGCACCTCCACCAAGAGGAGAAAGAAGAATTCTTGAAGGCACACCTGATGAACAGGTTCACACACTTCTTAAAGAGCTAAGGAGGTTAGGATGCTTATAAGAATTGATATAGAAAAATGTACAGGTTGTGGTACCTGTCTAAATGTATGCCCCTTTGGTGCAATAATAATCAAAGAATACAAAGCTTTCATAACAGAAGCCTGTACACTCTGTGGTGCCTGTGTGGAATCCTGCCCCGAGTCTGCAATAATTGATGAAAGAGGGAAAGAAGAAGCAAAACAGGCAACCATGGAAGATATGCAAGATTCAAAGTTCAAGGTTCAGGGAGTATGGGTATTTGCAGAACAATCACAGGGCAAAATTGCCTCTGTTGCCTATGAATTACTCGGGATAGGAAGAAAACTTGCAGAGGAGCTTAAATCTGAACTTTCTGCGGTCCTTTTCGGACCATCAGATGAAGTTCAGGAGCTTATTAAATGGGGAGCAGACAAAGTTTACTATGCTGATGCTTCTCAATATGCTTACCTGGATGATGAATTATATGCCAGAACTCTTGTAAAGCTTATAAATCAGCACAAACCTGAAATACTTCTTGCCGGTGCCACTGCCATAGGTCGTTCATTTATTCCAAGAGTTGCAGCAAGATTGAGGGTTGGTTTAACAGCAGACTGCACAGGACTTGAAATTGATAAGGAAACAGGAAATCTTCTTCAGATTCGTCCAGCTTTTGGAGGAAATATTATGGCAACTATTGTTTCTCCAACAAGCAGGCCACAGATTGCCACAGTAAGACCCCGTGTAATGAAGAGAGGTGAATATAATCCTGATAAGAAAGGTGAGATAATAAAAATTGAACCTCTTGAGCCAACAGGAAAGGTAAAAGTTCTTGAAAGAGTTGAAGAAACATCCTTCTGTAAGGTAAATCTTCAGGATGCAAAGGTTATTGTTTCAGGTGGCAGAGGAATTGGTGGTCCTGAGGGTTTCAGCATGCTCTGGGAACTTGCCTCTCTCTTAGGTGGCACTGTGGGAGCATCCCGTGCAGCAGTTGATGAAGGATGGATTCCTTATGCCCATCAGGTAGGACAGACAGGTAAAACAGTATGCCCAAAGCTTTATATAGCCTGCGGAATTTCAGGTGCAGTTCAGCATCTTGTGGGAATGCAATCCAGCGATATAATTGTTGCAATAAATAAGGACCCTAATGCTCCAATATTCAATGTGGCAACCTATGGAATTGTGGGAGATGTTAAGGTAATTGTTCCTCTTATGATTAAAAAATTAAAGGAAGGAGTTTCTGAATGATTGCCTTTGTTTTTCCAGGACAGGGCTCACAATATGTTGGAATGGCTAAAGATTTATCCGTATGTGCAAAGGATTTATTTGAAACAGCTAGTGAGATTTTGGGTTTTGATCTTGCAAAGTTATGCTTTGAAGGACCTCAAACTGAATTAAATAAAACAGAAAATACCCAGCCAGCAATACTTACTGTATCCTATGCATTGCTGAGAGAATTTTCAGTTTCAGGGATTTCACCGGCTTATGTGGCAGGACACTCACTTGGAGAGTACACAGCAGCACTTTGTGGAGAGGTTTTCTCTTTTAGTGATGCTATTAGAATTACAAGAAAAAGAGGACAGCTTATGCAGAGTGCTCAACCAGAGGGTAAGGGTGCAATGGCTGCTGTTTTAGGACTTGATGAAGAGACTCTTAAACAAATCTGTGAGAGCATAAAAAATTTCTATGTTGATCTTGCGAATTTAAACTGTCCAGGACAGATTGTAATATCTGGAGAGGCAGAGGGTGTTAGAAAAGCATCAGAGCTGGCAAAGCAAAAGGGTGCTAAAAAGGTCGTTCCTCTTCAGGTAAGTATCCCTTCCCATTGTATGCTTATGAAAGAGGTGGCGCAGGAGTTTGGGCAATTTTTGAGAAGTTTTAATTTTAATGACTCAAAAATACCAATTGTTAGCAATGTTGATGCAGTAGAGGTTAAGGAAGCAGAGGCTATTTTGAATGCTTTTGTAAGGCAGCTCTATAGCCCTGTAAGATGGCAGGATTGTGTAAAATACATGATTTCAAAGGGAGTTAATACATTTATAGAAATTGGACCCGGTAAAGTTCTTTCAGGACTTATAAGAAGGATTGATTCTTCAGTAAAGATTTACAACATAGAAAACTTAGAAGATTTGAACAATGTTAAAAAGGAGGTTTCAGGATGAGAAAAAAAGTAGGTATTGTCGGAGCAGGAAATGTCGGTGCAACCCTTGCACTCTTTGCTGTAAACAGCGGGCTTGCTGATGTTGTTCTCTATGATATTGTTGAAGGTATGCCACAGGGCAAAGCTCTTGATATTTTGCAAAACACCGCTGTATTGGGCATAGAAGCATCAATTACAGGAACAAACAGCCTTGATGATCTTGCAGGCTCAGATATAGTTGTAATAACTGCAGGCCTGGCAAGAAAACCTGGCATGAGAAGAAAGGATTTGTTGATGGCTAATGCAGATATTGTTGGAGGCATTGTAAATAAACTTGCCCCTCAATGTCCTCAGGCAATTTATATAGTTGTTACAAATCCTATGGATGTAATGGCTTATTTAACACTTGCTCTATCAGGCGTTGATAGAAAGAGAGTTATTGGAATGGGAGGAATTCTTGATTCATCAAGGTTTAAGACTTTCATTTCAATGGAACTCGGAGTTTCTCCCCGTGATATAGAAACTCTTGTTCTTGGCGGACATGGTCTTTACATGGTTCCACTTGTAAGATTTACAACTGTAAAAGGTATACCCCTTTCAAAATGGCTTTCACAGGAGAAAATTGAAGCCCTTGTTCAGAGAACTCGTGAAGGTGGTGCTGAAATTGTTTCTCTCCTTAAAACAGGCTCTGCCTATTATGCACCCGCTCAATCAACCTTTGAGATGATTAAAGCAATAATTCTTGATGAAAAGAGACTTCTACCCTGTTCTGTTTATCTTGATGGAGAATATGGAGTAAAAGATGTATTCAACGGAGTCCCTGTTGTGCTTGGCAAACAGGGAGTTGAAAAAATAGTTGAAGTTGAGCTTACTGATGAGGAAAGAGCAGCTTTTGCAAACTCTACAGAAGAAGTAAAAAGCATGATACAAATTCTAAGAGAGGAGGGTAAGATATGATGGAGAAAACTCTTGTAATAATTAAGCCAGATGCGGTTAAAAAAAATCTTATTGGAGAGATAATTTCAAGATTTGAAAAGCAAGGATTGAGAATTGCAGCTCTTAAGAAGATCAAGATGACAAAGGAGCAGGCAAAGGGCTTTTACATTGTTCACAAAGAAAGACCTTTTTATGAGTCACTTACTGATTTCATGTCTGAAGGACCTGTTGTAGTGATGGTGATTGAAGGCGATGATGCAATAGCAAGGGTAAGAAAAATTATGGGAGCAACAAATCCTGCTCAGGCAGAGGAAGGTACAATTAGAAAAGACTTTGCTGAAAACATTGAAAGAAATGCAGTACATGGTTCTGATTCACCTCAATCAGCAGCCTATGAAATTCCTTACTTTTTCTCAGCGATAGAAATTCTTTAAAAAAATCGGGTCTCCGGATAAATAAGGAGACCCTGCCAATTCCTGAATGGAATAGTTAAAATTAAAAGGCATAAATGGGTAGGTTGAAATATATCTGAAGAACTCGTGCTTAAAATTATCACTAAATAAGTCAGATTTTAAAGATTTGTGAATTTCTTCAATACTCCAGAACGCAACTTCCTGAATTTCATTTTTATTGAAATTAAAAGGTCCTTCATGAACTGTCCAGTATGTATAGACAAGTTCACTTTCATATTCGTTTGAATGAATATATGTATAAAGAAATTTAAGATTTTCAGACACAACGCCAAGTTCTTCAAGCATCTCTCTTTTGGCTGCAGTTAAAATGTCTTCTCCGGGCATGATATGTCCACCAACAGAGGTATCCCATTTATCGGGTGCAACATCTTTATGAGAGGCTCTTTTTTGAAGGAGTAACTCACTTTTTGAATTAAAAACAAGAACATGAATAACTTTATGAAGCATAGAAGGATTGCCGTGTATAATACTTCTTGGAGCTATTGAGAGAATTCTGCCATCTTTGTCAACAATTTCAAGAAATTCTTCCATCGCGCCCCTTTTAAATAAACCTATGTTGAAACTCAAATATTTTACCTATTGTCGGGATATTTTTCAATATATTTTTTCTATCAAAAGTTGGAATCGGGGCTGAATGAATCAGCACCCGATTCTCCATGAGATTATTCAGATAGATATCTTGTAGGAGCTTCTTTCATGGATGTTTCTTCTGTCTCTTTAATTAACGGCATTTTGCCATTTAAGATACCTATCCAAACCCTTACTGAGTCTGCCACAATTAATATGACCATTACAATCATTACTGCAGAAAGTACAGCAAGTAGATAATTATGCTTTGGCAGGTAATTATTCACAATATTTTGATAACCGGCAACAATGGTGGTAACAAGTAAAAATGCCATTGGAATCATTGTTACCCAGATGTATTTTGCTTTACCCATTCTAAGAAGAAATGTTGTTGCTATTGCCAGTGCCATTCCACCGAGAAGTTGATTATTCACTCCAAACAGTGGCCATATTGTTGAGATTGTTCCTGTGTAGAGAAGATATCCCCAGCAGAATGTGAATATTGCACTCGTTGCAATTACACCGGGCCACCACTTATAGTCCCTGAGTTTTGGATAAACTGCTCCGCCTATTTCCTGCATGAGATATCTTCCAACTCTTGTTCCAGCATCAATCAGTGTAAGAATGAACAAAGCCTCAAACATAATTGCAAAGTGATACCAGTAACTCATCAAATGTCTTAATCCACCAATTCTTGAGAAAATATCAGCCATTCCAACTGCCAGTGAAACTGCTCCACCTGGGCGACCGGCAAGTTCCTCACCTACGAGTGCTGAAAGAAATGGAAGGTCCTGAACCTGCATGCCAAGTTTCTGAAAAACTGCTGGAGGGCTGTTTATTGCAAAGTAGTCTGCTGTTGGAAGCACTGTTGCAGCTATTAATGCCATCAATGCAACAAATGACTCTGTGAGCATTGCACCATAGCCAATAACTCTGATGTCCTTTTCATTTTCCACCATCTTTGGTGTTGTTCCTGATGACACTAGAGAATGAAAACCTGAAATAGCACCGCAGGCAATTGTAATAAACATAAAGGGCCAGACTTTACCGGGTATTACAGGTCCTCCACCAGCGATAAACTGTGTGGTAGCAGGCATTTGAATTATTGGATTAACAAGAATTACGCCAATAGCAAGCAAAAACATCGTTCCGAATTTCATGTAGGAACTTAGATAGTCTCTTGGAACAAGAAGCAACCATACAGGAAGCACTGCAGCAAAGAATCCATAAACAGGAATTAAAATTGAAAGTTCCTTTTTGCTGAGAGTAAAATATGGTGCCAAAGCAGACTCTTTAATTACCGGACCGAGAACAACAGCAAGAATAATTAAAGCTACACCAATAATACTTCCTTCAACAATTTTTCCAGGTCTTAGCCACTTAAGATAGGCTCCGATAAAAATGGCAATTGGAATTGTTACTCCAACAGTAAAAGCACCCCATGGACTGTTAAATAGTGCATTAACAACGGCAATGGAAGCACCGGCAAGAACAATTATTAATAAAAACAGGGTAGCTACAAGAACAAGCCAGTAAGAAACAGGTCCTATCTGAGCTTTGGCAACTTCTGCAAGAGATTTTCCATTATGCCTTACAGAGGCAAACAAAACAACCATATCATGAACTGCACCTGCAAGAACACCTCCTATCAGGATCCACAAAAACCCTGGCAGATAGCCAAATTGTGCTGCCAGAACAGGTCCAATTAATGGTCCAGCACCAGCTATTGCTGCAAAATGATGTCCGAAAATAAGCCACTTATTTGTTGGAACATAGTCTCTTCCATCATTAAGTCTCACTGCAGGAGTCTGACGATTCGCATCAAGGGCAAGAACTTTTGCAGCAATAAAGGCACTGTAGAACCTGTAGGCAAGCACAAATACGCATGCTGCAATAATTACAAGCACCAGTGCATGCATGAAAAGGCACCTCCTTTTTTGTGTTTTTGATAATAATTCTATAAGGAATTGAAGCTTTGAACAATAAAAACTCTATGAATGGAAAAATTTTATATGTGAGTGGAAACTGAGGGCATTGAATGGAAATTAACTGCTACACTTTATCCCGAGAACTTCTTTAAGTTCTTTAACAATTGATTTGCTCACAGGTATTTGATTTTTTTTACCTTCAATCACGATCCAGTATGTTCCTTTAAACCATGGCAGCACTGCTTCTATTCTTTTTAAATTTACAATGTAACTTTTATGAACCCTCATGAAACCTTCTTCTTTAAGTCTTGTCTCAAGCTCTGTAAGCGTACCATCAAAATAGTATTCATCTTTTACTGTAATAACTTTCACTCCTCCTTCACTTGCTTCGCAGTATAAGATATCCATAAATGGAACAAAACTGATAACACCTGCTTTTTGCCGGACAGGAAGTTTTTTAAAAATCTTTTTCTTTTCAAGAAACTGAGAAAGTCTTCCAACAGCTTCATTCCATTCAGCCTGATTTCTTTTGAGATTTTCTATTCGCATAATTGTTTTAGCAATTCTTTTCTCTTCAAAGGGTTTAAGAATGTAATCAACTGCTCCGAGCTCAAAGGCTTCAATTGCATAGTCATCATAAGCGGTTGCAAAAACAATAAGTGGGGGATTGTCAAACTTTGCAAGCTGTCTTGCCACCTCAATTCCAGACATATCAGGCATTTCAATATCAAGAAAGACTACATCAGGTCTGAATTTTGAATACAGAAATATACAATCCTTTGCATTACCAGCCTGCCCTATTACCCTGCAGGAATCAAAATGGGAAAGAATGTAAAGCAATTCCTCCCTGGCATAGGGTTCGTCATCAACTACTATAGCTGAAAACAACATCTTTTAAAGCATATTTTTTAGGGATTTTAAAGGTAACCTCTGTGCCGATGCCCGGAAAACTTTGTATGTTAAGAGTGCTTTCTTCTCCATAAAATCTTTTCAATCTTTCATTTACAAGGTATAAGCCCAGTCCAGAGCCTTTTTCAGATAATCTCTGAAAAGAATTACTTATTCCCACACCGTTGTCTTCAACTGAAATTATGATACTATCATCTTTGTCAAGAATTTTTATTAAAATTTCACCACCTTCAATTTTTGGCTTTAATCCGTGTTTTACAGCATTTTCCACCAGTGGCTGAATTGTAAATGGGGGCACAGATATATCAAGATCCACTGTTGGCTCTATGTAGTAATTAACAGTGAGCTTATCTCTGTAGCGAGCCTGCTCAATGGAAAGATAAGCTTCCACATAGGCAAGCTCTTCTCTTAATGGTATTTCTTTTTCCTTTTTCAAGCTGTATCTTAAAAATGTTGCCAAATTAAGGAGTAAATCTCTTGCTTTTGCAGGTTCAATTCTTATAAGAGAGATTATCGTATTCAGGGCATTGAATATAAAATGGGGATGAATCTGTGCCTGAAGTGATTTTAATTCTGCCTCTGTTTTAAGTCTTGCAAGCGTGTCAAGCTCAACTATCTCAAGTTGCGTTGAAAATATGTGGGCAAGACCTCTGGCAACCTCAAGGTTAACAGAAGTAATGCTGTTTTCCCTTTCATGATAAAGTTTAAGAGTGCCTATGACCTCCTTTCTTCTTTTCAGAGGCACAATTACAGCAGAGCTTAATCTGCATTTGGGATTGCTACAACCAATTTCCTCTCTTTTATTGGCAATCTGGATTTCCCCTGTTTTAATTGCATTCAGTGTTGCCTTTGTAAGCAAAGGTGCCCCACAAAGATGGTGATCACTCCCAATTCCAACATGAGCAAGAATTTTTTTTCTGTCTGTAATTGCTACAGCTGCAACACCAAGAGTATCAAGTATAATTTTTGCAATTTTGTGTGCTGAGTTTTCATTAAGCCCCTGCCTTAGATGAGGAAGAATAAGATTTGTAATGTTTAATGTAGCCTTTGCCTGCATGGCAGCCACTCTTTCCTGATGCTCTACTGCAGACTTTATTATAAGCATAAATATTGCAACACCCATGGAATTAACAGTAATCATTGGAATTGCGATAATTTTGACAAGCTCTACCGCTTCTGAAAAAGGCTTTGCAAAGGTAAGAATAATAAGCATCTGAATTATCTCTCCAGCAAAACCTGCTAACCATGCCACATGCCATGGAATTAATCCTTTTTTCCAGTATCTGCAAACAACTCCACCAAGAAAACCTTCAACAACTGCTGAAAGTCCACATGAAAAAGCTGTAAATCCACCAACAAAGTATCTGTGAACACCTGCAATAAGTCCTGCTCCAGCTCCTACTAAGGGTCCACCAAGAAGACCTCCAACCATTACTCCGACAACTCTTGAGTTAGCAAGTGCTCCGTGAATCTCAACTGCTCCGAAAGTACCAAGTATCCCAAGACCACCACATACAATCGTAAGAATTAATTTATCTTTAGTTGAAGGTTTTCTTGAAAGAACTCTTCCCAGAGCAGGCATTCTTGAAAGGATAAAAGCTACTGTTGCTATAATACTAAGCCTTTGGGAGAGTATGAGAGTTAATTCAAGTATATCCATTTGTTAAAGTATAAAATAAAATCATGGCTATTGACTACTGTTTACTCACTGTATTTTTTCATTAAATTTGAACCAACAAGAAAAAAGAAAAGGCAGTAAAATATGATTACAAGTAAAGAGACAATTCCTTCAGTATCAAGACAATTTTTTCTTATAACTATATTTGTATGTGTAAGTGGCATTACATAAATTATCGGTTTAAAAATCATTGGTATTCGGTCAACTGAGAAAAATGTTCCGCTGAAAAAAGCCATAGGCATTATAAAAAAGTTGGAATAAGTAGCAGTGTCTTCATGAGATTTTGTTATCATTCCTGTTATTACCCCAAGACTGGCAAACATAAAACAATTAAGTAGGAGGGTTATAACAAAAATAAGATTTATGGAAAATTTTGAAGGCACCACAAAACCAACTATAAGTATGAGCAGAGATGCAAAAAGCCCTTTTACCATACCAGCCAGAACTTCTCCAATCATTATAGAAAAAGGCTTTATTGGTGACTGAATATAAACCTGAAATGTCTTAAAATAAAGCCTGCTCAGATTAAGTGAGCTTGCGACCCATGAGTATGAGTTATTCATTGAACTCATTGCAACAAGACCTGGAAGTAAAAATGTTAAATAATCAGTGCCTTCGCTCAGCCTTACAGTTCTTCCCAGTCCGAGCCCGAATGTAACAAGATAAATAATTGGAGCCATCATGGCTGAGAATATGTATCCCAGTCTAAGAAGCTTTCGCTTAAACTGAAGCATCTCTTTAAGAAAAATTGGATACCATCCTGTCATATTTATTCCTTAATCTCCTTAATTCTTTCACCGGTTAGCTTTACAAAGACATCTTCAAGATTGGATTTTCTTATCATTACTCCATCTGCTCTTTTTCTGGCAATCTCGTAAGCCTCTTCCCTGCTATGGCATATCTCACTAAGTAGCCTTCCATCTTTATCTGTGAACTCAACCACATACTCACCAACATCTTTTTTAAGCTCTGAAGGTGTTCCAAGTGCAATTAACTTTCCGTGAGACAGAATACCCACTCTGTCACAAAGTGCCTCTGCTTCTTCAATATAGTGGGTTGTAAGAAGTACTGTTCTACCTTCAGACTTTATCCTTCTTATAATTTGCCAGAGTTCTCTTCTTATATGGGGGTCAAGCCCTATTGATGGCTCATCAAGAAACAGGACTTTTGGCTCAGGCAGTAATGCCCTTGCAAGCAAAGTTCTGCGCTGAAGCCCTCCGGAAAGAGTGGATACAATAGAGTGTTTTTTTTCTTTAAGTTCCATTACTTCAAGTATATTATCAATTTTTTTCTGAATCTCTTTTACTCTGTGAAGCATTCCATAAATCAGAAGATTTTCATAAACAGTAAGTTCTCTTTCAAGATTATTTTCCTGAGGAACAACTCCTATGATTTTTTTAATTTCAAAAGAGTTGTTTACTACATCAATTCCATCAATAAAACATTCTCCTTTATCAGGTTTTGTGAGTGTTGTAAGAATTTTAACAGTTGTTGTTTTTCCTGCTCCGTTTGGGCCAAGAAGCCCAAAGATCTCACCTCTCCTTATTTCAAAGCTCAGAGACTCTAATGCTTTTACACTTCCATAACTCTTTGAGATATTCTCAAGCTTTATCATACAGCATCGTGAAGCTTTGTTACTCTTGGAACTCTTCCTTTAATTTCACAGCACTCAGCAAGATGGGCATCGCTTACCTTAAGAAGTGTTCCTCTTTTTGAGCCATACCTGAAAATTGTTATTCCCTTGAGTCCTTTTTTATAGGCAAGAATAAATATTTTTTCAACATCCTCTTTTTTTGTCCTTTGAGGAAGATTTATGGTTTTTGATACAGCATTGTCTGTGTATTTCTGAAATACTGCCTGCATCTCAATATGTTGCTCAGGAGTGATTTCAAGGGCTGTTTTAAAAAGTCTTTTAATCCTTGAAGGTATTCCATTTATTCCTCTCAGGGTTCCCTTCTGTCTTAGTTTATCTATAAACTCTTCACTGTAAAAGCCTTCTTTCTTAGCAATCTCTATAAGATACCTGTTTACTATCTCAAACTCTGTATCAAGAATCCTCTGTTTGTAAGCAAGTAAAAAGTAAGGCTCAATTCCACTTGAACAGTCAGCAATTATTGATATTGTTCCTGTTGGAGCAATTGTTGTTGTGGTGGCATTTCTCATAGGTATTCCTTTTTTATCCCATACAGAACCCTTGAAATTTGGAAAAACACCTCTTTTCTGAGCAAGCTCATGCGATGCTTCATGGGATTTTTCACTTATGAAATGCATGAGTTTTTCAGCAAGGACAAAGGCTTTTTTATGATTATAGGGAATCCCCAGTTCTACAAGACAGTCTGCCCAGCCCATTATTCCAAGCCCTATTTTTCTGTTTCCCTTATGCATTTTTTCAACCTCAGGCACAGGATAATGGGTAACATCAATTGCATCATCAAGAAATCTTGTCGCAACCTTAATATCATTGCCTAAAAGTTCAAAATCAATGCTACCATCCTTTACATACTTTGATAGATTAAGTGAGCCAAGAATACAGGCTTCATAAGGTAAAAGAGGCTGCTCTCCACAGGGATTTGTGCTTTCAATCTGACCAATATGAGGAGTTGGATTGTGTTTATTTATTGTGTCTATGAAAATTATTCCTGGGTCTCCAGTTTCCCATGCTGCCTCAACAATTTCATTGAATATGTCTTTTGCCTTTACTTTTCTCACTACTTCACCATTTCGTGGATTTACAAGTGGAAAATAGTCATCTCTGAATAGAGCTTCCATAAAAGAGTCTGTAACAGCTACAGATATATTGAAATTGCTGAGAGTTTCTATTCTTTTAATTCTTATAAACTCAAAAATATCAGGGTGGTCAACTCTGAGAATACCCATATTTGCACCTCTTCTTGCACCACCCTGCTTGATTATGTCTGAAGCCTTATCAAATATCTTCATAAATGAAACAGGACCGCTTGCAATCCCGCCTGTTGAACGAACAACATCTCCCTTTGGTCTTAATCGGGAAAAATTAAATCCTGTACCACCACCACTTTGAAGAATTAAAGCTGCATTCATTAATGTTTTAAATATTGATTCAATAGAGTCATCTATAGGAAGGACAAAGCATGCTGCAAGCTGAGCCTTTGGCTTTCCTGCATTCATTAAAGCAGGGGAGTTGGGAAGAAATCTTAAAGAACTTGTGAGTTCATAAAACTTTTCTGACCACTCAGAGGGATTTTCTCCATAGAGTTCTTCAGCAGAGGCAACATAATTAGCAACCCTTTGAAACATCTCATCAGGCGTTTCAACAACTTCACCTTTTTCATTTTTTAAAAGATATCTTATTTCAAGAACTGTTTTTGCTCTATCTGTAAAAGTCATATTATAGTTTATCATATTGGGTTGCAACTTTATGGTATGAATAATTAAAATTAGACATGAAAATTAAATGCCCAGTATGTGGTAAAGAAACAACTCTTGAAAATAATCCATGGAGACCATTTTGTTCAAAAAGTTGTAAGATTATTGACCTTTGGAATTGGTTTCATGAACAGTATTCCATAAAAGTTGAAGAAGTTGATGAAAAAATAAACATAGAGGAGGAAGAAGATGATAAAAATAGCAGTATGTGGCGCAGCAGGAAGAATGGGCAGTAGGATTATTGCCCTCAGTAAGGATTATTCAGAGATAAAGCTTGTTGGAGCAGTGGAATCAAAAAATAATCCAAAATTAGGCTCAGACGCTGGAGTAGTGGCAGGAATCGGTGAATTGGGAGTAAAAATAGTTGATGATATTGAAAAAGTCATTGATAATACTGATGTTGTCATTCATTTTACGAATCCAGAAGCAACCCTAGAGCATCTTGAAGTAGTAAAAAAATATAAAAAATCAATAGTTATTGGAACAACAGGATTTAGCAATGAACAAATTGCTGTTATTCAAGAGGCAGCAAAAGAAATCCCTATAGTTTTTTCGCCAAATATGAGCATTGGCGTAAACCTTTTATTCAAAATTCTTAAAGATGTAGCAAAAGTTCTTGGAGATGAATACGATGTTGAAATTGTTGAGGCTCATCATAGAATGAAAAAGGATGCACCAAGTGGAACAGCAATAAAAATGGCTAAAGTAATTGCCGAGGCATTGGGAAGAAATTTTGATGAGGTTGCTGTATATGCAAGAAAGGGAATAATTGGTGAGAGAACAAAAAAGGAAATAGGAATTCAGACAGTAAGAGCAGGAGATATTGTTGGAGAGCATACAGTGATTTTTGGTGGATTGGGAGAACGAGTTGAAATAACTCATAAAGCATCAAGTAGAGATACTTTTGCGAGGGGTGCCTTGAGAGCTGTGCTTTGGCTTTATGGAAAAACGGCAGGTCTTTATGATATGGGAGATGTTCTTGGAATTAAATAAAAGGGAGGGAATTCCCTCCCAAATTTATCCCTCCACAATGGAAAACTCTTTCCACATAAACCAATTTCCTGTGTCATTCAAGAAGTTGTAAGTTTCTGCAAATATTTTATGATGCTGTTCCTCTTCATATATTAGTCTTTCAAAAAGCTTTTTTTCCTTTTCTGTTGTAACTTCGTTTATAACTTTCTTGTAAAATTCAATCCCTTCCTTTTCCATATCCATAGCAATTCTGAAAGCCTCAAGCTCATCGGACAGTGCTTTTACCCTATCCATCATTTTGTCTTTCATTTCTTCAAAGATTGTTTTCACTGTTTTGATAGGATGAGCCTCTCTTATCGTAAGTTCAAGACCCTTAAGAACCTCTTCTAACATTTTGATGTGATTTTTTTCATCTTCTGCTACAGTAAGAAACATTTTTTTGCCTACAGGATGTGAAACTTTTTCTGCAGCTTCAGTATAAAACTTTACCGCATCAGTTTCCATCTTTAAGGCAATTTCAACGGATTTCATAATATCCCCCTCAGCTATTCCTCTGGTTCAAACATATCTTTTGTGGCACCGCAAATTGGACATACCCAGCTATCTGGCAAATCTTCAAAAGCTGTTCCTGCAGCAACTCCATTGTCAGGATCACCCTGAGCAGGATCATAAACATAGCCACATACACTGCATTTGTACTTTTTCATGACTTCCCCCTTTTTTTGAGATTATGATTATTTTAAAATTATTTTAATTTATATCTTTTTAATATGTCAAAGTCAATGTTATAATAATTTTTATGAAAATTAAGTTTATTTTAATTACAGTTATTATACTGCTTGCATTTCTTGCAGGTGCAGGATTTGCTTTATTTAGAGATATACCATCAATAAAGGATTTTGAAAAGGTAAAACCTGCTCAGGGCACCAAAGTCTACGCAGAGGATGGAACTCTGATTGGAGAGTTTAAAATTCAAAAAGGCATATATATTCCGCTAAAGCAAATTCCAAAACATCTTATAGATGCAGTAGTTGCTACTGAGGATAGTCGCTTCTGGAAACATAAAGGAATTGACTACATTGGTATAGGAAGAGCATTAATTACTGATATTTTACATATGAGTATTAAAGAAGGTGGAAGTACAATAACCCAACAGCTGGCAAAAATAATGTTTCTTACTCCAGAGAAAACCGTATCAAGAAAACTGAAAGAAGCCTATCTTGCAATGAAAATTGAAAAGGAACTAAGCAAAGAAAAAATACTTGAACTCTATCTAAACAATGTATATTTTGGACACGGAGCTTATGGAGTTGAGATGGCATCTAGAATATATTTCGGAAAATCAGTTCATGCTATTACATTGCCTGAAGCAGCCTTGTTGGCAGGATTGATAAGAGCGCCAAATACATATTCTCCATACAATGATCTTGTAAAAGCAAAACAGCGTCAGGAAACAGTGCTTGAAAGAATGGAAAAGGAAGAATTAATCACTCCTCAGGAAAGAAAAAGAGCATCTTCACAGCCCATTCATTTGAGTTCATTGAGAATTTCAACTGAAAATTACAACTATTTTCTTGAGTATGTAAGAAAACAGCTTGAGGAACATTTTGATATTGAAAAAATTTACAAAGGTAATTTAAAAGTTTATACAACCCTTGATCCCAATGCTCAAAGGGCCGCTCAGAGGGCTCTACAGGAAGGCCTTAGAGATGTGGATAAAAGAATTGGCTGGAGAGGTCCAATTGGTAAGGTTTCTATAAAAAATAATGAAGAAAAAGAGGATAAAACTGCCTTTAGCCCAGCAGTTGGTGATATTGCAAAAGGAGTTGTTATATCGGTTTCATCAAATCAGGCGATTGTTAAGGCAAGAGGCATAAAGGGCAAACTGAATTTGCAGGATGCTCTATGGGCAAGTAAAGTTGTTGATTCTTCAGGAAAAGCTAAAGTTATAAAAAATTTTCGTCTTACAGATATTTTACAGCCAGGCGATATAATAATGGTAAAAATCAAATCAATTGGAAAGGAAATTCAATTTTCCCTTGAGCAGGAGCCAGAGATAGAAGGAGCTCTGGTTGCAGTAGAGCCTCAAACAGGATATATAAGAGCAATGGTTGGTGGATACAGTTTCCAGAGAGGAGAATTTAACAGAGCAGTCTATGCCCGCAGACAACCGGGAAGCAGCTTTAAACCATTTGTTTATGCCACAGCCATAGAAAAGGGATTTAAGCCAGAAGACACCATCCTTGATGAGCCAATCAGCTACAGAACAGGACTAAAAGAATGGTCACCTTCCAATTATGATGGTGAATTCTGGGGAGAGATAACCCTGAGAAGAGCGCTGGCTTTCTCAAGAAATGTTCCCACTGTAAGACTTGCTGAGATGCTTGGAGTTGATTCAATAATTAATCTTGCCAGAAGAGCTGGTATTAACTCAGAAATGCCTGCAGATTTGACTCTGGCACTTGGTAGTCTCAGTGTGTCTCCTTTAGAGTTAACCTCAGCCTTTGCTGTATTTGCTAATGGAGGTAAAAGAATTAAGCCAATCGCAATAAAATATGTAACCGATAACTCAGGTAAAATTTTGCTTCAGAATGAGCCTGAACTACAGGAAGCAGTTTCATCAGAAGTTGCATATACTATTACAGATATGCTTAAAGATGTTGTCACTTATGGAACAGGAACAAGAGCAAACATTGGAAGACCCGTGGCAGGTAAAACAGGAACAAGCAATGATTTTAAAGATGCCTGGTTCATAGGATATACACCGCAGCTTGTTACAGGTGTCTGGGTTGGTTATGATGATATGAGAAGAAGTCTTGGCTCTGGAGAGGCAGGTGGAAGGGTGTCAGCACCTATTTGGGCTCAGTTTATGAAAGAAGCTCTTGCTAACAAAGAAGTTCAGGATTTTACTGCACCATCAACTGCTCAGGAATCTAAAGAAAGTTCAAAAAATCCTGAATCATCGAAAGATTCTGCTAATCAACCAATTAATATAATGCCAAGATAAGAGGAGTTTAAAATGAAAATACTTATTGTTGGGCTTGGCGCATTAGGAACAGTTTTTGCTACATGCCTTAAATCGCATGGGAATAATGTCTTTGGATTAACAAAACAAAAATATATTGATTATTTTAAAGACAGAAAATTGAGAATAAGAGGACTTTTTGGACAAAAAGAAGCTCAGATTGACGGCATTTTTGCAAGTACTGAACAAATTAAAGAAAACTTAGACCTTATAATTGTCTCAGTAAAAGCTTATGATACTGAATCAGTTATTAATCAGATTAAACCTGTAGTTGGAAAGGATACTTTAGTTTTACTTGCTCAAAATGGATATGGAAATTATGAGACAGCAACTTCTGTTCTTGGAAAGGAAAAAGTAATTCTGTCAAGAGTAATTTTTGGTGCAAAAGTTATTGAACCTGGCACTGCTGAGGTAACTGTTATTGCCGATGACATAATTATTGGACAACCTGAAAATGCAATCTCTGAAGAAAAACTAATTGAAATTGCAAAAATTTTCAATGATTCAGGACTTCCAACGAGGGTATCTCAGGATGTGTATGCAATACTGTGGGATAAAATTCTTTATAATTCTGCATTAAATCCTCTGGGCGCAATTCTTGAATGCAGTTACGGTACACTGGCAGAGCATGAGGAAACAAGGAAAATAATGAATAAAATTGTTGAAGAAATCTTCAATGTTGCAAAAATAAGGAAAATAAAGCTAAATTGGAATGACTATAAAGATTATCTTCAGCATTTTTATGAAAGACTTGTACCTCCAACTGCAAAGCATTTTCCTTCAATGTATTATGATATAAAACAGGGGAAAAAAACAGAGATAGATGCATTAAATGGTGCAATAGTGAAACTTGCAAAAGAATGTAATGTCCCGGTACCTGTAAATGAGACCATAACAAATCTTATGAAGGCAAAAGAAAATTTATTTAGGGTAGTGTAAAATTTTTTATGTGTAAAATTGACAGAGCAATAAAAGAGGGTGTATCCTCCATTAAATTAACCAAAAATCAAACAAAGAAAGGAGGAATACATCCATGAAAGAAAAACCTTTAACTAATTTAAGATTACCAGATTTATGGAAAGAATTCAACAGTAATTTTAATGAATCTTTCTGGGAAGAATTTGAACAAAAAATGAAGTTAATGAAGAAAAAGTTTATTGAATTAGCATTACAAGAGGAGATAACAGCACTTACAGGGGCTCAAAAATATGAAAGAACCCCAGAGAGAGTTTACCGTAGGAATGGATACTGGAAGAGATACATAATCCTGAAAGATGGAAA
>NZ_BCNO01000003.1:28663-59066 GCF_001514535.1 Thermodesulfovibrio aggregans | reverse complement strand
TCCTCTTGTATTGAGGCAGAGATGCTGGGCACATAAAATGAGGAATGTAGCGAACTATCTTAGAAAGAAAGATGAAAAGGAATGTCTTTTTGAAGCTAAGAAGATATATAGTGCAGAGAATTTAAGAGAGGCAAAGAGAAATTTTCAGTTATGGGAGAGCAAGTGGGGCAGACTTTATCCTAAAGCAGCAGAGTGTATAAGGAAGAACTGGGAGCAATTGACAGCTTTTTACAAGACACCTAAGGCATTATGGAAGAAGTTAAGGACAACAAACATAATAGAGAGGGCATTTAGGGAAGTAAGGCGAAGAACGAGAACTATGAGTTGTTTTAATAATGTTGAAAGTATTGAAAGAATAATTTTTGCAGTGATAAGCCATTTAAACGAAAAATGGAGGAATACACCTATTTATGAATTTACACAAAATTATTGACATTACCTTTATTTAGAAAACAATTGATTTAGTCTATTTCCTGGTGGTATAATATTTACGTGATTGATTTTATTTTTAATCCATCTTCAATTGCTGTTGTTGGAGCATCTCCGGAAGAAAAAAAAGTGGGCAATGCTGTCCTTAAAAACCTCATCAATGGATATACTGGCAAAATATATCCTGTAAATCCTTCAAGAACTGAGATACTTTCACTGCCCTGTTATCCTTCTGTATCAGCCATACCTGACAGAGTTGATCTTGCCATAATAGTAATTCCAGCCAAGGCAGTAGCAGAAGCTTTAAAAGATTGTGCCCGTGCAGGAGTCAAAGGCGTTGTTGTAATAACTGCAGGTTTTAAAGAAGTTGGTGGCGATGGAGTGGCAAGAGAAAAGGAAATTGTAGAAATTGTAAGAACTTCAGGAATGAAAATGGTTGGTCCCAATTGTCTTGGTGTTATGAACACTAAAAATATGATGAATGCTTCTTTTGCAGCTGAGTTACCTCCAGCTGGAAGGGTTGCTTTCTTTTCCCAATCAGGAGCTTTAGGCGTTGCAATTATAGACTGGGCAATAGAAAATAATTTCGGTTTTTCAAAGTTTGTAAGCTTTGGAAATAAAGCTGATCTTAATGAAACAGATTTTCTTGAATACTTTGCAAAAGACCCGGATACTGATGTAATTCTTGGATATATTGAAGATGTTGTGGATGGTAAAAGATTTCTTCAAGTAGCTAAAGAAGTTACAAAAATAAAACCTGTAATACTAATAAAATCAGGTGCAACAGAAGCAGGTGCTCGTGCTGCTTCTTCACATACAGGAGCACTTGCTGGTTCTGATAGAGCTTTTACAGAGGCTTTTAGAAAAACAGGTATTATCAGAGTTTCAGGGATTCAGGAACTTTTTGATACAGCCGAGATGTTTATATCAAAAAGAATTCCTAAAGGTAGAAGACTTCTGATTATTACCAATGCTGGTGGTCCTGGAATTATCGCAGCAGATGCAGCAGATAGTCTTAAGATAAGACTTGATCCAATGACAAGGAATTCAATAGATGCAATAGCAGAAAAACTTCCTCCAACTGCCTCTTTATATAACCCTGTTGACATAATTGGAGATGCAACTTCAGAAAGATATAAAGTTGTTCTGGATCAGGCTATTAAGGACGAAGTTGTGGAGGGAATTTGCGTAATTCTTACTCCTCAGGCAATGACAGATGTTGACAACGTTGCCGATGCTGTAATTTCTTCAGCTGATAAGACAGATAAACCTGTTTTTGCCATATTTATCGGCGGGCAGAGAGTTAAAAATGCAGTGAATAAGCTAAAACAGTCACGAATTCCATCTTTTAGTGATCCTGCAGTAGCCATAAATGCCTATGGAAAACTTATTGAGTTTGGAGAGTTGAAAAAGAAAAAAGTATCAGATTCTGCCCAAATAGAAATACCTTCTGAAAACTACGAAAAAGCAAAGCAGATTCTTCAAAACTTACAATCACAGGGAATTTCTGAAATCGGTGGAGAAGAGGCGATGGAAATACTAGCACTCTATGGTTTTTCTTTCCCGGAAAGAGCACTGGCAAAAACGCCAATGGAAGCAGTTGCAATTGCCGAAAGAATAGGTTATCCCGTAGTAATGAAGGTTTCATCACCTCATATTCTTCATAAGACTGATGTGGGTGGTGTAAAACTCAATCTCAACAATGACAAGGCTGTTTACAATGCTTTCGTAGAAATAACAACAAATGTCAAGAGAGTTATGCCCGAGGCATATATAGAAGGCGTAATGATTTATGAAATGGTCACAGGTGGCAAGGAAGTTATTCTTGGTGTAAGCTATGATAGAACATTTGGTCACATGATTATGTTTGGACTTGGAGGAATTTATGTTGAAGTTCTTAAAGATGTTTCTTTTAGAATAGCTCCTGTCACAGAGGAAGAAGCTTTTGAAATGATAAATGAGATTAAAGCAAGCAGAATACTTGATGGAGTAAGGGGTGAAAAGCCCTATGATAAAAAAGATATAGCAAGCTGTATAAGAAAACTTTCAAAGCTGGTTACAGATTTTCCAGTAATTAAAGAAATTGATATTAATCCATACATGGTTTTCAATAATGGTGGTATTGGTCTTGATGCAAGGATAATAATTTAGTAGCAATACCAAGGAGGACAAAATGATACCAATTTTTATAATATCAAACAGAGCTTTTACAGGAAAAAACTTCTTTGCTATAGGATTGGCTCTTACACTTAAGGAAAAAGGGTTTAAAGTGGGATATGTAAGACCTCTTGGAAAGATTCCTATAAAGAAAGGTGAAGAAATATTTGATGAAGAGGCTGTTTTTATAAAGGAACTATTAGGACTTGAAGAACCTTTAAGCGTAATATCTCCTTTTGTTTTTACTTATGAAACCCAGTATAAACTTCTTGAGGGAGTAGATTTAAGGGTGAAAGAGAAAGTTATGAACTCTTTCTCTAAGCAAAGTAATAAGGATTTTGTAATAGTAGTGGGACCAAATAACATATTTGAAGGTTTTGCTCTTGGAATTGATGTCATAAATTTATTAAAGGAGACAGATGGCAAAGCTATAGCGATTCAGCACTGGGATAGTGAGCTTGCTATGGATGATATATTCGGGATAAAACAGCTAACAGGTGAAAAATTTATTGGTGCTGTTATAAATAAAGTTCCTTCTGAACAAATTAATTATGTTAAAGAAAAGATTGCTCCATTTATTGAAGGAAAAGGTATAAAAGTTCTTGGAGTATTTAAAAAAGATAAATTTCTTGAAGCAGTTACAGTAAGAAGGCTTATGGAAGCAATAAATGGTGGATTGGTTTGCTGTGAAAATAAACTTGATGAGTTTGTTGAAAATATCTCTATTGGAGCAATGGATCCTGAAACAGCACTTTCATACTTTTTAAGAATACCAAATAAGGCAGTTATAACAGGAATCCACAGAACAGATATTCAGATTGTTGCCATGGAAACCTCTACAAAGTGCCTTATACTTACTGGTGGAATGCATGTTAATGAAACTGTAACAGGAATTGCAAAAGCTAAAGGTATTCCAATTATTGTAACTGCTCTTGATACATTTACAGCAGTTGACAGGATGGAAAAACTCATGGGAAAAGCTGTAATAAGAGAAAAAGACAAGGCATTAAAAGCAAAAGAAATAATAAGCACAGAATTTAAAATTGAAGAGTTTCTAAGAAAAGTTAAATGAATGAGATAGAACAGACACTCCTTGATAAAGCAAATATTCTTGTTGAAGCACTTCCTTATATAAGAAAGTTTTATGGTAAAACATTTGTTATAAAATATGGTGGTGCTGCCCAGAAAGATCCTTTCCTCAAAGATGCCTTTGCCCAAGACATTGTTTTACTTAACTTTATAGGTATAAAACCGATTGTTGTTCATGGAGGGGGACCAAAAATTACAGAGCTTATGAAACGTCTTGGTAAAGAGCCTATTTTTTTGCACGGACATAGGGTAACAGATAAAGAAACTATGGAGATAGTAGAAATGGTGCTTGGAGGAGTGATAAACAAGGAAATTGTTCAGTTAATCAATGCTCATGGCGGAAAGGCTGTTGGACTTACAGGAAAAGATGCAGGACTTCTTAGAACTACGAAGAAACTTTTAAAAATTAACAATGAAGAAATTGATCTCGGATTTGTTGGTGAAGTTGAAAAAGTCTGTGTGGAGGTGCTTGAAACTTTACAGGACAAAGGCTTTATTCCTGTTGTTGCACCAATTGGCTTTGACAAACATGGACAAAGCTATAACATAAATGCTGACACAGTAGCATCTGCAATTGCAGTAGCAGTAAAGGCTGAGAAACTCATTCTTCTTACTGATGTAAAAGGAATAACTGATGATAACAACGACCTTGTCTCTACCTTAAAGATGCAGGAGGCTTTAAAATTAATTGAACAGCAGATTATAACTGGAGGAATGATTCCAAAGGTTTATGCCTGTCTTAATGCCCTTCAAGGAGATGTTAAAAAAACTCATATAATAGATGGAAGAATTCCTCATAGTTTACTTCTTGAAATTTTTACTCAAAGAGGAGTTGGTACAGAAGTTGTTAGATGAGTTATCCAAGGCTCTGTATTCAGTATTCTGATATTTCCCCTGGAAAAATCATAGAACTCTCAAAGCAAGACCGAAGATATCTTTTCAATGTATTAAGATGTAGTAAAGGAGACAGTATCTCTATTTTTGATGGCAGAGGAAAAAGTTTTAAAGCAAAAATTATTAATGAAAAAAACATAGAAGTGCTTGAAGAGGAAGAACTTCATACCGAAGATATCTTTTCAATAGTTTTATGTCAGGCTCTTCTTAAAGGTGAAAAAATGGACCTGATTATTCAAAAAGCAACAGAAATGGGAGTAAAAAAAATAATTCCATTCGTAAGTGAAAGATGTATTGTTAAGGATACTCAAAAAATTGAAAGATGGAGGAAAATAGCAAAAGAAGCTTCTGAACAGGCATATAGAACAATTGTTCCAGAGATAGTTGACGTTGTATATTTTGGTGATCTGATTAAAAAAATAGAAAATGGAATACTCTTCTGGGAAAAAGCACAAACTCCCCTAATTGAAATAATATCTACAATAAATCCTCAGAAGGAGATATTTTTATTAGTCGGACCTGAAGGAGGCTTTACACATAAAGAGGTTACTCAGGCAAAGGAAAAACAGATAAAAATAGCAACACTTGGGAAGAGAATTTTAAGAGCGGAAACAGCATCCATAGTTTCTGTTTCACTGATGAGTTTTTTAATTGAGTGGAAAATTAAAAATTATGATATAATTTAAATAGATGGATTCAAAAGAAAAGGCTTTAAAAATAGCAAAATTTCTTTACGAAAAAAAAGCGCAGGATATTGTAATTCTTGAGCTTAAAGATCTCACTATAATCACCGATTACTTTGTAATATGTTCTGCTGAAAGTACCACACAGGTAAGGGCTCTTACAGAGTACTTAGAAGAAACTCTTTCAGCTGAAGAATATAAACCCTACTCAATTGAGGGTTCTTCTTATGCTCACTGGGTTTTAATGGACTATGGTGATGTTATTGTTCATATTTTTCTGGAAGAAACAAGAAGATTTTATGATCTCGAAAGGCTCTGGCTTGATGCTCCACGCATTCACACAGAATTTACCTTAGATAAAAGCCGTGTAGCGTATAAATGAAATGTCCTGTTATAGTTAGACTATCTTTTTGCCAGTCATCAGGTAAGGGCCAGAATGGTTCAGCATCCTTAAGAGCTTTTATTGCTGCATCGTCAAGCATTTTATAGCCTGAAGTTCTTAAAAGTTCTAAAGAGATAAGTTTACCTTTCTTGTCAATTGTAAATTTTATATAAAGATCTCCATATATCCCACGCATTGCAGCTTGAGGAGGATATTGCCAGACTCTTTCTATTTTTTCTTTAAGTCTTTCAAGGTATCCCCAGTCATTGAATTCTTTAGCAGAAAAACTTAATCCTCTTGATTGTTCCAATTCCTGACTTTTTTGAGATTTTCTTGAAAGTCTGGCAATTACATCTTTATCAAATATATCTGGAGACTGTTTAGAAGTTATTTCTTTAAATTGTTTTTCTGTTTTTAAAGCTTCTGAAGAAGCAGAAGATTCTTTCTGTTTTTCCGTGCTCTGTCCCTGAGTACCTTTTGGAATAGCACTCAAATACTTCGGCTGTTTTGATTCTCTTATTGGAGGAATTTTTTGCAAGGTTTTAGGAGAAGGAGTTTTTACAGACGGAGGTATTTTAGGCATCTGAGGAGAAAGTGGAACAACCATAATGGATACAGGCTCTTCAGGCTTTTCTGGCTTGAAATAGTCCTGTAAAAGAGTGATGAAAATAAATAACAAAATATGGAAAATACACGAGTAAACTAAAGCTTTCTTCACACTTTTATTTTATCTTAAATGGAGCAATTCTTGAAATAAAGCTTCCAAAGGCTTTTAAATAAAGTGGTATAAGCTTTGTTCCGTTCTCTTTTCTTAACCATAAAGCCATTGCAAGTTCCTGAATAGCAGGGTCTCTGTGAATATTAAGCCATCTATCCATCCTTTCATCATTACCAAACATGAAATCCTGAAACTTCTTCATTAAAGTGAATTGCATTAAAAAGTTATCATTCCATAGTTTTTCATATAACTTTAGATCTTTTTGAATTATTGCTTCTGAAGCAAATTGGGCAGATTTCATGGAATAGTATATTCCCTCAAAGGAAACTGGCATTACAGTGCCTAAAGCGTCTCCACAGAACAGTATATTGTTTTTAAAAAATTTTCTTTTTCTCCATCTTGGAATTTTATAGGCTCTCAGCGTAAAAGAATTTAGTGTCATGGTGAATCTTTTTTTAATAAAAGTCTCAATCAGCACTTTTAATTTTCTAATATCTTCTGATCCTGTTCCTACTGATAAATAATCCGTGCCTGGAAAAACCCAGGAATAAAAAAAAGAAGCATGACTGTTACCAAACCAGAATTCGCAAGTATCTTTTGGACGGGAATTTATCGGGATATGGAGGCTTACTGTCCAGTAATAATCAGGTTTTGGCGTTCCTATAAGGGTACAAACTTTGGAGTTAACTCCGTCAGCAGCAATCAAGTAATCAGAATTAATTTGAAAAACTTTACCTTTTTTGTCTTTTACTGTAGATTTAATTTTGTTATTAACTTTTTCAATGTTTGTTAGTTCTCCTTCAATAACTTTTGCACCTTGTAGTTCAGATAACTTTCTTAAAAATGAATCAAAGTTATAACGATTGAAAATCAGTATTTCACCATTTTTCAGGGAAACTTCTATTGGTTCAGAAAAAGGAGGAACTATCTTAACTTTTGTTACAGTGTTAAATTTAACTTCTTTTTGAATTTTATCTAAAATAAAAAATTCTTTCAGCCCTGCAGAAGGGATTCCTCCTCCACAGGGCTTGTTAAATGAGAGATTCTTTTCAATTAAAACGGTTTCTATCCCTTTTTCTGCAAGTAACCTTGCAGCAGTGCTGCCAGCTGGTCCTCCACCAACAACCAAAACTTGGCATTTCATTAATATCTTTTCATATTACCCTGAAGGTAGTTCTTACTGTTTCTTAGTTACAACTAAAACAGGACATGGAGCATTTCTAATAACTCTCTGTGTGGTGCTTCCAACAAAGAATCTTTCAACACCGCTTCTTGGAAGTGTTCCAATAATAATTAAATCAATATTGTTTTCTTTTGAAAATTTAATAATTTCTTCATATGGAATTCCTCTCAATACAGCTGTTTCAACATTCTTGAACCCTTCAAGCAAATCAACTCCAAAACCATCAAGATTTCTTTTAGCATGCGCCTCTAAGTCTTTATAGAGTTCTGTTATTGATGGATGAGGAACGTGAAGATTTGAAGCTTTTTCAATGTCATAGATAACATGAAGGAGATATAATTTAGCATTAAACATTTTCGCCAGGTCTACTGCATAAGAAAGAGCATACAGCGACTCATCTGAAAAATCTGTTGGTAAAAGAATTTTCTGAAATTTCATAACACCCTCCTAATTTTTTATGTTTTTTAAGTATATCAATCTCATACCTTCAATTACAAGATGTTTATTTAATAAATGTCTTTTATGTACATATTTTGACAAAATTTCACAGTATCCGCCAGTAATTACGACTTCTAGATTTAGATTTATTTTTCTTTCAATATCTCCTATTATTCCTTCAATTGCATGCACTGTCCCTAGAACTATTCCACTAAGAATTGCTGAATGAGTATCCATTCCAAGAGGTTCAGCATCTTTTTCTAAGTCAACTAAAGGCAAACTAGCAGTCTTCTCATGGAGACAATAATTCATTGTGCCAACTCCGGGCATTATTGCTCCTCCAAGAATCTCTCCTTCTTTAGTGACTACTGTTATGGTAGTAGCTGTACCAGCATCTACTACTGCAATATTTTTCTTTAATAATTCGTAAGCTGCGACAGTGGCAGCAAGTCTGTCAACTCCAAAACTTTCTGGATTACGAATTTTCAAAGTCAATCCTGTGGGAGTTTTAGAGTTTATAAAAATCATTTTATTAAAAAGTTTTCTGAAATAAGATAGCTTTTCTGTAAGAACAGGCACAACAGAACAAACTATGCAATCCAATTTTTTATGAGGACTGAAAAAGCTAGTAAGATTAGCGAAATCACAATTCAGTATTTCTCTTGTATCAAAAGAGACTAAATGAAATTCCGAGCTTTGAGGCGTTTTGAAAAAAGCAAAATTCACTGTAGAATTTCCTACTTTAATCGCCACAAGCTCACTTTGCTCTGAGTAAAGTGACATCTCCTGCAGAGATTTTTTCATAAGTTCCATCGTTTAGTTTTACTATTAGTCTACCTTCCTCGTCTATTGCCTCTGCTGTAGCTAAGATTTCTCTATCTGTAAATATTATCTTAACCTGTCTTCCAATAGTGCCACTGAGTTGCATCCATCGGTCAATGATTGTTTTTCTCTGTCTTTTTTCAAGCAATTGATACCACTTATCAAACTCTTTAATTATTTCTACTGCCAGAAGCCCTCTTGATAAGTCTTCTTTTCTGTATATTTTGAGAGAAGAAGCTATCTCTTTAATCTCTTCAGGCATATCTTCTTCTGTCATATTTACATTAATACCAATGCCAACAACAGCAGCTTTTATTTTTTCTCCCTCAATCTTCAATTCAGTGAGAATTCCACCAACTTTTTTGTCATCAATCAACATATCATTTGGCCATTTAATAACTACAGGAATGTCAGTGTATCTTCTTAATGCTGTTGTACAGGCTACAACACTTGTTAAAGTAAGCAATGTAGCATATTTTGGAGGAATAGTTGGTTTTAAAGCGATGCTCATGTAAAGGTTTTTCCCTGGAGGTGATATCCATGTTCTGCCCAATCTGCCTTTCCCTTTAGTTTGTCTATCTGCAATTACTACTGTTCCAGAAGGATAACCCTGTTTTAGGAGTTCATTTGCTTTAGAATTTGTTGATTCAACTTCATCATAAACTACAATTTCTCTGCCAATTTCCAATCCAGAGGGTAATGATTTTTTTAAATCTTCAGCCTTAATCTCCATAATCTACTCCTCGGGTTTAAGTATTACTACATCTATTTTACCTTTAAGTTTCTCAGCAAAATAATGGGCGTCATTTTCAGAGCCAACAATACTTCCATAATGCATTGGAATTGCTATCTTTGGTTTAATATCTATTGCAGCCTGCACCGCTTCTTCAGCAGTCATGACATAGGTTCCTGAAACAGGCAACAGGGCAATATCGATATCTTTAAATGTTTTCATCTCCGGGATGTAATCGGTATCTCCAGCAATATAAATTCTTTTACCCATTATTTTGAAAATATAGCCAACCCAACCTTTTTCTTTAGGATGAAACTTCTTGTTAGTGTTGTAAGAGGGAACAACTTCTATTTCTATGCCTTCAACAGTAATTTTGTCTCCTGGTTTCACAATAATCTCTTTTGCCCTGATCTTGCCAGAACAATCCTTTGGAAGAACAATAATAGTATCAGGAGTTAAAAGCTTTTTAATGTCATCTGGACTAAAATGATCATAATGTTCATGGGTAATCAGAATAATATCAGCTTTATCAGGTTTTTTAATTTGAAATGGGTCAGTGTAGATAATTTTTTCACCAATGATTTTAAAAGTATCATGTCCAAGCCATTTAATATTTTCCAGCATTTTACACCTCCTTTAGATAGTTGTGAATATATAATACTAAATTTTGTTATAACTTAACAATTTGACTTTTTTTAAGATTTTTTATTAAATTTAAAAATTGTCGGGGCGTAGCGCAGCTTGGTTAGCGCACCTGCCTTGGGAGCAGGGGGTCGGTGGTTCAAATCCACTCGCCCCGATAGTATTTTTAAGGGTTTTCAAATTTGCATTGACCACGCCGTTGTCAAACTGTTGTCCACATGTAATCTCTATTTTCTTCTAACTCATTTCTGTCCAGGCTATCTCAACTTTTGGCGATGGATTTTACAGGTCAATCTCCAATTTCCGTATGGGCTCTGGGGCTGGTTTGGAAAAATAAAAACCTTGAAAGTAGTCAATCCCTAAATCTCTCAGGAAAATGAATTCTTCCTTAGTCTCAATCCCTTCTGCAATAGTTTTAATATCATTCTCCTTGGCAATATCCACAAGGGCGCGACAGATCGATTGCTTGAGCTTGTCTTTGTGAATATCCCGCACAATTTCCATATCAATCTTCAGGTAATTTGGTTTCAAAACCACGAGACTTTCAAGATTGGAAAAGCCTGAGCCAACATCATCTAAGGCAACCTTAAATCCATTCTCTCTATAGTAGTCCAGTATCTCCTTAAGATGCTTTAAATCGCTTACCCTGTGAGATTCAACGACTTCAAAGACTAGATTAGAGGGATTATATTCCATTTTATAAGCCCAGGCAATTGTGTTAGAGAGACAGAACTTGGGATCATAAATCGCAGTAGGAATAAAGTTGATGAATACCTTTTTTTCCTTGATCCCTTTCACAGCAGCTGTCTTTATAGCAATCTCCCTGCTTGCCCTGTCAAGGTAGAAAAGAAGGTCGGTCATCTTAGCTACCTCAAAGAGTATCTTCGGTGGAACAATGTCTCCATTGTTTTTAACCCCTCTAGTGAGACACTCATAACCAAAGATATCTCTCTCTGCTCCATCAATAATAGTGTGAAAGTGCACGGTCAATCTCGCCTCTTTCAGCATTTCCACAAAATCCCTGTTGGCATAGAGTTCAAGATAGTAAGAGAGTTTTTTAAGTCTTTTGAAAATCCTGAGGTTCAAGGGTTCATTGGTAGAGAGAATGGCCAACTCTATGTCTTCCTTCTCTGGAGTAGATAATTCTGCAGAAATCAGAGCCTCAAAGGTTTTTCCAATCTCACAATCGGAATAGAGTAGAAGATCCTCCCTTATTTCAGGCTTTAGCCCCAGTGTCTTCTCAAGCAAGCGCTCTAGCTTAATAAGCAGAGCATCTGCTTTAGCTGTAAAGACAATCTGACAGGGGCCATTGATGAAAATCTCTGGTAAAATTTCACATCTTTCACATTTGCCACTCTTCTTCATCGCTTTACTCTCTCTTTTTTTGGCATTTTCTATTATGGCAACATAACACTAACCTTGTAAAAAAACAATTTTAAGGCATGTTATTTAATTACCAAATCTTTCGTATTATTTTATCCGACCTTTCCTAAGTTTATCAACAAAACTCGCAATCTCCTGATTTTTAGGAATTCCCAAAAAAATTATATACAGCAGGATTTAGATTTCAAATTTCTATTAGGTAGGTTATGAATAAGAAGTTTAGAAAGACAGATCATGAAACTTATTCTGAAAGCTTTATTAACTCCATGGAAGATTCTCTTCAAAAAGGAAGTTTTATGGCGCTCAAAGCATGCTTAAAATAGAGAGTTATCCAGATTTGGTAAAGAAGTTACATTTAAAATCCAAGAAAAGTTCTGAAAGATGATGTTTTTGTTATTGAAATGCCTGACATGTCAGGAAATAAAATAGCAGAAATTCCTGGAAAATTCGTAATAAACCTCTAATTTTTGTAACAGTCTACGATGACTGTAAGATTGGAGTCATTAAACTCGGAGCAGTTGTTCACACTCTTAAGGCTTTTGAGGTAGGGAGAGCTATCAAAACAGCTATGAGGATGACACATACTAATAATGAGACAGAGTGGAATAAAGCCGTAGAAATGCTTTCTCAGTCTCTTCAAAAAACTTTCAAGAACTCCCTTGCCCGAAAAAATGAATGTTTATAAGCTTTGTCCTAAACATGGACATTCTATGTTGCGAAACCAGTGAAGAGGGAGTTTAAAGTGTTCCTTTGAAAGCTATCAATCTCATGAACTTCCATCAATCTAAATTAAATCATACACCACTGACCATTTAGGATTAAAAAAATTAGTCATATGCAGATGAAAAAATTGATGCCCCGTTGCAATCAACGTAAATATTTTGTAAAATCTATCAATGCAAACTAAATATGAAGAAGTTTTAGTTTGCGTAGCAGGAGCTACTCCGCAGATAATTACTGAAACAATCTATGCTCTTGCCAATAAAAATCCGCCAGTATATATTGATAAAATTTACATTATCACTACAAAAACAGGCAAAGAAAAGATAAAAGACACTCTTATTGACCGAGGCATTCTTAATGCTTTGTTAAATGAATATAGCCTTCCTCCTATAGATTTTTCTGAAGAATCAATAATTGTAATCGAAAATGAAGGAAAAGAAATTGAAGATATCAGGAACGCATCTGAAAATGAAGCAACAGCAGATACAATAATCAAATTCATAAGAGAGCTTACACTTAATCCTAAATTAAGACTTCACTGCTCAATAGCAGGTGGAAGAAAAACAATGAGTTTTTATTTAGGTTCTGCACTCCAACTCTTTGGTCGGATTCAGGACAAACTCTATCATGTGCTTGTCTCTCCAGAGTTTGAATCGAATCCGGATTTTTTCTATAAACCTAAAATAGACCGAAACATAATGTATCTTTCACCAAATGGAAAAAGACTAAAAATCAACACATCAGAGGCAAAAATAGAGTTAGCCGAGTTACCTTTTATAAGGCTTGCTGAAAAATTAAATCTTCATGGCAAAACTTTCAAAGAACTTATTTCAGAAAGTCAGAGCGAGATTGATATGGCAACAACCCAACCACAAATTGAGATAAATATTAAGGATAGACTGATAAATATAGCCTCTGAAAAGATTCATCTTGACCCGATAATGTTAACACTTTATGCAACGCTTCTTAAACAAAAAATCTCCTGCAAATATGACAGAACTTGCTCAGGATGCAGTGAATGTTATGTTAGTCTCATTGCTCTCACAGAAGAGCCTCTTTTAAGCATCATGGCTGATTTTTACAGTGAAATCTACGATTTTGATAATTATGAAAAAGCTCAATTTAAAAAGAAACTCTCTGATAGATACAGCATTGATGTCTTGAGAAGTTACATAAGTAAAATCAATAGAACAATTAGAGGTACGCTTAAGGTGGCTCAATTTATCCCTTACTGCCTTGTAACTTCAATAAGAAAATACGCAGCAACAGTCTATGGAATTCCTGTAGACAGGAGGAAAATTATTCTAAAATGAAACGTTTCAGAAACATTGTTTTTCATTAAAAAGGTCTTGAAAAGATTTAGAATAAAAAATAACTCTAAAAAAGGAGTGAAAGGATGATTAATCTTGAAGTATTAAAAATTGCTTTGGCTGGTTTACTTCATGATATTGGAAAATTTTCTGAACGGGCGGAAAGAGAAATTCCTGCAAATTACATAGCTTCCAATCAATCATTGTATCAACCAGAGTACAAGGGAAGATACACTCATCAGCACTCTCTTCATACAGCTTATTTTCTTGATGAAAACTATAAGTATTTTCCAGAGGAACTTACCAGACATAGTTCTGATGCTGTATCACTAATAAATCTTGCATCCAAACATCATAAACCAGACTCTCCAGAGCAGTTGATTATCTCAGAGGCTGACCATTTAAGTAGTGGCATTGAAAGAAAAGAATTTGAAGAGACAGACACGTACACAAGGTCAGCCAGAGAAATCCCTCTTATGACAATTTTAGAGGATATTTCAATTACTAATAAATGGAAGGAAAACAAACCTGAAAATTTTAATTTTGTCTATCCTGTTCAGATGCTATCTCCTAATAGCATTTTCCCGATAAAAAAAGATGAATACGGAATACCTAAATACAAAGAACTTTATGAGAAATTTATTACTCTTTTTCGAAATTTACCTCATAAATCATGTCCTAAGCTCTGGTTTGAGCATCTTGATTCATTATTGTTGTTGTGTTGCTCTTCCATCCCCTCTGCGACTGTAGGAATTACTGAAAAAGGTTTTAAAGAGATCGTATCCGATATTTCACTCTATGACCACGGAAGGCTCACAGCTGCGTTTGCCACTGCTCTTTATATTTATCACAGTCAAACTAATTCAATGGATAAAAATTCCATAAAAGACAGAGAGTCAGAAAAATTTATTATTATCGAAGGAAATTTATACGGAATTCAGGACTTCATATTTTCTGAAGGTGGTTCAACAGTAAAAAACGCTGCCAAACTACTAAGAGGCAGGTCATTCTATGTTTCTCTTTTAAGCGAACTTGCAGCCGATTACATACTTGAACAAATTGGTTTGCCCATCACATCAATAGTAACAAATGCAGCAGGAAAATTTAAAATAATTGCTCCAAATACAGAAGAAACAACCAATGCTATAAAAATGGCTAAAGAAAAAATTAATCAATGGTTGATTGAAAAATTTTATGGAGAAGTATCAATAGGCATAGTATATATAAAAGCCTCCTACAATGATTTTATACAACAAAATGGAGTCTCTGAGCTACTTAAAAAGATTGGTAAAGCCTCAGAGATTCAAAAATTTGATAAAATTAACATTCTCAAAAATGGCGGTTCTGTGACAAACTATCTCAATGATTTCTCCTCTGAATTTGGCGTATGTCCAGTATGTAACAGGAGAGCTGCACGGGGTAGAAACAAAATAAAAGAAGACAACCTCTGTGACATCTGCTATGACCATGTAAAGATAGGAAAAGAACTCGTTCATGAAAACCGAATAGCAATAACAACTAAAGATGCCAATTTAAAGGAAAAATTAAGAGTTCCCGTATTTGATAAATACCAGTTAGCATTTGTGACCGGAGAGCTTTCAGAGCTTGCAAAGGAAGGGAAGGTAATACATTTTTGGGATATTAATAAGCTCTGGCAAAGTGACAAATATTCGGAAGAAAAGATTTATTCTTTCAAATTAATCAATGGATACGTGCCAAGATTCATAGAAGAGATGGATACAGATGAGATAATTGAAAAACTTACTTACGGAGAGAAAAAGGAGGATAAAATACAGATTCTTGAAACCCTAAGAGAAGACACAATCCTCAGTTTCCATCACATAGCCAAGTTTGCACTCGAAAAATCAGATGACGGATATGTTGGAGTAGATGCTCTTGGTGTTTTTAAGGCAGACATAGATAATCTTGGAACTATATTTCTAAAAGGGTTAAGACCTGAAAAAAGAACATTTTCAAGATATACTACTCTTTCACGCCATCTCAATCTCTTTTTCACCCTCCATATACCCTATCTATGTAGAACCAAATTTAAACAGATTTATACCATCTTTGCAGGCGGTGATGACCTTTTCTTACTTGGACCCTGGACAGATATGATAAGCTTTGCAAAGAGGCTATCAGAGGATTTCAACAGATATACCTGCGAGAACAGTGAAATAACTCTATCAGCAGGAATATACATTACAAAACCTGACACACCAGTTCTTACAATGGCTGAACAATCTGAAAAGGCTTTAGAGTATGCAAAAGCTTCAGGAAAAAACAGAATTACAATTTTTAATGTTCCTGTTCGATGGAATGACTTAGAATATATTGAAAACATAAGAAATCAGTTAAATAGATGGCTTGAGGAACAGCTCATAACAAGGTCTCTCATTTACAAGCTAAATGAAATTCTTGAAATGGTAAGACAGGAGAGAATAATTAGACAACAACAAATCTCTGACCCACGGAAACTTAATGCTCTAACATGGCGTTCCAAGCTCTATTACCATGTTATAAGAAATGTAGGAAAGGGAAAAACAAAAGAAGATAGAATAAACATTGCAACAGAGATACTTGAAAACCTTGTTAAATGGTTAGAAATGCCAGAGGAAGCCTTCAGGATTCCTCTCTGGCAAACAATATACATGAAAAGGAGGGCTTAAGATGAACAATCCTCAAAGAAGTGATGAAACAAGAGGTCCATCATTGCCGGAGATCAAATTCTGGCAGAACAGAGAAAAGGAACTCGTTAATCCTGATCTTTTCTCAGATGTGGCAGACAAATGGGCAGCGACTATAAAAGAGTCGGGTACAAGAGAAGGTGACAAGAACAAAATCTCTCAAATAAGAAAATTTTACGATGAGGTTTTGCTCTTTGCAAGTAGAGTGAGGGGAGAGGAGGATTTCCAGAAAATGCTTCCTTACATTAAAATGCTAAATGCAAAGGCAGCCTATGCAAAAGGAAGAAAACACATAACTGAAGATTTTAAAAACTTCATATCAAACTGTCTCTCACAAATTCAAACAAAAAAGGACTTTGATGTTTTCACAAAGTTCTTTGAGTCATTCATGGGATACTACAAATACTATGAAGAAACTAAGAGCAGGAGGTAAAAAATGAGACTTTTAGAGGTAAAAGAAATTAGAGGAAAGATAATTTTAAAAACTGGACTTCACATTGGCTCAGGTAATATGGAAATGCAGATTGGAGGCACAGATAATCCTGTAATCAAACATCCCTATACAAATGAACCATATATCCCTGGTTCATCGCTAAAAGGAAAGATTAGAAGCCTTCTTGAACTATATTATGGCGTTGTAGCTCAAGCTGTCCTCTCGGAGGACTTAAGAAAAGCAGGAGGTCTTGCCTCACCAAAAATGCTTAAATCTAATTTTGACGGTAAGGAGCATGTAATAAACATACTAAAAGTATTTGGAGCAGGAGCTGGAGAAGGCATGAGCGAGGAATTATCCATGAAAATCGGACCTACTCGTGTTTCATTCAGTGACTGTTTTCTTAATGAAGAATTTATAAAGGAAGCAGAGCAGAAAAGATGGAGCTATGTGGAAGTAAAATCAGAAAATCGCATTAACAGAATAACCGGTACTGCAGAGCATCCAAGATTTATTGAGAGGGTTCCTGCCAATGCAAAATTCAATTTTTCAATTTACTTTAAAATTCTTGAAAAAGAAGACAACAACCTTTTTAAAGATTACTTGCTCAAAGGATTGAAACTACTTGAATATGACAGCCTTGGCAGTTCAGGAAGTAGAGGTTATGGAAAGATTAAATTTGAGATCGAGGGAGATGAAAATTTAAAAAGAGAGTTTGAAAACATAAAGCTTTGGGGGTAAAATTGAAGACCTATGTGATAAAGATAAAACCTTTAACAGGGTTTGGAAGTTACATAAAAGGTGATACCCTATTTGGGCACATATGCTGGCAGATAATCTATGACCCTCATATACTTGGTAAAACTTTTTCTGAATTTCTTGCTGACTATGAGAGCAATCCCTTTTCCATAGTATCCTCTGCCTATCCGGTAGTTGACGGCAAGATATATCTTAAGAGACCTGCTCTTCCACTGAACTTTCTGTTTTCACTAAGTGATGAAGAGATTGTAAGCAAGAGAAAAGAATTAAAGAAGAGAAACTACTTCCCCTTTGAAAATCCTCTAAAACCTCTTGTAGAGATTGACTATATGAGCTTATCTTTTATAAAAGAAGACATCCAGACAAGATGCACCATCAACAGGCTTACAGGAACCACAGGTGAAGCACCTTTTACTCCATACAGTGTTGACAAGTTATACTTCAACTGTAATCTCGCTATTTTTGTTGGGTTAAGAGAGGATGTAGAAATAGAGAAGTTTATTGAGATAATTAGTAGAATTGGCAAAATAGGATATGGCAAGGATGCAACTGTTGGTTATGGTAAGTTTGAAGTTATTGAGTACGAATATATTGATGTGATGAAAACAACAGAAAAACCAAATGCGGTCTATACACTATCACCATCAGTACCTGATAAAGAGGAGGTGAAGAAAATTTATTACACTCCCTTTGTTAGATTTGGACGGCATGGAAGCTATCTTGCGAGATCATCAAATCCTTTCAAAAATCCTGTGATTTTTGCCGATGAGGGTGCTATCATAATACCAAAGAAATTCCCTGAAAAGCCATACATCGGAAAAACCATAAAGGGACTATCAAAATCAGTCCCTGAGACTGTCTGTCAGGGATACTCTTTAATTTTGCCAGTGGAGGTAAGCAATGAACTATGAAATAAAGCTTCACACATTGACACCTGTTCATATAGGTTGCGATGACAGCTACACACCTGTTGAATTTATTATTGATACTGACAGAAACACATTAATTCAATTTGATCTTTTCGAATTTATCGAAAATCTATCACCAGAGGAGTGGCAGGAGTTTAATTCAATAGCGAGCAACCCATCTCCAATTGCATTAGTGCATATATACAGGTTTTATTCCAAAATGAAAGGTAAAATAAAGGGAAGAGAACTTCCCATACCGAATGAACTATCAAAGAGATACACAGAAGTGAAACAACTTAAAAATGATAGAGATATGCTCAAAGGCTTTAATGAATTTGAAATTCCAAGAACTTTCTACAATCCCTACACCTTAGAACCCATTGTACCGGGAAGTTCCATAAAGGGCTCACTCAGAACAGCTTTTGTAGAAGCACTGATTAAAGAACATGACAGAAATAGACTTGAAAGAAAAGAATATAATCAAATAGAGGAAGAGCTACTTGGCGGAAAAATGCAAAAAGATCCCTTCAGATTGCTTAAAATATCTGATTTTGAACCTGAAAACTCAGTTAAAACAAAAATTCTTTATCAGATCAATGTAAGAAAAGAAAGAGAAACCTCTCGAGAAAGCCTTTCAATTCCAATTGAAGTCATACCAGAAGGAGCGCTTTTCAGGGGAACAATTAAAATAGAAAGCCCTATTGAAGGTTCGGGAATAAGGAAATCTATTGAATTTAAAGATTTGCTTCTTAAATCGCACAGTCATTATGCAAAGATATTCAACAAAGAAATAGACCTGAGAAAAATAAAAAACTTCAAACTTCCTAATATCACTCAATTTAGAGACGGACTCAAGGAAAAATACTTTATACTCAGAATTGGCAAACACTCTGGTGCTGAGGCAGTTACATGGGAAGGATTAAGAAAAATAAGAGTGAGAACAAGAGAGGGGATTCAGAGAAGATCAGAATCAACCACAATATGGCTTGCCTCACAGGAAAAAAAACCTAAAAGCTTCATAAATGCAATGCCCTTTGGCTGGGTAATGCTTGAGGTCTGTTGAATGGAAATAACCTATAAAATAGTAAACTACATAATAAAAGCTCAAACAGAGATTTATCTTCCAGATTTCAAGGGCTCTGCTTTCAGAGGAGGATTTGGAAATATATTCAGAAAAATAACATGTGTTCTAAAGAGATTTGATTGTTTAGACTGTCCTATCAAGCAAAAATGCATATATGCCTATGTTTTTGAAACTATTCCCGATGTTTCAAGCAATATAATGAACATGCATAAATACGAGAAAGTTCCACATCCATTTATTTTCGAGCCCCCTTTAGACAGAAAAAAGACTTTCTATCCCGATGAAAAACTCTCATTGAGGGTAATCCTGGTTGGCAAGGGAATTGAGTTTTTACCATATTTTACATTTACAATCGCCGAGTTAGGTGAAGTCGGAATTGGAAAGGGAAGGGGTAAATTCAAAATAGAGGAAATCGTCGTATCAAAAGTAGAAACTCTCTCATTGGTAAACTCTAATCCTTCTGATAAAAAAGTCTCTAAGGTAGACATCAGAGCAATAACTCCAATAAGAATAAAACACAATCGTCAACTTACGGATAATCTTGAGTTTTCCATTTTTATCAAAGCCCTATTAAGAAGGCTATCTCTTCTTTATTATTTTCATGTAGAGAATAAAAAACCCCCTATTGATGTGCACAAATTACTTGGTCTTTCTGAACAAATTCAGAAAGTAAAAGAAAATACCTTTTGGTACGATTGGGAAAGATACTCGTCAAGACAGAACACTCGAATGAAACTCGGAGGAATTTTAGGAGAGATTACCTATTCAGGACATTTAACACCCTTTGTTTCATATATCAAAGCAGGCGAGATACTTCATGTAGGCAAGGGAACAAGTTTTGGGCTCGGCAAGTATGAGATAGTTGACATGGAATAGGTTTTTATGGTTTTATTTTATAAAATTGCTCTTTGACAAGGCTGACTTGAATTTATTTTGAAAGGGCACAAATCATATTCAGACTACAGGGCTTGTGTTTTATTGTTACAGCAAATAAAGTGAGTATTATCAATACTTTACTGAATAATATGCGTAAACTATTGAAAATAGCCAATTTGTGCGAATTGCAAAGTGAGTATTATCAATACGTTGAGCCTTATACATTGCTCAAAAATTGTTTAAAAATCTGCACAACCCTCCTTGTAACTCATTGAAAAAAAGAGAAAAAACAAGGGGTGCAGTAGGAAACTTGACCTCATCTAAAAGGGATTGCGACTTTCAGTTATTATTGCTTTTTTACCGTTTTTAGTGGTGTAGGAAACTTGACCTCATCTAAAAGGGATTGCGACCTTGCTAACCTATCCCTGATCTCTCTTTTATTCATTTTGTAGGAAACTTGACCTCATCTAAAAGGGATTGCGACAAGGTTACCCCTGCCCTTTCTTTTCCCCCGCACAGTAGGAAACTTGACCTCATCTAAAAGGGATTGCGACTTCATCAACATACGAACCCCACCTTACGACTATATGTAGGAAACTTGACCTCATCTAAAAGGGATTGCGACAATTGGTTGCCGTAACATCCGCTATACTCCTTAAAATGTAGGAAACTTGACCTCATCTAAAAGGGATTGCGACGGGAGTAGCCTCTTCCACTCCCGATATAGTTACTTTGTGTAGGAAACTTGACCTCATCTAAAAGGGATTGCGACTAAAAAGTTTAACGATGCTCTTGGTTTGTCTGATAATCGGTATGTGGATGGTAGGGAACTTCGAACAATCCTAATCGGCCACGCACAGAAAAAGGCTTGATGCGCCTAACTGATGAAATAACCCACTCATACATGCCAGATTGGCGGTTATATCTGACATCAGAGATGGTCATAATGCCTATTGCTTGACCTTCGGAAACAATGAGAATGTCACCACGATATTTTGTGTTCCAAGAACGATACTCAATAGTTTTTTCACCAGAGAGAATCTGATTTGCCCAGGGCTGTTTGATGACGAGAGCCTTCAATCTTTCTCCTTCTGCCCTAACCCTTTTGCGAGTAGATAAAGACAGAGCTGATTCAATGTGGTTTTTTCTTCGCTGGCAAGTTTTTTAAGAGATTCATGGAGAGATTTAGGAATTCTGAGGGTTAATGCTTGGGATTTTTCTTTTTTAATAGTTTTCATGGCTGCATTATAAAGAAAAATTACCGACAATGTCAACAATGATAGTAGTAGGAAACTTGACCTCATCTAAAAGGGATTGCGACCTTCAGTGTTGAGCTACCATACTTGTCACTGCGAGGGTGGCATTCCACCCGAAGCAGTCTTTCCATTCCTACAGAGTTGAAACGAAGAGATTGCGTCCCCCTCGCTGTGCTCGGGGTCGCAATGACGAGAGAGATGCGAGATTGCTTCGTCGCTGACGCTCCTCGCAATGACAAAGGAAAAAACAACTCGCAATGACAGGAAAAAGCACACAATGGCAGAAGAGAACGCTTCTTGCGATGATAAAAAAGGGCGGTTGTAATGATGGACTGTAGAGATTGCTTCGTCGCTGACGCTCCTCGCAATGACAAAGGGAAAAATAACTCGTAATGACAGGTAAAAAGCACGCTATGACAAAAGAGGACGCTTCTTGCAATGACAGGAAAAAAGCACGCAACGAAAGGGAAATGAGCACGCAATTGTAGAATAACTGGTTTGACGAAGAAAATGATTTTTGATATTATTACTATATCCAGCAAGATAGGAGGTTAAACTAAAATGAGCGTCAAATTTGCAGATATTGTCGATAAAGTGAGGGAACTTGACATTGAGAGTAAAGAACATTTGTTAGAGCTGATAAAAAAATCGCTCATAGAAGAGAGAAGAAAACAAATTAAGAAGCACGCTGAAGAGAGTTTAAAAGAGTTTTATGATGGAAGGATCAAGTTTGGCTCTTTAAAGGACATTAAAAAAGTTTTGTATGAAGATTGAAATAGGTATAAGCAGTTCTTTTAAAAGAGCATTTAAGAAAAGATTGCTTCATGATAAAAAACTTGAACGACTCTTCTGGAAGAAATTGCAAGTTTTTGCGAATAACCCATACGAACCATCCTTAAGGACACATAAGTTAAGCGGAGAATTGGAAGGATTGTGGAGTTTTTCACTAAATTATGAGATTAGGATCATTTTTAAATTTTTGGATGAAAACAGGGTGTTGTTGATTGATATTGGTAGTCATGAAGAAGTGTATTGAAATTGTTGAAAAAGGGAGATACTCTCTCTCCCTTTGCCCTACTCAGGTTCGTAATGTTCATTATGTAAATTATTTTTGGCAGTTTTAGTGGAGGTTTGTCTCCTTTATTGCTCTGTCATTTTTGCACATAAAAAAATTTACTGCCCCATTTTTAAAAAACTTACTCCATAGCACATGACGGTTTGTGGATGAATACAAAATTTCAGATTTTCTGGGAGACCAGACTTAATTTAGGCTTTCACCACAGTATCAATGATCTTTGACAGGTTTTGACGCTGTGAGAAACGCTGACAATTGAAAGTAAACACTTACATTTTGCACCTTCAAAAAGGTGGCTAAGTTTTGATAGGAGGTTAACATGAATCTGATTTTAAGAGAAAAATTTTTAGAATTTTTTAAAAATATGACAAATTATTTGCCAATTGAAATAGATAGGGTATACGCCATAACCCTTAATCCACCATCTAAATTTGAGCTTGGAGACTCAAATGATAAAGAATTGAAAAAAATTCTAAAAAAAGGAAACTAATGGAGACATCAGTTATTGAATTTTCTCAGAACATTTTGTGTAAACTATAAGTAAAATTTGGGAGTGTTGAGATAGTGAAAAAGTCCAAAATTGAGAGGTTACTGAGGTATCTTCAAACTCTTGCAACTTTGAGAACAAAGATTATAAGAAGAGTTGACGAATATCCACATTTCATCTGGCTTAATGAAATTGCTGAAAATGAAAAATGCTATTGCAAGATAAAAGAAAAAAAGGATGAATCAGATATAGTTGCTGAGGTAAAACTGACAAGAAAACCTGAAATTCCCTCAGCGTTAAGAGAATATTTAAAAAATCGTGGAATTTCATGCGATGATAAAGATGAATTTGAAGAGCTTGAAGAAAAGCACAAGATAAGATACAGAGATTTTCTAAATGAATGGAAACAATGGAAATCGTTATATAAGATTTATTGCAAGTTATATTCCATTTATCAGGAAAGCTTACGATTGGGCGAAGAATACGAGTTTTTACTTTGCCTCGGTCTCTTAAGTTGGCGTTCAGAGAAAAAGAAGGAGCCAATAAAGAGACATATTGTAACAAAGAGATTGAATCTTGAATTTGATGCAAAAAGCCAAAAGTTCATTATTCGCGAAGATGTTGATTATCCAGTAAAAATTGAAACCGAATTCATTCCAATAGAGGATTTGCCAGAGAGATTCGATAAGTTAAAAGATGAAGGTTTAAAAGTAATAGAAGAGAAGGGAATATGGAGTGAAGAACTTAAAGAATATCTGAAGAAGTTTGTTCATACCATTCATCCCAATGGCAAATTTTCCGATTCACTCTCTGCAGATTTAAGGGATTATTCTTCAAATCCTAAAATTGAGTATGCTCCTGCTTTAATATACAGAAAACGTTCAATAGGTCCATTTTATGACTTTTTAACTTCTCTTTTGGATAAATGCAAAAATGTTAATGAAGTGAATTTTGTCTTAAGAGATTTTGCAGAAATAGAAAAAATAACTAAATCAGAGCAAAAATTAGAATCACCCATAGACTATTCCAATCTGGAGATATATTTTCCAAAACCTTACAATGATGAACAATTGAGCATTATCGAGAGAGTTCAAAAATTCAATGTCGTACTGGTGCAAGGACCTCCAGGTACAGGTAAATCTCATACTATCGCCAATTTAATATGCCATCTGTTAGCTAATGGAAAGAGAATATTGATTACCTCCAAGTCATCAAGAGCATTACAGGTTCTCAAAAATCTCATACCTGAGGAGATAAGATCTCTATGTGTAATAATGCTTGGGGAAGCAAAGGATGAAAGAAAACAGTTAGAGGAAAGCGTTAGTGGGATTTTAAATAAAATTAATTCATGGACAGATAAATTTGAAGAAGATATAAAGAGTTTTGAAAAAGAACTTAGAGAACTGAAACAAAAGGAAGTAGATGTTAAAAATAAACTCAAAGAATTCATTTTAAGAGAGAACCAACAAGTTAGACTGAACTCAAGATATATCGGGACACCTGTGAGAATTTCAAAACTCGTAATAGAGGATACTCCAAAATTCAGTTGGTTTAAAGATGAAGTTAAATATGAACAACACTATGAGCTTCAAGATTTCAATTGGGAGGAATTTTTAGACTCTGTCCGTTACTTTAGCAATCCTGAAAAGAATAGATTATTAAACTCAAAGATACCAACCGCAAATGAAATGTTAACTCCTGAAGAGATGCAAAAGTATTTCAAAGAAGAGAAGGACATTAAGAAAATTTTGGAAGAACTTGAACCCAAAGTAGATAAAGATCTTTTAAAATCGCTATCAAAAAAACCTGAACTTACACATACCATTAAAAATTTATTTTCAGATTACAGAAAAGTTTTACTAAATCTGTCTCCCTCATTTCATAATTGGACATGGCTTCAAAAGTTAACAAACGATTGTTTCTGCGGAGATTTATCCATATGGAAAGAAAGGGTTGAAAAATCCACTGAGCTATTGAAAAGAATTGCTAAAAACATTGAAATTTTGCGTGATAATTCCCTGGAAATTTTGAACTTAAACAAACCATTAGAGACAATTTTAGAAGACCTCTCAACATTGAGAGATTATTTATCAAAAGGAGGCTCAAAGGGTTGGTTTATTTTTAAACCCAAAATCATTAGAGAAAGAGAGTATATTTTTACAAATATATACGTAAATGGAAAGCAATGTCGAACTATTGATGAACTCAATACGGCACTTTTGTTTTTAGAGGCAGAGATATCGATAAAAAGAATTTTAGATGAGTGGTCGTCTTATCTAATTGAAGTTGAAGATTTACAGATGAATAAGCCAATAGGCAGATATTATAAACTATCAGAGATTATTCAAACTTTAACTGAAATTCTTGAATTAAAAAGACTAAGAGATACCTGCTCTAAAGCTATGGCAGAGCTTGAACTAACATTGATTGATTTCCTAAATGATAAACAGATCAGACAGATAATAGAAACTTGCGATTATTTCATTTATAGCCAAAGATTGAATGAGGTTCAAAGTGAAATTGAGAGACTCTCAGAGAAATACGAAAAGTTTGACAAAATCCCTCAAATTCAAAAGTTGCTCGTAGCGCTAAAAGACAGGAATTCAAATTCCTATGAGGAAGCTCTCTTGGAAATTCAAGAAATTAATCTGGAGAGATCAAAGAGAAATGAATTAAGAACTGACATCAGAAAATTAAAATCTAAGGTGCCGAGATTAGTGGAAGACATGCTTAAGGATCCTCACAATCCTGAGTGGAATGAGAGGATAAAATTAATTCCCATAGCATGGGAATGGGCACAGGCAAAAGACTGGATTGAGAAATATACGAATCTCAATATTTATTCTCTTAACAAAGAGTTAGAAAAAATAGAGTCTAAAAAGAGAGCAATAATAACCAAAATTGTCGAATTAAAATCATGGCATTTCCTTAAAAATTCAATGAATGAAGAAAACATAAGGCATCTGATAGGCTGGCAACAATCAATGAAAAGACTTGGCAAAGGAACAGGTAAATATGCTTACAAACACAGAAAGGATGCGCAAATTCACCTAAACTATATTAAAAATCGGATCCCCTGTTGGATTATACCTCTTTACAGAGTTTGGGATACTGTCAAACCTGAAAAGGAAATCTTCGATTTTATTATTGTTGATGAAGCCTCACAAATAGGGTTTGAGGGAATTCCACTTTTTTATCTGGCAAAGAAAATATTAATTGTTGGAGATGATAAGCAAATTAGCCCTGAGCCAGTCGGTGTTGATAAAAACGATGTCTATAAATTAATGAATGATTTACTTTATGATTTTAAGTTCAGAGATTCATTTGATTTAGAAAATAGCCTTTTTGCCCATGCTGAATTGAGATACAGCTCAAGTAAAGTATGTTTAAGAGAACATTTCAGGTGTATGCCTGAGATAATAAACTTTTCAAATCAGCTCTGTTATAGTGACTCACCCCTTATTCCTCTTAGGCAATATCCTCCTTACAGATTGAATCCATTGGAAAAAGTATACATCACCGATGCCAATTGTGAAGGTGAGGGTGCATCAATAAGAAATGAATTAGAGGCAGAATTTATAGCAGAAAAAGTGGCAGAATTATGCAAAGACAAAAGATATGAGAATAAAACAATGGGAATTATAATTTTACAAGGGCAAGCACAGGCTAATCTTATAGATAGAATGATTTTCGAAAAAATAAGTACTGAAGAAATTCAAAGACGCAGAATAATATGCGGAAATCCCTATTCATTTCAAGGAGATGAGAGAGATATTATTTTCCTGTCAATGGTAATTGCGCCAAACAAAAGAATTGGAGTTCTCAGTGACGAGCATGACAGAAGAAGATTTAATGTTGCTGTAAGCCGTGCAAGAGACCAAATATGGCTATTTCACTCAGTAAAGATTGAAGATTTAAGCCCAGGATGTTTTAGAAGAAGTTTATTGGAGTATTTCTATTTCCAAAAACCCCAGAAAATTGGGCAATTAGACTTAGAACAAATAAATATGGCTCATAGAGCAGACCGAAGATTAGAGAGCCCTCCAATTCCATTTGAAAGCTGGTTTGAATTTGATGTAGCCCTGGAATTATTTCGTGAGGGATATATCATAATTCCCCAGTACAAGGTTGCCAATTACAGAATTGATCTGGTCGTAGAGGGTGGTCATAGAAGAATAGCTATAGAATGTGATGGTGACCAATATCACGATGGAGAGCAGATAGATAAAGATTTTTACAGACAGAGAATCCTTGAAAGATGTGGATGGAAATTTTTCAGAATAAGGGCTTCAGATTTTTACTACAGAAAAAGTAAAATCATGGATGATTTAAAGAAAACTCTTGAGCTTTATAAAATCCGTCCGGTTAGAGCCTCAGATAAAAAATCCAATAGTGAAAGAGCTGAAGACACTCTATGCTTATCCTAGAATTTATAGTGACACATTTGAAGACAACATTTTTGAAAACGAATTACAGGAAGTTAATTTGTACTAACATCCTACCTTGATGATTCAAGACAACTCATATCTTCACATATCTAAGACTATAGGCAGCAGTAAAGTAGCAATAGTTTAGATACCAGAACCAGACAGAAACATTTCTGAAATATTGTTTTTAAGCAAATTTCACAAGAGATCTTTTTAAAATAGAGTATGAGAACTCTTTTCATAATAGCATATGACATTACGGACGAGCGAAGACTTGCACAGATAAGATACTTTCTAAAAGGTTACAGCACGGGCGGGCAACGCTCAGTGTATGAGTGTTATTTAACAAAAGAAGAGTTAAAGTTCATAATAAGCAAACTCAAAAGAATGATTTTCCCATATGAAGACAGGGTTCATATCTTCAGAGTTGACGGAAGAAGCAGAGTAATAACTCTCGGAATCGCGGTTCCTCCGTCTGACCCAAGTTATTTCTACATAGGTTAACATGGGAACAGTATTTATTGATAGAAAAGACATTGAAATCAAAACAGATGGAAACACTTTAGTTTTTTACAGCAATGGGAAAAAAGAGGGTAGTCTGCCCCTTACGCCACTAAAAAAAATTGTAATCATAGGGAATGTAAAAATTGAAACCTCTGTGATTTACAGATTAGTTAAAAATGAAGTTTCCATAGCATTCTTTACAGGAAGACTTCATTATTGTGGCACCATCTATGGACCACTTCACAATAACGGTCTACTGAGAGTTAAACAGTATGAAAAATCACTGTCTGAATTTTCAAATGTTTATGCAACAGATTTAGTAAAGAGAAAATTAACTTCCCAGATAAATTTTGTAAAAAAGATGAAAGAATTAAAGCCTGTTTTCACAATGACATTCGAGCGAGCAGAGAAATTAATAGGTCAAATTCTGAGAAAATTGGATAATAAAGAAATAAACTTAGAATCACTGAGGGGATTTGAGGGTGCAGCAAGTTCAGTTTATTTCTCATCCTACTGTAAAATCTTTCCAAATTCCTTGAAATTCAGAAAAAGACAGAAGAGACCACCAAGAGATCCAGTAAACGCAATGCTTTCACTTTGTTATACCTTGCTTCATTATGAATTTGTAAGAGAAATACAGTTGATCGGACTTGACCCTACCATCGGATTTTATCACCAGTTTGATTATGGCAGGGAATCTCTTGCCTGCGACTTAGTGGAACTCTTCAGAGTGCATGTAGATGAGTTTGTTTTTCAGTTATTCAGAGATAAAACATTTACAGCCAGAGATTTCATGAAAGACAGTGATTCAGGTGGTGTTTACTTAAAGAAGTCAGGTAGAAAAAACTTTTATCCTCTTTATGAAGAGTGGGCAAATCAGCATAGAGCCATCTGGAGAGAGGAGGTGCAGGCTCTTGCAAGAAAATTACTTGAAGAAAAGGACACTATATCTTATTGAAAGAGGAAACGGCACATCTGTAAGAAGAGATGGACCTTCCTTACTAATTGAGAGAAGAAATTGTGCACCTGTCAGAATTCCTGTTAATCTTGTTGATAAAGTTGTAATATATGGAAATGTAGAGCTAGACTCATTCTCTCTAACTCTTTTTTCTGCCTATAGGGTACCTGTATTAATAATTGGAAGACATGATGGTGTTTCCATAGTTTTACCGTACAATAACGATGCAAAAACTAATTCTAAAATTCAAAAACTTATGCTTGCATCTCCAAAAATAGTTAACTCCTATAAAGATTGGGTTTTAAAAACCAGAGGGGAAAATCAGAGAAAAATTCTTAATAAACTTTTTCCGAATATGTCAATTACAATAGAAGGTGAGGAGAATTATGAAAAAATGATAGGAAGAATAAAACCCTCAGACTTTCTATGGTCTCTTATTAAGGAAATTATGGCTAATCTTCTAATTATAACGATACTTTCAAGACTACTAAATGCAAAACTCGACCCTCATCTTGGAATTCTTAATCAAAATTGTAATTATGGTTTGGTTTTTGACATCTATTTTATACATGAACCAATAGCAGAATACTTGGCATTTCAATTTTTTTATGCGGACAGTTTCAACATAGACTTTGCAAAAAATCCAGAGATTAATGGAGAGCAACTGCAGAGAATAATTGAACTCTTTGAAAAGAAAAAAGAAGAAATAGAGTATCAATTAAATAAAACCATCGCAGAAATTTTTCACCTTATGAGGCAAATAACACCATGAAATCAGCATATCTTGTTTGTTACGATATTGCCGATGAAAAAAGATTAAACAGAGTTTATAGATTTATGAAGGAAAGAGGATTTCATATTCAGTACTCAGTTTTTTACTGCGTTCTCACATGGGATGAAGTAAGGATACTTAGGAAAGCTCTTTTAAAAATCATACATCCAAGATATGACGATGTGAGAATTTATCCATTACCTAAGGATTCTTTGGTTGAAGTTATGGGAGTAGGCGCAAGAATACCACAGGATGTTGATGTATTTATTGACATATGAAAAAATTTTTGGATACCCTTGACATCTATCTAATTTTTATGGTTTTATTTTATAAAACGCTCTTTGACAAGGCTGGTTTGTATTTATTTTGAAAGGCTATGAATCTAACTCAGTTGACAGGGCTTGTGTTTTATTGTTACAGCAAATAAAGTGAGTATTATCAATACTTTACTGAATAATATGCGTAAACTATTGAAAATAGCCAATTTGTGCGAATTGCAAAGTGAGTATTATCAATACTTTACTGAATAATATGCGTAAACTATTGAAAATAGCCAATTTGTGCGAATTGCAAAGTGAGTATTATCAATAC
>NZ_BCNO01000003.1:0-28471 GCF_001514535.1 Thermodesulfovibrio aggregans | reverse complement strand
AAGTAGGAAACTTGACCTCATCTAAAAGGGATTGCGACCCATCGTTCCAATCAAAGAATACCTTAGGAATGCGTAAAGTAGGAAACTTGACCTCATCTAAAAGGGATTGCGACCATTCATAACCGTTGCATCCTGTAAATTCATCAAAAGTAGGAAACTTGACCTCATCTAAAAGGGATTGCGACTTACTGCTTTCTTTCCGTTTTTGGTAGTTGAGAGGAAGTAGGAAACTTGACCTCATCTAAAAGGGATTGCGACCCCTCCTCAACCGTCACATTCCTCACCAGAACTAACCTGTAGGAAACTTGACCTCATCTAAAAGGGATTGCGACACTCTATCCTCTGCCGTATCAAAAAACTCCTCTGAAGTAGGAAACTTGACCTCATCTAAAAGGGATTGCGACCGGATTTGCTTCTTTTTATTCCTATTCATTTAGCAGTAGGAAACTTGACCTCATCTAAAAGGGATTGCGACACATGGCTATATTATTATGGTTACAATTTTTATGAGAGTAGGAAACTTGACCTCATCTAAAAGGGATTGCGACTCAATAATCTTAGTCTTGTTTTCCATTTTACTCCTCCGTAGGAAACTTGACCTCATCTAAAAGGGATTGCGACGAAATCCTGTTTTTTGCTCCCACTCCCTATAAATGTGTAGGAAACTTGACCTCATCTAAAAGGGATTGCGACTCCTTTAATTTTTATTTACCCTGCTAATGCAGGGCTTCAGTAGGAAACTTGACCTCATCTAAAAGGGATTGCGACTCTCTTAATTCCTCAAAAACTTCTCTTGCTTCTTGCATGTAGGAAACTTGACCTCATCTAAAAGGGATTGCGACCAATGCCCCTGTCTCAATAACATCATGCTCATCGTAGGAAACTTGACCTCATCTAAAAGGGATTGCGACCTAATTTTCTTATGCCCTCATTCTCTCCATTTCCTTTCGTAGGAAACTTGACCTCATCTAAAAGGGATTGCGACCTCTTGAACCGATTAAACTCCTCATAATCTCTAAAACTGTAGGAAACTTGACCTCATCTAAAAGGGATTGCGACGTAAAAATCTGTATAATATTGTGCAAAATGTGACGTGTAGGAAACTTGACCTCATCTAAAAGGGATTGCGACGCTCATCACAGGATGTGAATAAATCTTTTGAAATAAGTAGGAAACTTGACCTCATCTAAAAGGGATTGCGACATGAAAAACTCCAAATCTAATTGGCCGTATGTTTCACGTAGGAAACTTGACCTCATCTAAAAGGGATTGCGACTTCCATGCTTTTTTTACTAATTCATTTCTCATTTTTACGTAGGAAACTTGACCTCATCTAAAAGGGATTGCGACATGTAGAGGAACCCCACTTGGCATCCTGATGTAGTAGGAAACTTGACCTCATCTAAAAGGGATTGCGACTTCTATTAAATCATTTGCCCATAAACTTAACTGGTTGTAGGAAACTTGACCTCATCTAAAAGGGATTGCGACCTTCGGGCGCTTCAATCTCTTCAATTTTTAAATCTTCGTAGGAAACTTGACCTCATCTAAAAGGGATTGCGACTGCATTCCTATTTCAACATCATCAACCACAATGTTTTTACGTAGGAAACTTGACCTCATCTAAAAGGGATTGCGACCCATTTAACTTCAATTATCAAATCTTGTGGTGAGGTAGGAAACTTGACCTCATCTAAAAGGGATTGCGACTTTGTAAATCTTCCTGCTCCACAGCAGGAGCAGGAGGTAGGAAACTTGACCTCATCTAAAAGGGATTGCGACCCTTAAAAAATGTTGTTTTACAGCTTAATCAAAAAGTAGGAAACTTGACCTCATCTAAAAGGGATTGCGACTTCTTGTGGTGAGGTGCGTTCACCACAACCATCCCGTAGGAAACTTGACCTCATCTAAAAGGGATTGCGACTTATCTTTTCTATTTCTGCTTCCTTTTCTGCTAAGTAGGAAACTTGACCTCATCTAAAAGGGATTGCGACCGACCTTCTTACCCTTGTCCTTCTTCAGACCTGGGATGTAGGAAACTTGACCTCATCTAAAAGGGATTGCGACAGAAAAAGGCTTTTTGCTACCTTGCATGATAGCATTAAGTAGGAAACTTGACCTCATCTAAAAGGGATTGCGACATTTAACTTCCAAATATAATTCTTGTGGTGAGGTGCGGTAGGAAACTTGACCTCATCTAAAAGGGATTGCGACTACTTTTTCCTATTCTTTGTGCAAGCCAATATTCAGTAGGAAACTTGACCTCATCTAAAAGGGATTGCGACTCTATCCGTTTAAACATGTGTTTTTCTATTGCTCGTTTGTAGGAAACTTGACCTCATCTAAAAGGGATTGCGACCGCCTATTTCAAAGACACTCTCTTCATGCCCGAATGTAGGAAACTTGACCTCATCTAAAAGGGATTGCGACCATCTGATTTTCTCTATTTTCTTCTTGTATTTTTTTGTAGGAAACTTGACCTCATCTAAAAGGGATTGCGACCAACTTCATTTATACCATCTTCAGCTGGAATCTGTAGGAAACTTGACCTCATCTAAAAGGGATTGCGACTCTGTGTCTCTGCTCATGCCGTCAGAGGTAGGAAGTAGGAAACTTGACCTCATCTAAAAGGGATTGCGACAAATAGTCAACCCAGAAGTAAACACTGAAGAGTAGGAAACTTGACCTCATCTAAAAGGGATTGCGACCTATTATTCTCTTCAACCTTCCCCTCTGCCATGTAGGAAACTTGACCTCATCTAAAAGGGATTGCGACTGCTCATTTTCTATTTAACCTTTCATTTATTGTTTTTGTAGGAAACTTGACCTCATCTAAAAGGGATTGCGACCTTTTGTTTCCATTTTTCCCTCCTTATTGAGTAGGAAACTTGACCTCATCTAAAAGGGATTGCGACTTTCAGTGTTGAGCAAGCATATTTGTCACTGCGAGGGTGGCATTCCACCTGAAGCAGTCTTTCCATTTCTACAGAGTTGAAACGAAGAGATTGCGTCCCTCTCGCTGTGCTCGGGGTCGCAATGACGAGAGAGAGGCGAGATTGCTTCGTCGCTGACGCTCCTCGCAATGACAAAGGAGAGCCCGCCCTTGGAAACTTGACCTCATTTAAAAGGGATTGCGACTGATTAACAGTTTCTTCTTTTTCTTTTCACCTCCTGCAAATATTTTTATTAAAATATCTGAAAAATTGCCCTTTTCCACCAACATCTCATCTATTCTCCAATCCTCTGGAGAGCCTGCAGTACCGCCAATTAATGGATAGAGACAGTCTATTGTTGATTTAACAACTCCTGTTGCTATGTCACCTATGTTTATTCTCTCTGGGAAGGATAGATGTAGTGAGAATTTATCTCCCTGTTTTGCTGGCTTTATACCTTTTGAAGCCAACCATTCAGGAATTTCTTTTGATTTTGCTGACCTTGGCATCTCACCTGAATAAATATCATCTATCAGCAACTTTCCCTTGATTGACGGAGGAGAATTCTTTGATAGTTCAATCTCAACTCCTTCAAAAGCATTTATTGTCTTCCTTGCATACCACCAGATGATATTGGCTCTCTTCCCTCCAAAGTAACCCTTTTCATTTACAAGAACAGATAAAACTGGCTCAACGAGGTTGTCAAGATCAAAGGGCTGTTTGTTGTGATGCAAACTTTCAAGATGAAATATAAGTTTCAAACCTCTGTAAGTGATACCTTCTTTTTGCGATGGTATTTGATTTCTCAGCGTTTCCTTCCAGTCTTTTTCCAGCTTTGTTGCAAAGGGAACAGCTTTTCCTTTGATAAATATCCTCATTCTATAACCTCAATATCGTCCGAGTTACATTTAGGACATCTTAAATTTTCAAATGTTTTCAAATCTCTAAACAGATTGTGATACTCTTCAGGAGTTTTTGGGGCATCACCATATCCTCCAACAGTTATGGTAAACTCTTTGCCACAACTCTTACACTTAACTTTTTTCTTTGTTTTTGGCACATAAATAGGCATTTCTTCTCCTTTTTAACAATTATATTTTATAAGTCATCAATTTTCAATCTCTTTTAAATTATAGCAAAACATGATTGACAGCATGTTGTCAGATTGAATGCTAAAGTATTTTTATGAAAAAATAAGTGACAGAAGATAGATTAACACTCCTATAAAACCACCGATAATTGTACCATTTATCCTTATATACTGGATGTCTTTTCCTACCTGCAACTCTATTAAATCTGTCATGGTTTTTGTATCCCACTTTTTTACCTGTTCTGAAATGAGATTACTGATGGCTTTCTTGTTGTTTTCAAGTATGTGAACCACGGCATTGATAATCCAGCTGTTTATTTTAATCCTTATCTGTGTTTCTTCAAGTAACTTGGTGCTCAGGCTTTGAAAAAATGAAAATAAATAGGACTTTGTCTTTGAATCGGGATTTTTAATATCCCGATAGACAATCTCCTTTATGTCATCCCAAACTCTCTCGATATATCTGTGAAGGATTGGATTTAAGATTATTTCTTCCTTTATCTTTTCCACTTTTTCTCTATATTCGTAGGAGTTTTTCAATTTATCTATGAGTCCATACACAGCATTGTTGAATTTAATTCTGAATTCATGATAGGGCTCATTGAGCATTGCATCAAGTGTATTTTCCACATTTATCACAACTTTGTTATATATCGTTTCGTCAACACCAAAAATCTCGAGATACCACGGAGTTTCCTCATTTATTCTTCTGTAAATCTCTGGTTTGTACTCATAAAAAAGACCTCTTATAAGTTTGATCAGATATTCAAATATCTCCTGATGCTTATTTTTTGATGTTAAAACATCAAGAATGTTGCCTAACAATGACGGGAGATCGAGAGATTTTATCCCTGAAATTATATTATCTTTGATAAATCTTTTTATTTCTTTATCATCCAATACAGAAACTATTTGCGGGATGAAATTGCAAAATTCTTCGGTTATTTTCTCAGTTGTCTCTCTTTTATTTAACCATCTGGCAAATCTAAGAGTTAGGTCTTCCTGTTCAAGCTTGTTTTTAATTGATTGGGGAGTCAGAAAATGGGTTTCAATAAAATTTCCCAGTGTTTCACCAATTCTGTCTTTATTATTAGGTATTATCGCAGTGTGCTTATATATCATTGGACCTAAGAATGGAACGAACCTGAAAATTTTTACACCTACTGGATATCTGAATAAGGCTGTAACTGCGAACCAGTCTGCCAGAGCACCTACCATAGCTGCTTCGGAAAAGGCTGTGATGATTTTAAAAAACGGATAGGACTTTTCAAGATTCTTAGAAAGGATAAAAGTAATGAGCATGAGCAGAAGAAGTCCTGTAGCCAATCTCTTCATCTTTAAAACCGACAACTCTTTCTCAGAAGAAACTTGTCTTTTTAGATTATTAAGAAACTTTGTAGAAAGCATAATAGAGATATGATAATCAGATTTTTTTGCATAATGTCAACGGAAAACAATATGAACAATGACATACTGTTGTCAGCACTGTTTTGATATAATCTGAAAAATTTTTGGAAGTTAAGTTAGGTCTTTGTAAATTTTCATGAAAAAAACCGGGTCAATTTTCAGTGAGAATTTTCATATAGTAGTATTGAAGAGTTGCAAACAGATATAGATGAATGGATTATACATTACAATGAAGAGAGACCACACAGTGGAAAATACTGTCATGGAAAAACACCCTTGCAAACATTTAGAGATACTATTCATCTTGGAAAGGAAAAAATGATAGGTTATAATTTAGGAAAAGAGATATAAAATCCGAAATGTCAGACCAAGTCTTGACTAATACAGATAAACTCAGGAAAAGGGGCTTTATTTTCTCTTTACCTAATCTCAGATACTTTTCTATTAAACTCCTTATAAAATAGATTATCTCAGATACTACCTTTGACTTTCTCACCCTATTAGGACGTATGCTGTTTGGCACTAATGCCTCAAGGCTTCCACCATTTTCTTTAAGCCTTTTATTCCATTTGCTTATTAATTTCCTGTCAACTTCAAATGCTTCTTTTGTTGCTTCCTCCCTATGCTTCTCATACAACTTGATAATCTTTAGTCTTTGCTGTGCTACTTCATTTTCTAAAATCTTCTAATGCTGGCAAACATACTCTGAAACCTCCTCCAGCCTCGTATTCTATTAAAAATAGGGTATGCTTTTGCATAATGATCCATTATCCCCTAATGTCGCATATGTGTTTTAACGTTTTCAGACCATTGAGATCCTTTAACAAAATAATTTTAGTATTACTAAAATGTAATTCTAAGTCGGAAAATTATAAAGTCTTCCATATTTTTTCAGACATATTCGCAATAAACCACTCAAAAAACACATTGCCTATAATGTAAGATTTGACTATTTTTTTCAAACATATTCGGAATAAACCTCCCCAATTCTTGCATTTAGTAACTCAAGCTCGATATCTCTGTCATCTCCAAGAACTCCATATGCATCTGCCCTGCAGTGTTTGCAATGAGTTATCTGAGAAATATATTGAGAGCAATGTTCTCTTAAGCTATTAAGCATCTTATGAGAAGGTCTTTGTAAATGCTTAAAATCAGCCTGTGGAATAAGTGGGATGATGTTCATAACTGTTGCACCAATACTGCCTGCAAGTTCTGCAATAGCTGGAATCTCCTCTTCATTGACAGAGGGAATTAGAACCGTATTTATCTTGATGAAAAAACCTTCTTTTGATGCTTCTCTGAAACCCCTCCATTGATTGGACAAAAGTATTTCTGAAGCTTCTTTTCCCCTGTAAATTTTGCCTCCGTAGGATACCCATGAGTAAATTTTTTGGGCAGTCTCCTCTTTCACAGCGTTGATAGTAATTGTAATTGTCTTTATTCCGTATTCTTTTAAGAGTGGCAGTTTTTCATGCAGATAAAGTCCATTGGTGGAAAGACAAAGTATAACTTCTGGAAACTCTTTTTTTACCTTTTCAAAAAACTCAAATGTTGAATTGTTTGCTAAAGGGTCTCCAGGACCCGCCACACCAATAACAGAGATGTTTTGCCCCCTATCAAATATCTCTCTCACTCTGTTTATCGCTTCTTCAGGGCTTACAACTATACTTGATACTCCTGGTCTTGACTCATTAACACAGTTATATTTCCTGTCACAGTATCCGCATTTAATATTGCAAAAAGGTGCAACGGGAAGATGAATTCTGCCAAATTTATGATGAGCCTCTGCTGAAAAACAGGGATGTCTTTTTAATATTTTTGGATCAAACAATAGCTTTTTCATTTTTCTCTCCTGTTCTAAGTCTTAATGCCATTTCAACAGGGCAAACAAAAATTTTTCCATCACCATGTCTACCTGTTCTGTTTACTTCCATTATCTTGTTTACAATGATCTCTACCATCTCATCCGGAGCAACAATTGTGAGCATTCTTTTTGGAACAAAAAGAGCAACCTTTGGTAAAGTATGCTCAAGGGCATAGGTTGACGGAGTAGGCTTAAGCTTTACAGCAGTGCAAAAGCTTTCTGGTAAATCTGAATCAAGCTCAATGCAGGTATCTCCTCTTTGTTTGCCTCTTCCCTCAACTCCTTGGAGTGTTAAAGATGCAAAACCTATATCTTCAAGAGCTTTTTTTGTCTCAGGTGTTTTCTCTCTTCTTATTATGGCAATAATCTCTTTCATAGTTTCTCCTCCCCTGTTCTGATTGTAAAAACTCGTTCCACATTACTTATAAATATTTTTCCATCACCAATAAATCCTGTGCGAGCTTTATCCTGAATTATTCTAACTACCTCTTCCACATCCTTATCATCTACAACCATCATGATTAATGTTTTTGGAAGTTCATCATAATGAATAGGTCCTACTTGAATTCCTTTCTGTTTTCCCCTTCCAAAAACTGGCATTTTTGTAAGCGATGGAAATCCAGCTCCTTCTAAAGCAAGTACAACCTCCTGCTCTTTTTCCGGTCTTATAAATGCTCTGATCATTTTCATGATTTTTCCTCCTTATTTATTAATTTTTTGAGCCACGGTGGTGGCGATGTTTTAATGGTTGAATAAAGTTTCTCAAGGCACTCTTCCACTGAAGTGCCTTCCATTACCTTTAAAGGCATTATACCTTTTTGTGAAAGCCTTGCTGCTGAAGGCGGTCCAATCTCTGTCATATAGATAATTTTGCAGTCTGAAAGGGATTTAACTTTCTCCCAGACAAAATCATTATGAAGTTCAGGATTATCTTTACTTTCCTCAATTTTCCTGTCTCTGTCTTCAGAGAATTGTCTAATCTCAAGAAATCTGTAACAATCCTTACCTATTTCATAGATAATAAACTGACCACATCTTCCAAAATGCTCATTGACAGTTTTACCATCTGTTGATGCGAAAGCTACTTTCATCATTGTACCTCCCTTGATAATAAATTGACCATGTCACATATAATATTTATGCTTCCTCTATAACCAATGGTTACCTTCTGGTTGTAACCAAAGGTTTTATAAACAGGGAATCCCATCTCATATAAAGGAGTTTTTATTTTCTTTGCCCTTTCTTTTGCATGACTGTTTGAAATAAGTAAATCATATCTTTCATTAATATTAGAAAGACAACCAATGACAACTCTTTCAGAAGGCAATACTTTAATTTCCTCATTTCTTTCAGGAACTACCACAAGCTTAATTGGCATTCCCATCTCTTCAATAAGACCTGCCAGATGAAATGCCATATCTGACTCTAAAGCCATAGCCACTGTCCTTCCTGTGAGTTCAAAATGAGCATCCCTCATAGTGTCGATCAAAGCTTTTCTTTCTCTTATAAATCTCTCAGGAATTCTCTTACCGCTAAGTAAAGAAAGAGTTTCTATAAACTCATCATTAGCCCTAATTCCACACATGCTTCCAATGACTTTAAAGTCTATGCCAGCTTTTTTCTTAATTACTTCACCTGCCTCAGCGAGACTATTCCCCACAACAATTGTAAATTCTGAGGATGCCATCTGCTCAATATTTTCTAAAGATGTTCCACCCTTTGTTATACTGGAAAAATCTCTACTTCCATCAAGATAAGACAAATCTGGCAGAATTAATGGTTTAAGTCCAAATAACTTAACTATTTCCTTCAGTTCAGCAAAATCTGCAGGAGTAAGATGTCCTCCAGCAATTATATTTATCTGTCTGTGTTTCTTTTTTACAGTTGAAGCAGGAATTAAGCTTAAAATTTTTTTAACAGCTTCTTTATATCCCCACTGCATTCCTCCATCATAATCAGGAAGAGGTAGATGCAAAAAACTAAAATCCCTATTTTTGAAAAGATTTACCACTTCATCAATGTTTTCGCCTTTCATGTATGAAAGTGCACCCGTGATTAATACAACAAGTTTTGCTCCTTTTTTAGCAAAATTCTCAATTGTTCCTTTAAGCTTTTCCTTTCCATCCATAACCACATCTTCTGTAAAAAGTTTTGTGCTTATCATTGATATGGGTTCTCTGAAGTGTTTTATAAGCAAAACTTTACCCAAAAAATTACATCCCTGGGCAGTGTGAAGAATGGGCATGGTTTTATTCACACCCTGCAAAGCCATCACAGCACCCACAAAGGGAGAATTTTTCAATGGATCAACAAAGGATTCTGCGTTGCTCACTATTATCTGAGGTTTCATACTTTTCTTGGAAGAATAAAAATTCAATGCCCTGCTTATATCTTCAGCAAGATTAACCAAACCTCTGTATCCAGCATAGGCCCTATGTCTTTCCTGATTTACATCAACAAAAGGAAAACCTTCTTTTATTGCAATGTATTGATTCCTGCCTCCTGCAATGAGTATATGGGCATTTCTGTCTTTCATTATTTTTAAAATATTTGCAGGCGAGGTATCCTCAAAAAGCAGGCAGTCTTCTGATACCAGTTCCTTTATTTTTTTCTCATCCTCAGCAGTGCTCTTTTTCACACCCACTGCAACAACCTCTAATTCAAGATCTTTTAAGGCAGAAATCATTGACCAAGACTTAACTCCTCCTGTGTATAAAACTGCTCTTTTACCCTTTATATTTTGGTATGCTTGAAGGCTTTCATTAAGTTTTTTCTCCTCCCTTTCAATTAGGCTCTCTATTTTTTCCAGATTAGCATCAGAAAAGGCACTGGCAATCTTTTTTAAAGCACGGGCAATCTCTGTTTTTCCAAAAAAAGAAACTTCAACAAAGGGAATTCCATATTTTTTCTCCATCTCCACACCTACATTCACAAGAGCTCTGCTACATACTATTACATTGAGCTTTGCCCTGTGGGCCCATTTTATCTCTCTAAAGGTTGAATTACCCGTAATTCTTGAAAGAATTCTAAAACCTGCCTCCTCAAGCAAAGGCTCAATAAAAAACTGATCACCTGCTATGTTATATTCACCTATGAGATTTATATCCCTTTTGCTAATTAAGGGTGGTTCTTCCCTCCCTATAACATGCTTAATAAGAACCTCTCCAGCTATACGATTCCCTAAATTTTTGGGACCAACAAATCCTGGAGCATTAACAGGTATTATTTCAATTTTGAGTCTTTTTGAAGCCTCCTGGCATATTCTTTCCAGATCCTCTCCAAGCAGTCCTGTTACACAGGTAGAATAGACAAAAATAGCCGGAGGTTTGAATTTCAGAGCTATGTATTCTAATGCTCTGTTGAGTCTTTCTTCGCTGGCAAGAATTACATCAAGTTCACCCAAATCTGTGGTAAAACCCATTTTATGAAAATTACCCTTAGTTGAAATAGTTCCCCTTGACTGCCATGAATTTGCACAGCAAGATATGGGCCCATGCACAAGATGCACTGCATCTGCAATAGGCTGTAGCACAATCATGGCACCATCAAAGGCGCATGATTCACCTCCTCTTGCCCTACAAAGCTTTTCTCTTTTTTCTGTTTGAACAGTTTTATTTAATGTTTCTACAATCATTTTCCCACCCCTACCTTATCAAATCAAAGCTTGGTGAATCTTTTGTCTGTCTATCCATTTCATCAAGAATGGTATTTACAATAAGAGTAAGTAAATTAAGAGCACCTGTATATCCAATAATTGGAAATCTATGCATGTGATGTCTATCAAATATGGGAAAACCAACTCTTATGAGAGGTATTCCCGTATCTTTCCACAAAGCTTTACAATAGGAATTTCCAATCAGCAGGTCAACAGGCTCTGTGAAAAGAAGGGACCTGAGATGCCACATATCCTTCTTTATGTATACCTTTCCCTCTGACCCAAAGAGAGGCTCATTCTTAAGTATTGCATAGGCATCCTTTTCAAACTCTTCGTCACCGTTTGTGCATACTATATGAACAGGTATTCCACCGAGTTCCATAATAAAACTGATTAAACCAATCAAAAGGTCTGGGTCTCCTATAAGGGCAAATCTTTTTCCATGAATATAGGAATATGAGTCAATCATGGCATCAACTACTCTTCCTCTTTCTTCAATAAGTTCATCTGGCACTGTCTTACCTGAAAGCTGGCTTATCACATCAATAAATAAATCTGTATTGGCTATTCCCACAGGATAGGGAACATTGACAAAGGGCTGTCTCCAGACTTCCTTTATGAATTCGCCTGTTTTCTGAGTAGAGTATTTCTGTAAAGCTACTGTTGCAATGGAGTTTATTGAATGGATGGCCTCTTCAATAGAAGTTCCACCTGGATACATTTCATAGTTACCTTCATTTGGAGAGTCAAGGGTATCGCTTATGTCTGCAAGCATAATGTAAGGCACTCCCATGATATTAAGTATTCTTTTTATCTCTCTGTAGTTGCCTGTGTAGGTGTCAAAACCGAGAATTATGTTAATTCTATCACTCTTAGATGTCTTTAAACCTGCTGTCAGGTAACTGAGAATTCCCTTTAGCATGTTATCATATCCATTAATGTGGGAACCTGTAAAACTTGGTGTATTTGCATAGGGAGTGTAAATGTTTGCTGGTATTAAACCCTGCTGTTTTGTCTTCTTAATAAAGGCATTCAGGTCATCTCCTATAACTTCAGCCATGCATGTAGTTGATATGGCAAACATTTTTGGCTTATAAAGAGCATAGGCGTTTTCAAGTCCCTCCATCATATTGCTTAAACCACCAAAAACTGCTGCATCCTCGGTCATAGAGCTTGAAACAGCAGGAACAGGCTCTTTAAAGTGTCTGCTCAGATGACTTCTAAAATAGGCAACACAACCCTGAGAACCATGCACAAATGGCAGAGTATCCTTGAATCCAAGAGCACAGAGTAATGCACCAAGAGGCTGGCATGCCTTTGCAGGATTTATTGTAAGAGCTTTACGGGCAAAGTTTTTCTCTCTGTAATCTTCTGTTTTTGTGTATTCTAAGACCTCATTTACTTCCTCTTCAGTGCATGGTATTTCAAACTTTTTCTTCTTCTCAAAAAGTTCTTTATAGTCTTCTCTTTTGTATAATTCCACATGGTCTTGTATTTTCATTTTCTTTTCCTCCTTATAAGTTTCCATGAAGGATTGTTTACAGCCATATCCATATCTCGAGCAAAAACAGGAAAACCATCAAATCCATGATACGGTCCCGAGTAATCCCAAGAATGCATCTGTCTGAAGGGAATTCCCATTTTGTGATAGACATACTTTTCCTTTATACCTGATCCCACAAGGTCAGGTTTGAGATTTTCAGTAAACTTTTCCAGCTCATAGTGGGATGGATCATCATAAATGAGAGAGTTTTTTGGCATCAATGGAAAGGTTCTCTCATAATCATCCCTGTGACCAAATTCATATCCTGTAGCAATAACAACCATGCCAAGGTCTTCATAGGCACCAACAATATGTCTTGGTCTTAATCCTCCCACATATAGCATTACTTTTTTACCTTCCAGTCTTGGTCTGTAATATTCAATCACCTTATCCATAAGAGGTTTGTATTTTTCTATTACTTTTTCTGTTTTTTCCATAATTTTTTCATCAAAATGCTTTGCTATTTTTCTCATGCTTTCATAAATCTTTGTTGGTCCAAAAAAGTTATACTCTATCCATGGAATTCCAAAGTTTTCCTCAAGATAGCGAGCAATATAATTTGTTGACCTGTAACAGTGAACAAGAATAAGCTTTGGTCTTGGTAACATGGTTAATTCATTTAGTGTGCAATCTCCGGGAATCTGAGCAATAACCCTTAATCCCATCTCCTCAAGAATTTTTCTTGAAGACCATGCTTCACCACCGATGTTGTAGTCACCGAGAATCAAAACATCATATGGCGTTTCCTCTTCTAAGGTTCCCTTTACTTTTCCCAAAACCCAGTCTCTAATGCTATCATTGGCAATATGATGACCAAGAGATTGGCTTATTCCTCTGAACCCCTCGCAACGAACAGGTATTACAGGAATTCCAAGTTCCTTTGTCATTTTTCTTGCAACAGACTCAATATCGTCTCCAATAAGACCTACTGGACACTCACACTGAATAGTGATACCCTTTGCAAGAGGAAACATCTCTTTTATCTCTCTGCAGAGTTGTTCAAGCTTTTTGTCACCTCCAAAAACAATATCATTTTCCTGAAAATCAGAGGTTATGTGCATTGTTACAAAGGTATCTATTCCTGTTTTGCCATTGTAGTAGTTTCTTCTTGACCACCAGCTATACTGTCCACAACCAACCGGACCATGACTTATGTGCACCATGTCTTTTATTGGCCCCCATACAACACCTTTTGAGCCTGCAAAGGCACATCCTCTTGAAGTCATCACTCCAGGTATTGTCTTTACATTTGACTTTAACTGGCAGGTAGAAGATGTGCATTCAGGATCATTTGAAAGAAGATGTTTTTTTCTCTCTTTTTTTGCCTTTTCAGGATAAATATCAATAACTTCCTCTATTAACCTTTCTGTATCCTGCTCAATTATTTTTATCATTTTTTTCCTCCTTTTAATCTAAAAATCCATATTTTGTAAGTAATTCCTCAAGTTCGTCCATTGTAAGAGGCGTTGGAATGCATAGATTTTTATTTTCTGCTATTTTCTTTGCCAGAGTCCTGTATTCATCAGCCTGAGGATGTTCGGGAGAATACTCAACTACTGTCATACGATTGAGTTCTGCCCTCTGAACTATGTTGTCTCTTGGAATAAAGTGAAGCAGTTGAGTCCCGAGTCTTTCAGCAAATTCTGAAACAAGCTCATATTCTTTGTCCACCTTTCTTGAATTACATATGAGTCCTCCAAGTCTAACACCTCCACTTTGAGCATACTTGAGAATACCTCTTGATATGTTATTTGCCGCATATATCGCCATCATCTCACCTGAAGTAACTATGTATATCTCCTTTGCCTTACCCTCTCTTATTGGCATTGCAAATCCACCGCATACAACATCACCAAGAACATCGTAAAAAACAAAATCAAGATCAGAGGTATATGCACCATTTTCCTCAAGAAAATTGATTGCTGTAATAACGCCTCTGCCGGCACAACCAACACCGGGTTCAGGACCTCCTGATTCAACGCACTTAACACCTTTATAACCTTCAAGTAAGACTTCCTCAAGCTCAAGGTCCTCCACAGCTCCTCTTTCTCTTGCAAGATCCATTACCGTTGACTGACTTTTTCTGTGAAGTATAAGCCTTGTTGCATCTGCCTTAGGATCACAACCCACAATCATACATTTGTATCCTGCCTCTGCAAGGGCAGCAACAGTATTCTGAGTGGTAGTGGATTTACCTATACCACCTTTTCCATAAATAGCAATCTGCCTCATCTTTAACCTCCAGTTAATTTTATTTTTTGTATTTATATCTTTGATATGCATTTTATATGCCAGAACTAACCCATTGAAAAATAAATATTTTTATGATGATAAACCAATTTTTGTTACATTTTTGTAGTTATTATGTGACATTTTTGAATATTAAAACAGAATTGTTTATTTTTGATTTTGAAAGTTAGAGAGGATTTTTAACCCTTACATAAAATCTAACCCTTTGATTTTTACACATACATACTTTAGCAGATACTTGCATTTGAAGCATTATGGAGAAAACTAAATTTAGATGAGACCTTCATTAAAGTACAAGCTTATTATGTGATAGAGTTTCTCCTAAGCAAAGAATTAAAGCTAATGGTGATAAACAGACCTTCAGATCCTCAAAGCAAGCTATCAACAAGCAATTCGATCTTTCACGTTTTTTCCATCTTATGATTAGTCCGCTTTTTTAATTATCTCAGTTTTCTTTTTGACAACATGCTGTCATAGAGGGTTTGGTAAAATGAAATCAAAACAACATAAAGGAGTTATATATGCCGACAGTGGGGGTAAACTCAAATGTATGTGCCACCTGTCAGTATTGGATGGGTGCAAGGCAATTTACATCAAAAAAGGTCATACACTTTGATGAAATGGGAATCTGCATGGCAAGTCGTTCATCCTACAGAGGAAAAGAAACAAGAGGGATGCAACACTGCGGACAGTGGATGAAATGGTTAAACATTGAGCAGGTCTAAAAAGGTGAAACCATGGATAGAGTAATAAAAATTACAGAGACAGACTGCAAAGAAAAAATCATTAAGTGCATTGAGCAGGAACGAGACTTTGTAATTATCCTGCCAGCGGGAAAATACATTGAAGATAAATACTTTAAAACCTATCCAGCCATTGAAGCTGAAAAGCTACCCCTTTATCACACATACGGAGTTAATCAATGGTGGATACTCTATGAAACATACAAAAAGTCAATATTAAAAAGGGAAAACACCACTGCTGAGATTCTTGATTTAATTCTTTCCTGTAAAAAAGTAAATCAGATAAGGATTGAAAGGGATGAAGGAAACATAAAAATTTTTGTAAAACTTGAGGTTATAGAAAAAAAGAATCAATAACTCCGATTGAGCATTCTATTTGCAAGATTGAAAATAAGTCTCTGGAGTCTTTAAAAAATGGAGAACAAAGACTTAATCAAAAAAGCATCTACTGCTGAAATTATTAAACTGACATAATGCTGTCATGCTGTGTTGTATAAAATAAAATTAAACTCCCTAAATGAGTAAAACTTCAGGAGGTGTAATTATGAAAACATTGGGTATAATAAGCCAAAATATTTGTTTACCCGTTAAAAAGTTAGTAATTAAATGTAAAAACTGCGGAAAGGAATTTACAGATTTAAAGTTTTTGCATATACGTATTTCTGATTGTTTTCCTCCTTCCAGAATGATTGATTTAAAGATAAGTCCTCCTCGCTGCCCCTACTGCAAGTACCAATACAAACAGGAAGAAGAATATGAAGTAGTACGGAAAGAAAGGGTCACTTTCTTAGAGGCAATCCTTGGTGAGATAAAGCTGAATATGGAAGTTCTTAAAGATTTAATTAAAGCTCTCTTTGAAAATCTCTCCAAACTCAAGGAGAAAATCCTGCAAAATAAAGCATTAAAAAGAGAGTATGAGAAGTTTAAAGTTTTCCTTTCTATGATTAGAGATTACAGCGAGGGAAAGTATACAGAAGTTCCGAAGTGGACTATTACGGCTATGGTTTTTGTTTTGCTCTATGTTTTAAATCCCATTGATTTGATACCTGATATTATGCCAGTTGTAGGATTTATGGACGACATTGCTGTGCTATATCTTATTTGGCAGCTTGTTAAAGATGATTTAAAGAAATATATGGAATGGAAAAAGTTGCTAAGTAACACAGGGTTTGAATAAATCCGGGAATAATACGAATCAAAAATTTCACATCATGAAAGGAGACTTACTGTGAAGACTATGAAACAATCTGGAGTAAAAGTTATAAGAGCTATAAAACTTCTTACTGTTGCTGTCAGCTTGCTTTATTATCATTAAATAATAAAGACAGTTAAAAAATTTTACCCAACCAACTGCAACTATAAAGTTGACATAATTAACAAAAATGTTAATAATATATTCCTGATGAAATATCATGCAATTAAGTTACTCAATGAAAAACTTTATTTCAGCAGTAAAGATGTGGCTGATGTCCTGCATATTAAAGAAGCTTCAGCAAGGGTACTCTGTACAAGATATGTAAAAAGCGGTCTGTTTGTGAGGCTCAAAAAAGACTTTTATCTATTAAGAGAGAAATGGGAAAGATTAAAATTAGAGGAACTTCTAACAATAGCTAACTTTCTTCAGGTTCCCTCATACATATCTTTGATGACAGCACTCTCCTTTTATGAAGTTACCACTCAGGTACAGAGAGGATTTTTTGAATCAGTCTGTATAAAAAGAACGGCAAAATATGAGGTTGACAGTATTAACTTTTACTTTTACAAGCTTAAAAAGGAATTGTACTTTGATTTTGTAAAGATGGATGACATTTTCATAGCTACAAAAGAAAAGGCTTTTTTAGATGCCATGTATCTATATTCTTTTGGGAAGTACTCCTTTGACCTTGACTCAATTGACCTGTCAAAGCTTGATGTTAAAAAGATAGATGAATTGCTTAAAAACTTTCCAGAAAAGACAATTAAATTGGTTAAGAGAAAATGCAGGATTTAGTCAAACAGGAGCAGTTTGAGATAGAGGTTTTAGATAGGCTTAAAAGTGGAAAGTTTCTTGATGTTTTAATTTTCACAGGTGGAACAATGCTGAGGCTGTGTTATGGATTAAACAGATATTCCTTAGACCTTGGTTTCTGGCTTTATAAAAAAATTGAATTTGAGAGTTACTTTAATAAATTAAGTGAATTTCTAAAAACATACTACACAGTAAAAGACGCAGAGAACAAATTTTATACGATGCTCTTTGAGATAAAATCACGAGACTATCCAGGAAGTCTAAAGATTGAGATAAGGAAGAGAATAGAAAAAGTTAAAACAGAAACCTCAATTGCCTACAGCAGATATTCAAACAAACAGGTTCTTGTAAGAACTCTTGCTCTTGATGAAGTGATGAAATCAAAGATAGAGGCATTTTTACAAAGAAAAGAGATAAGGGATGTTTTTGACATAGAGTTTCTTTTGAAAAGAGGGATAGAACTTAAGGCAACTGAGGAAGAATTAAGAGAGATGCTTAAGATTATTGCGTCTTTCAAAAAGTCTGACTATAAGGTTAAACTTGGCTCAATCCTTGAGGCTGAAGATAGAAAATATTTTGCAAGCGAAAACTTCAAAATTCTTGTGATGAAAATTAAAGGTTTAATTCAACAATAAGGACCTATGTAAAGCACTTAAAGAGGAATTTTTATACTGAACCCTATGGACAGCAGAAGAAAAAATGGCAATAGTTTTAGAAGGAATCAAAGGCAGTAAATCAGTAGCTGAACTTTGCAGGGAACACAAAATCAGCCAGGCTCTTTATTATCGTTGGAGGGACAAATTTCTTGAAGGTGGCAAAAAAGCTTTAGTAAATGGAAGTTTTGAAGATAAGGCTTACAAAGCAGAGATAGAAAAACTTCAAAAGATAATAGGCAAACAGGCGATTCAGATAGAGATATTAAAAAAAAACAGAAGAACTGTTAGGGAGAAAGTAGAATTGGTAAAAGAACTAAGCAAACAGGGTTATACATTAAAAGACTGCTGTAATGCTGTTGGGCTTTCAAGAAGCAGATATTACAGTTTTAACCGAACAAAAGAAAATAAGCAAGCACAAAGGATTGGAGAAGTGCAACTGTGCAGTAGGATTAAAGCTATAAAGACAGAGCATCCATTTTGGGGATATAGAAGAGTAACAGCCTGGCTCAGGCACAGGGAAGGAATTATTGTTAATCATAAGGCAGTAAGAAAGATAATGAAAGAGAATGGTTTGACTGTGGTACAGCCAATTCACAAAGCAAAGAGAAAAACTGAAAGAAGGAAGCCTAAAGCTCAGAGACCCAAGCAGTACTGGGGAATAGACATGACAAAATTTATGATACTCTCTGTAGGATGGGTATATCTGGTGGTAGTACTTGACTGGTATACTAAGAAAATAGTAGGACACGAAGTATCATTAAGGGGCAGGACAGTTGAATGGAGGGAAGCCTTAGATAGGGCATTACAGGTTGAATTTCCTGAAGGAGTGCGTTGCAGTGGATTAAAACTAATCAGTAACAATGGCAGTCAGCCTACATCTGTAGCTTTTATGAATGATATGGCAGTGCTTGGAATTGAACAAATATTTACATCCTACGACAATCCGAAGGGAAATGCTGATACTGAAAGAGTGATGAGGACAATTAAAGAGGAATTAATCTGGCTTAATGAATTTGAAAGCTTTGAAGAAGCAAAAGAAAAGATAAGTGAATGGATAGGGAAATACAATAGGCTTTATGTGCACAGTGCTTTGGGTTATTTATCTCCAGAGGAGTATGAGTTAAAATACTATGAAGAGCAAAAAAGAAATGTTGCTTAAAGCTCTACAAATTGAAAGGCTAAAAAGTGTCCTCAAAATTGGGGTGCAGTACAATGGAAAAACACCCATGCAAACATTTAGAGATACTATTCATCTTGCAAAGGAAAAAATGATAGGTTATAATTTAGGAAAAGAGATATAAAATCCGAAATGTCAGACCAAGTCTTGACTATTACACCAAGATTAAATCTGACATTTTCTGAATAAAATATTATACTACTTTTTTAAACTATAATTATGATAAAGTGGCGAGAAATTTTTGATAAGATTGCACCTCTTATTTTCTCTCCTGAAGCCATTGTTATAACAGGAATGAGAAGAACGGGCAAAACAAAGGAATACACAAGCCTTGAAAATACAGTATTCTGTTTTCAGATTTAATTACAGATATATCAACTCATCCTTATAATACTGGGAAAGGAAAAGAAGCAGATAGTCCTTGAGATGCCTTGTTATGAGGAAGTTTTGCTTTACGTGGGCATGCCCATTTTTCCCGAGCCACCGTGCAAACTCTGGATTTGTAAGAAGTGTTCTTATTGAATAGGCAGCTCCCTCTATTGAATGACATAGCATGCCTGTGATTTTGTGCTTCACTTGAAGCATTATTCCTCCAACAGCGGAAGCAACAATGGGTTTACCCTTCCACAATGCCTCTGTCACTGTTAAACCAAAGCCCTCTTTTATTGATTTTTGCACAATCACTGTTGCTGCCCTCTGCAAAGCATTTATCTCTATGTCACTGTCTGGTGGAAGAAGAAGTATATGTATATCGGGATTTTTACCTGCTACTTCTCTAACCTCTGATAAAACTTTATCTGACTCAGGATCATCAGTGGCTGTTCCGCCAGCAAGAATTAACTGACAGGGAATTGTTTTTCTCACCATTTCAAAGGCTTTTATCACACCAACAGGGTCTTTAAGATAATCAAATCGTGAAACCTGAAGAATTATAGGTTTTTTCCTGTCAATTCCGTATTTGTCCAGAACAGCATTAATCTGTTCATCTGATAGCTCCTTATTTTTATTGCTTAAAGGGTCTATGGATGGATAAATCAGGAACATTCTGATTTTAAGCATCTTGGCAAAGTTTGGAGCGGAAAAAACAGATGCATCATACTGTTCAACATAATCTTTGATAAAGTTCCACACTCTTTCGTCAGGCTTTGAAACATCAATATGGCATCGCCACAGCCATTTTTCTCCTACCTGTTCTCGTTTTTTTATTAGGGCAACAGGTTGAGGATCATGAACAAAAATTATATCTCCTGAAAAATCAAGCTCCTCAGAGTTTTTTCTGTTTACTTCAAGAAAATACTCAAAATCGCTGTCTTTGAATTCCTCTTTCTTGCCGTGCAAGGCGTTATGAAACTTTTTAGTAATGTTGAAAAACTCGTTGTCTCCCTTAATTACACTCCACTTTGCATCTACTCCCAATTCATTAAGAAAAGGAACCATTCTTGCAAGAATCTCAGCAACTCCTCCACCAATATAGGTGGAATTTATATTGAGAATGCTTTTGCCTGAAAGTTTGTCTGCAAGAATTTTTAACTCTTCAAGTGATGATTTGCCAATTATTGGTTCGTAATCTCTGAGTTTTGGTCTTTTAACCTGCAAATCTTTATCCAACTGCTACCTCCGTGTCAAGATAACTCTCAACTATGGAAATTATCTGACTTCTTATACCTTCAATTGTATGCATATAGGGGTCTATGCTCATAATAGCCTCTGCAAGTTTTTCTTCACCAAGACTTTCACTGAGCCACAGAGAAAAATCGTTGGCGATTTTACCAACTCTTAACTTTGCTTCATATATATGAAAAAACAATGAATTGGGACTTATAAACTTCAAAATCTGAACAAACTCTCTTAAATCATGGGCAATATAAGGTGTTGGCATTATTACACTTATAGATTTAATAAAGTGGAACTCCTCACCTTCCTCACAGTTTTTATCGCTGGGGTTATTGTTGATGTATTCCTCAATTATGTCAGAAAGTCTCTTCCTTATTTCTCCAATATTTGAGAACTCAAAAATATCAATTGTAGAAAGCTTTTCAGCAAGAGCTTCAAATCCCAAAGCATTTCCAATCCATAGGGCAAATTCATTTGATGGCTGAGGAATAAGATAGTGATACTCTTCAATAAAATCATGAGTATGATAGAAAATAACAGAATCAGGCACTTCTTTTATGTATTTCAATAGTTCAGTTAGATTTCTTGCCTTTAATCCTGTAAGTTCCTTTGAATTAAGTCTTGTATAAAATCTGAATGGTTCTTTTGCTTTTTTGGGTGGTTTTCTGAGTATTTCAAGCTTGGATTTGACAATTTTGCTATTGGGTATGATTACTATTTTTTCATCAAAGCTTTTTATCTCAATATGCCTCCATGTAATATTTAAAACACTACCTTCTTCACCAGATTCAAGTTTAATATAGTCTCCTTTTTTGATTATTTCACCGTTTATAATTTCAAAACCTGCAATAAAATTTGAAATATTTTCTCTTAGAGCAAAAAAAGCTATTGCACAGGCAAGAATTATAAAAATAATAAAAGGAGTGGTGGGAAACTTCCATATCTCAAATAATATCAAAATTCCAACAGTAATAAAAGTAATAATCATTGCATTTTTAAGCCTTTGAAAGGGTTTTAAAAGAGGTTTTTTAATACTTTGGGAGTAAAGGTTTAAAATTCCCATACCTGCTCTAAAAAGAACATAAGTTAAAGATATTAGGAACACTGTGATAAGAACTCTGCAGATAATAATATAAAGATTGCCCTTAATTGGTGAGAGTTCTACTGCTGTATAGGCCCCAAGGATTAAAATAGAGTAAAAAATTATGATTGCAAGATTTGAAATTAATATTTCTTTACCAGCCCACTTTACTGATTTAAGTCTGTCAATAATATATTTAGAGAATTTGAACCTTATAAAGAAAGCTAAGATTACAAATGAGACAAAAACTGTCAGCGGAACAAAAAGGGTAAACCAGTTTCTTTCAAACCATTCAAACATTTAAGACCTCATTCATAATTGTAACAAATTTATAAACCTCACCCTGATTTCTGATAAAATATTTTGCCATTGTTTTTTTTGAATTTCCAACTCTGATGGTCAATCCCCTATCATTAATTTCACTGAATACTGTCTCATCTGTAATGTCATCTCCAATGAAAACTGGGTAGTGTTTGTTTTGAAAGTTATTTGCCAAAAATGAAACCGCTCTGCCCTTATTCCAGTTAACTGCTGGTAAAATCTCAAAAACCATTTTTCCATTCAAGACTTTTATATAGTTACCTTTATATTTGCTGATCATATCAAAAAATAGTTTTTTCAGCTCTTTCCTTTTTTCAGGCTTTACCTGACGATAGTGAATTGTAAAGGAAAACTCTTTTTTTTCAATCAGCATTCCAGCAAATTTATCAGTCAATTTTTTAAACTTTCTGTAAACTTCATTTATATAAGGGATTAGCCTTTCAGCATCTGGATTAATATATTTTATCTCAGGGCTTTCTATCTGTAAACCGTGACTTCCGCAATAGTAAAGTCCTCTGATTGAGATTCTCTTTCGTAAATCCTTCAAGTCCCTGCCACTTATTATCCCGATTTTTATTTTGTTGTTAAGCTGCTGAAGAATTATTTTTAATTTGTCGGATAAATAACAGTCATCAGGATTTTTCATTATTGGAACAAGAGTTCCATCAAAATCAAAAAAGAGAAATATGTCCCTTCCTTTTATGAGCTCAATCCAGTTTGAATGAAAAAGATACTCTGCCATTTTAAAGCCTTACCAGTGCTGCAATAAGGTCTCTTGTCCAGCGATATATGTTTCTTTCCTGAATAAAACTTCTCATTTTACGCATTCTTTCCGTTTTTTCTTTTTCATCCATTATTAAAGCCTCATATATTGCATCTGCTATGCTTTCAATATCATATGGATTGATTATTATAGCATCTTTAAGCTCACGGGATGCGCCTGCGAATTGACTTAAAATAAGAACTCCGCTTTCATCATCTCTTGATGCAATAAACTCTTTTGCTACGAGATTCATTCCATCATGAAGAGAGGTTACCATGCAGATGTCTGCTACTTTATAAAAAGGTATAATTTTTGAATGGGAATGATATCCCTTTAGAAATATTATGGGTTTGTAGTTGTTGCTCTGAAACTTCCAGTTAATCCTGTCTGCAACTTCTTCAACAGCATCCATGATTTCTCTGTACTGCTTTATGTGAGTTCTACTTGGTGAGCCAAACTGTATAAAGCTGAATTTACCTATAAATTGGGGATATTTTTCCAGAAATCTCTCAATTCCAAGAAATCTTTCAAGAATTCCCTTTGTATAATCAATTCTGTCAACACCCACTCCAATATGTTCTGCTGTTATTCCGAGTTCTTTAAGAAGTTTTACTTTTAGTTCTGCCTTATTTTCAAAATTATCTGAAAAATCCTCAACACTTACACTTATTGGAAAAGGCTTTACAGTGGTAATCTGTCCTCTTCGTTCAATTGAAAAATGCTCCCAGTCTATTTTTGATTCAAGGAACCTGTCAACAGTATCAAGAAAGTTGTTGCAGTAAAACTGAATATGAAAGCCTATCAGATCAGCACCAAGCATACCGATAAGAATCTCTCTTGCCCAGGGACAGATACCAAAGACTTCAGGATTGGGCCATGGAATATGCCAGAAAAGAGCTATTTTTGCATCAGGTCTTTTTTGCTTTATTAAAAGGGGAACAAGGGCAAGATGATAATCCTGAACAAGAACAAGAGGTGAGTCCTCATCTTTTATCTCATCAAGAAGGGCATTGGCGAATTTTTCATTAACTTTCTGATACTCAATCCAGTCATCCTTTCTAAAAACAGGTCTAACATAGGTTATGTGGCAGAGAGGCCAGAGTCCTTCATTGGAAAATCCGTAGTAGTATTTCTTCTCTTCTTCTTTTGTAAGCCAGACCCTTTTTAATGTGTAGGAAGGCTTTTCAGGTGGCACTCTTATTTTGTCTTCTGTGTCAACCACCTCTTTGTCCGCATCACCTGCTCCATGGGCAATCCATACTCCATCACAGGCTTTCATAACAGGGTCAAGGGCTGTAACAAGTCCTCCTGCAGGAACAACACACTTTATGTTTTCTCCCTCTCTTATGTGCATATAGGGTTCTCTGTTTGAAATAAGAAATAGTTTTTTATCTCCTAATTCCATCCTGATAAACTCCTTGAGTCTTTCAGCAGTCCACAGGGAGTCTGTAACTGCTTTAAATCTTTCTTCCTCTTCAGCTTTTGCCTTAATCATTGATAGCGTCTTAATTAAATTTGTAACTTCATTTGCCAGGGGAGCAAGAACATCTCCCTTAACAGGCACATCAGAGGGAGGATTTTTAATTTTTCCTGTTCTTAACTCCTTAAGCCATTCAGCCATACGAGCAACAGGACCTGTAATGTTCCATTTAATTACAAGAAGAGAGATTGTCACAATTGAAATAGTTAAAGCCAGCAGACGAAGAATATTCTGTTTCCACATTTCTTTAAGTCTTATATCAATATATGAAGCATCCTGAAATAGTGCTAAAGCACCGATGAGAGGTTTTTCTTCAAAGGCATCTGAAAATATTGGAACTACATAAATATAAAATTTTTCTTTTTCAATCTTTATCAAATTAGATTTGGGTTTTTTTTCAGCAAGAACATTAACAACCTCAACAGGAGTTTTTGAAATATGTGATTTGATAAAAGAGTCTGAAGAAATGATATTTCCTGATGCATCAAAAACAGCAACTCCTTTTAATCTCTCCCGGTTACCAAATTTTTCTACAAGACGATTTAATCTTTCTATCTGTGCTGTTTCAATCAGAGTTGAGACAGACTCTCTAAGACTCTCTGCTAAAATGATGCTTCTTCGTTCAATGTCTGCCTGAAGTTGCTTTTTTTCATTGTTTATCTGAATCCATGAGAAAACTGCTACAACAAGGGTGATGCCAATAAAAAGAGATAAAATAAGTCTGAGAGTTAATTTCATTAAAATATTATAACAATTTTTTGTCGGCAATTTCGGGTTTATAATTTTAACTTTACATAATCTTATAAATTGTGTTTATCATATAGCTATAGCAAAAATAACAGGAGTCGTAGGTGTATAAAAAAATAAAATTCCTAGTAAAGAAATTTATTGAGAGAAATGCTTCAAAGATAAATCATGAAGAAGTAATCAACACTATAGTTAAAGAAAGCGAAATATCCGTAGGATATTTTGGTTTTCTGATTGTTGCCAATCTTATTGCCTTGCTCGGTTTAATACAGAATAGTGCACCAGTAATAATTGGTGCAATGCTCATATCACCCCTTATGGGTCCTATTCTGAGTTTTGGTTATGCCTTTATCAGTGGAGAGAAAAATATCTGGTGGAAATCTATAAAGAAATTAATTTTGAGCATTTTCCTCACAATAGTGATTGCTGCAATAGTAACAATTTTTTTACCTTTGAAAAACATAACCTCAGAAATTATCAGCAGAACGAGTCCAAATTTTTACGACCTTTTGATTGCCTTTTTAGCTGGTATGGCAGGTGCTGTTGCACTTTGTACCAAAAAGAATTACATAATTATTGCTTCTGGAGTTGCTATATCTACTGCTGTTATACCACCTCTTAGTGTTACAGGTTTTGGGATCGGAATAGGAAGTTTTAAAATAGCATCGAGCAGTTTCGGGCTCTTTTTTACAAATGCAGTTGCAATTATTATTTCTACCTGTATCATGTTTCTTCTGTATGGATTTAAACCCCGCACAATAACAGGTGCTGATATTTCAGCCCTTAAAAGAAGGATTACATATCTTTCCATTGTTTTGTTTATAATATCAATACCGCTTATGTATACACTTTATAAGTCGGTTACAGATATTAAATTGAGGATGAATATAGAGAAAATTTTAAAGCAGGAATTTGATAAACCGGGAATTTCAAGACTTTCATATTTTAACTTACAAAAAAAGACTAATTCCATAGACCTTTATGCAACAGTGAATACCACAAAATACATACAACAAGATAACATAAAAACATTAGAAGAAAAAATAAGTAAAGAAATTGGATATGAAGTTCATTTCTACATTGAGCAGGTGAAGGTACAGCCAGGTGGTTTAAAGGAAATCTCTATTAAAGAACCCAGAATTTTACAGAAAACTTCTCCTGAAATTATACAGGAGTCAAAACTTGCAATTTTTTCAGTAGTGAAGAAATCTATTAACAAAATAGAAGAAATAATATCACCATCAAGAGTGGACAATTTCTCAATAGGCTTTCAGGAAAAAATACCTTATATTTTTTTGACTTTAAAAATAAAGAGAGATACACCTATCTCTGAAGAACAGGTTCAATGGCTCAGGAAAATGCTGGAGACAGATTTATCTACTCCTGTTGAACTTTCTATTGAAATATCACCTTTTGTCCAACCTCTTGTTTTTGATAAAGGCGAAACTTCTATTACAGATGAAATGAAATCATCATTGCTCACTTTACGGGAAATTTATAAGGAAAACAATCAGATTTTGATAATTCTGGAATCAATTCCTGAATCTGTTTATCCTTATAAAAAAAGAATAAAGCTTGCAACAGAGAGGCTAAAAAATATTACTGCTATATTAACAAAGGAATACGGAATTCCCGATAAAAACATTAAAACCATTATAAGTAAACAAGCCTCACATAGGGCACAGATAAAAATAAAGGTATCAGTAGAGTAAAAATATAACAGTTTACTTTGAGTCTCTGGCAATTTTTACTTCAAATGTTGGTGTTTCTACAATATGCACTGTCATGGAAGCTATCGCGATGCGTCCTTCTGTCTTTTCTATCTCATCAAGTATACGATTGTAAAGAAGGTTCTTAGTAACTCTTCTTTTTTTGAAATCGACCACATATCTAATTGTAAACTCCATCCAGTTGTCATTTGCCACGAGAAATACCATAGGTTCAATAGCTGCATCCTCTATAAGATACTTTTTTTTCATCTCCTCCCAGGATTCTTTTGCACCTTTTGTATATTCTGCGGTTATCTCATCGGCAATTCTCTTGAAAAGGTCTCTGGCGAGTTTGTAATCACTGCCATATTTGACAGGAATTGAGATTTCGTCCCATAAAAAATTGAAATCACCGCTATAGTTGTACACGGGCTCTTTAAAAACAAAACTGTTTGCAACTCTTACAACTCTGCCATTGTATTGGTCTGCCTTTACCCATACCCCGCATTCCATAATGGTTGTTCTTAGAATCCCTATGTCTATGACATCTCCTGTAATACCACCGAGTTGAACACGGTCTCCAGTTTTATAGAAGTTGCCTGCTAAAATAGCAAGCCATCCTGCTATGCTTACAATTACCTCCTGAAGAGCAAAGGCAATCCCTGCTCCAGCAATACCAAGAGCAACTGCAAGGTTTCCGAGTTTATTACTGAATATAACACCAAGAACAATAATAGTTACAACATAGCTAAGAAAAGTTGTTGCTTTTTAGCACGATATCTGTTTTCAGAATCCTTGATTTTGTTAACTATGTATCTTTTAGATAGTTTTGTTATAACAAAAATAAGAAAAATACCGACAATAGCAGATATAATTTTGCCCACAGTAGGGTCAAAAAGCCAATGACTTATAGGCTCTGTTTCAAAATTCATCTTAATTACATTTTTTTCCTATATCTGTGCTGTTACTTTCTGACATAAACAGACTCCTTCGTTGTAATTTTATATTTTATAGTCAATTATGGTCAAGTTTTAGATACAAATCAGGTAATGTCAATAATTTTGTGTAAATTCATAAATAGGTGTATTCCTCCATTTTTCGTTTAAATGGCTTATCACTGCAAAAATTATTCTTTCAATACTTTCAACATTATTAAAACAACTCATAGTTCTCGTTCTTCGCCTTACTTCCCTAAATGCCCTCTCTATTATGTTTGTTGTTCTTAACTTCTTCCATAAACTCTTCGGAGTCTTGTAAAAAGCTGTCAATTGCTCCCAGTTCTTCCTTATACACTCTACTGCTTTAGGATAAAGTCTACCCCACTTGCTCTCCCATAACTGAAAGTTTCTCTTTGCCTCTCTTAAATTCTCTGCACTATATATTTTCTTAGCTTCAAAAAGACATTCCTTTTCATCTTTCTTTCTAAGATA
>NZ_BCNO01000002.1:406676-426524 GCF_001514535.1 Thermodesulfovibrio aggregans | reverse complement strand
TATCTTAGAAAGAAAGATGAAAAGGAATGTCTTTTTGAAGCTAAGAAAATATATAGTGCAGAGAATTTAAGAGAGGCAAAGAGAAACTTTCAGTTATGGGAGAGCAAGTGGGGTAGACTTTATCCTAAAGCAGTAGAGTGCATAAGAAAGAACTGGGAGCAATTGACAGCTTTTTACAAGACTCCGAAGAGTTTATGGAAGAAGTTAAGAACAACAAACATAATAGAGAGGGCATTTAGGGAAGTAAGGCGAAGAACGAGAACTATGAGTTGTTTTAATAATGTTGAAAGTATTGAAAGAATAATTTTTGCAGTGATAAGCCATTTAAACGAAAAATGGAGGAATACACCTATTTATGAATTTACACAAAATTATTGACATTACCACATCTTTTTGATATCTTTTAAAAAGCATGAATTCATCTTATCAGGAAAAAATTAAAAAAGCTTCGCAACTTATTAAAAACTCCACCTATGCTGTGGCATTCACTGGAGCAGGAATTTCTACAGAATCTGGAATACCTGATTTCCGCAGTCCTGGTGGATTGTGGCAGAGGTTCAGGATTGTCACATATCAGGAGTTTATTTATGACAGGCAAGCAAGAGAAGAGTTCTGGAGAATGAAAAAAGAACTCATTCACCAGCTCATAAATGCAAAGCCAAATAATGCCCATATTGCCCTTGCAGAGCTTGAAAAACTGGGAATTATTAAACATGTGATAACGCAGAACATTGATGGACTTCACCAGATGGCTGGTAGCAACAGCGTTATTGAACTTCATGGAAATCAAAGAGGTGCAATATGTCTTGACTGTGAAAAGCTTTATGAAATGGATGAAGTATTACAAATGCTCGCGGAACAGGAGCTTGATTTAAGATGTTATGACTGTGGTGGCATAATAAAGCCAACAGTTGTATTCTTCGGAGAGCCCATGCCTGAAAAAGAACTCATTATGGCACAGCAAATTGCAAATCAATGTGACCTCATGCTTGTAATTGGAACATCTCTTCAGGTTGAACCAGCAGCATCAATACCAAGAATTGCCCATAAAAGGGGTGCAAAGCTCATCTTTATAAATAAGGCAGAAACAGACTGGGACTGGATAGCAGAGATAGTATTTTACGGTAGTGCTGGTCAGGTTTTAAAAGACATTTTATCGGAAACTAAAAATGCGACTTAAAATTAAATTTCATCATCCTGAAAAATCCTTCATCACCCTGCCCTGCCATTACAATGAAGCTGTTCAGGGATTTATCTATCGCCATCTTGAGGCTCACATTGCAAAAAAGATTCATGACAGAGGCTTTAAAGACCCTGAAACAGAAAGAAGATTTAAGTTTTTCACATTTTCAAGGCTCATACCTGATGAAAATACTCAGATTAAAAATGGGAAGATACACCTTTATGGTCAGATAAATTTAGTTATTTGCTCTCCAGTAAATGAATTTATTCAATCCTTTGCGATGAATTTATTGAAAGCTGGAGAATTTGTGCTTGCAGGAGAAAAAATGTTGCTTTCCTCTGTTCAGGTTGAGGCAGTGCCTGAGTATAAAGAGAAAATCTATGTGAAAACTCTTTCTCCAATAACTGTTTACAGCACCCTTAATACCTCTGACGGTCGCAAGAAAACCTACTATTATAGCCCTTTTGAAAGGGAGTTTGAGGAGTTGGTGATTAAAAATTTACAAACAAAACTCAGAATATGGCAGGGAAAGACAGTATTTGAAGGATCAATAAAGCCATACAAAGTTAGCTCAAAAAACCAGAGAATTGTAATTTACAAAAATACTGTAATCAAAGGCTGGGACGGAGTTTTTGAGATGAGCCTGCCAGAGGAACTCTTTTCAATTGCCTTTGATACAGGACTTGGAGCAAAAAACTCCCAGGGCTTTGGCTGCATTGAGGCGTGGAAAGGACTAAAAATAGAAAAGAAGACAAACAAAATAGAATCGTAGACAGAGAAATAAAAACTTGGTATAATTTGAAAAAAATTGTATCATGAAAAAAACTAGCATAATTATGAATATGCAGTGTTATGTTAAGAAGAGTGATCTTACATAAAAGTTAAGGTAAATAAAATGCTTTCAGCAGTTACGGAAATTGGTAGATTGGTATCTCAGCCAAAGGTAAAAATAGAGGGAAAAATAATCTTTATTGTTCTTGGTTCTGACTTATCATTCAAAGGAATTGAACTTGAAGATTTCATCCCAGAAAAAATAGATAAATATCTTTATAAACACGGAGAGAGTAAGGGAAACAGACCATCGCCACTTGCACCAATAAACCCTAAGGAACCCGAAAAGACCTTTGCAAAAATTGCTAATTGGTTTAAGAACTCTAAAAGAACTCTAAATCTTAATGACCAAGAGATTAATATAACAAAGATTGATGATGTATTTGAAAAAGAAAAATCAATAATTTTACAGGAGTTAAAGAATCAAATAAACCAAATAGATAAAAAAACAAACAAATTTCTCTCAGTGAGGATAAGTGGCAAATATCTTGGAGATTTTGAACTTTTTAGAAAAATTTTTGACTTTAACATTTCTCAAAGAATTGGTAAGTCTTCATCTAAAAATAAAGCTTGCTCTATTTGTGGTGAGGTAAAAAACACTGTATCTGCAAGAACATATGTTTACCAATTTGATACTGATGACAAGCCCGGGTTTATAACTGGATTTAAAAAAGAGAACTACTGGAAAAATATTCCAGTATGTCAGGATTGTCGTAATCTGCTTCAGAATGGAAGAAATTTTATTGAAAATAAACTTACCTTTAAGTTTTATGGTCTTAAATATCAATTAATACCAAAAGTTTTATTAAGCAGGTCTGATATTCTAAAAGACATATTAGAAATTTTATCTGATACACATAAAAGCATTTCTCTTAAGGAAAGAATAGCAAAAAGGCTAACAAACGATGAAAATGAAATCCTTGAATATCTTTCTGAAAAGGAAGATGTTATGACTTTAAACTTTCTCTTCCTTAAAAGCCAGCAAAGTGCTGAAAGAATTCTGCTTCTAATAGAAGATGTTTTTCCATCAAGGCTAAAAACTATTTTTGATGCCAAAAGGTGTATAGATACACTTTTCAATGAAGAATTCAATTTTGGGAAAGTTAGAACATTTTTTTATAAATCTGATCAGGATAAAAGAGAGTCCGATCTTGATAAATATTTTCTTGAAGTAGTTGATTCTATTTTTAGAGGCCAGAGGATTGATTTCAATTTTTGGGTTAAGTTTTTCATGCAAAGTATAAGAGAAGATTTTATAAATGATAATTATTATCTTTCAAAAACAAGAGATGCAATGATGTGTATATCATTTTTTGAAAAACTTGGTTTAATAAATTTTGAGGAGGTAGTTATGGAGCAAAATATTTTCGATGAGGTTTTTAATAAATATAAGTTACTGAATACTCCCGAAAAAAGGGGCATATTTTTGCTTGGTGTTCTGACCCAGATGCTTCTTAATAAACAATATTCTGAAAGGGGCTCAAAACCTTTTATGAAAAAACTGAAAAGTCTGAAAATGGATGAAAAGGATATAAAAGCATTGTTGTCAGAGGTTCATAACAAATTGGAAGAATACGATGCCTTTGACAAAGGAAAAAGATTGATTGCCCAGGAAGCATCAAAGTATTTATTGCAGGCTGGCGATAGTTGGAAAATGCCAGTAGATGAGATTAATTTTTACTTTGCCTGTGGTATGAATATGAACGACGAAATTGCTAAAGTTGTGTATAATAATCCTAAGGTTCAGGAGAAGACAAATGAATGAGATGGAAGTAAAAGCAACTTTTAAAACGATAACACCTTTATGGACAGGAGATACCTGGCAGGAGTGTAAAGAAATTAGACCCTCATCTTTGATAGGTAGTTTAAGGTTTTGGTTTGAAACTCTAATGTATTTTGGGGGCGTTTTAAAGGAAGAGCAATTTAACAAAGCTTTAGGAAGATTTGAGAAAGAAGTTGATAGAGAAAAGCTTAAAGATTTTATGAAACACAATGGTAATAATTTAAGCGATATTCTTACGCACTTAGATACAAACCAAAAAATTCCTTTGCCATCTATAATTTTTGGAACTACAAATTGGAAAAGTTTGATAGTGCTAGAGGAAATTAAACATTTAGAAGATTACTGTTTTGGAAATAGATTAAATTTACATTCAAGAATATGTTTTTCTAAATCTGATTTACAAATAAAAGTGGATAATGATTGTCCTAAAAAAAGTAATAAGAATTTTTCAGTTTTTTACTTGTCTCAACCTTATTTTTTCGGAAAATTTGAGGTAATTTTTAAAGTTTCAGAAGAAATATTAGACTCAATTTTTTATCCACTGCTTACATTTATGGATAAGTATGGATATTGGGGTGGAAAGTGGAGTATAGGATATGGAAGGTTAAGAGTGGAAAAAATAGAAATTAAAAATGAAAATACTACCGGGTATGAGGAAAATAAGGAGTGGCAAAAAAAGGAATTCAATTTAGCACATTTTGGGTTATTCACATTTAAATTAGAAAATGGAGAAAATCCTTTGATTAAAAGGGTTATCAATTTTAATGAATTATTAAATCAAGAAAAAATAGTAAAGATTTTAGATTCTTGTGCTCGAAATAATGATTTAAAAGAAGTTATAGAAGAATTAATTAAGCAAAAAAGTCAGGAAAGGAAAAATATCACAGACCAAAAAGATAGGCATTACAAATTTGGTAAAACAGGAAGAATTGAAGGTGAAGACTTACCACAAGGTTCTAAAATTCTTCCTTTTATTGAAGAAGATAATGGACAATATAAAGGTGGGTTTTTATCAATTACAGGTTTGCTTAACTTAGAAAATTCTTCTCAAGGTGATAAAAATGGCTAAATTTGAAGCTTTATTAAAAATTAATCCCCAAAAAGTTGAAAATCTATCTGAATATATAACTTATTGTAAATACTATTTTAAACCGAAATCAAAATCAAAAGTAGAATCATATGAAAATATAGAGAAATTAAAGCAAGATTTTCCTATTGTGCATAGAAATATACTTAGTGATTCAAAATACAAAAAAAATGATACTTTAAAAGATTTTCCGCTAAATTGGCTTAAATATGAAATAATTGGTAATTCTAAAATTAAAACATTTGAAAATGATTCTAATCTTAAAAACAGCAAACAAATTTCAGGAATCTATGGAAACACTAATGATTTACAAGCATATATTAACAATCTTCCAAAATATTCTTTTGCAATTTGGTTTAAATTTAAATTAAAAACACCTTATTTCTCAAAAGACGATGATGAATTTTATATTATCCAGAACCCAATTTTAAAGGAAGCTAATTTTAAAGTTCCTATGGTGAGAGGTTCTTCCTGGAAAGGAGCATTAGCCCATGCTTTTAGAGAGTTATTGGGAGAAAAAGAAAAAATAGAAAGTTTTTTAAGAATTTTTGGAGCAGGTTCTGAAAGTATTAAAGCTTTAGAAAGTTATCTTTTTGATAAATCCAAAGATTTAAAGAAGACCCAAGAGCATCTGTTAGAGTTTATACTTTTTGAATTAGGATTAAAAGTAGATAAAGTTTTAATAGAAAAAATTAAAAAAATAAAAAATAAAGAAGAAGTTTTAAATATTTTGGGTAGTAAACTATCTCAAAAATTGAGTGAAAACAAAAAACATTTACCATTGGAATTTCAAACACACAAAGGAAGGGCAATTTTTTATCCAACTTATTTTGATAGGCTCACATTTGAAATAATTAATCCCCACGACAGAAGAAAGAGAGCAGGAACTAATCCAATTCATTACGAAGTCGTTCCAAAAGGAACTGAAGGAATTTTTCAGTCAATTTACATTCCTTTTGATGGGATATTAAAAGATAATAACGAATTAAAAAATGAGGTTAACAAGGATTTAAATAATTTATGCGAAGCTTTTGAGATTTTGACCGAAATTGGAATTGGAGCAAAAACAAAACTCGGCTGGGGAAGGTTTAAAATAGAAGATAAAAAGGTTTGTGTAAATTCAGATTTAGAAATTCCTGAAAGGTGGACAAAATGTCAGGATTAGATTTGAAAAGGCTTAGACAAAATAAGGATGAAATTTTAAAAGCAGAAATAGGAGCACTGCTTTTTAATTTAGGAAAAACTCATATAGGCTTTTGGAAAAGCAAAAAAGATGAAAATGGAAATGAAATATCTTATTTTTCTATAGATGAAAATAGTTTTAAAAACATATATGGTTTTGAAATATTTAGTAATTATAAAGATTATTATAATTCACCATTTGAAAAAGAATTAGAAAAATTTAGTTTAAAAGATTTTATTTTTAGACAAGAAGTTAATTTAAGGTATATCGGGAGCGAGGAAATAAATTGGATAGAGTTTTTTAAGGGAGGTTCTTCAGAAAAAGATTTCATTAAAAAAATATTTTTTAGAGGCTGTGAAAATATAAACTCCGGTATTGATAAAGGTGTGCCAAAAGAACAAACAAAGCCGCCACTTTGGCTTTCCAATGCTTTTGGGAGTTTTAAAAAAATAATAGAAGAAAACGATTTTGACGAAGAAAGACAATGTTTTTTTCAAAAACTGTATGATTTTTTAAATACAAAAAATTATTTAGTAAATCCAGATTGGGTAGAGATTAGGAATTTTATATTAAAAGAAATCAAAAAGTGGTATTCAAATTTACTAAGTGATAGCAGATTTCCTATAAATGATGTTTCATTGTGGGACCAGGCTTACATGACAGCCTCAATGTTTAAAGCGGTTTTAGCAAATTTATTTTTAGACAATTCCAACTTAAGTAATTACCAGCCAAATCCTTCAACAATTAGATGGCGTATATTAGGTATTCAATACGACAAACTTGGACTTGCTGAAAAAGGCTTTAAGCTTGCCTCTATTAGTTGGTACAGGGAAACAGTTAAAGAAATAGATGGTAAAATAAAGGAAATGTTAGAAGTTGAGTATCCAATTGGTAATGAAATTTACAGAGATGAAACAGGAATTTATTTTATCGTTGGAGAAAATTTAGGAAAAGATAATGGTGATTTTGCTAAATTAGTAGATGATTTAAAAGAGATAAAAGATAAGATTATCAATATATTCAAGCAAGAACTTAAAGGAGAAATTTATCCAGTTATAGTTCTAACTAAAGCTTCCAGAGGCTTAATGAATTTAGGCTTTTTATTAAATAAGGCTAAAGAAAACTTTTTAAAAAATGAAAATATTAATTACAATACTTATGATTTAAATCCATCTGACCCTCAGAAAGGAAAAGCTATTGGAATTTGTCCATTATGTAAAATTCGCCTCATTTATGAAGAAGATAAGCAAAAAAACAATTCACCAACAATATGTGAAGTTTGTGATGACAGAATCCACCATAAACAAGTAGAAAAATGGATATCAAATCTTGGTTCAGAAACTATTTGGACAAGTGAGATAAAAGATAAAAATGATAGAATTGCTTTAATCTCTCTTAAGTTTGAACTTAAGGATTGGTTGAATGGAAACATGCTAAATACTTTGGTTTTGCAATCTAATGTAGATTTTAATAAGGATCTACTTAACTTAAAAAAAGAGTTAATTAATATTTTTAAAAATGACCAAGATAAAAAAGTTAAAGAAACAGTCTTAAGAAATTATACTGACAACGCACTTTATGGACTTAAAATAAAAAGCAATAAAATTATTGAATCTATCTTACTGGAACGGTCTATTGGTCATGAGTGGGAAGATTTTATTAAAACCAGTCTATCAGATTCTAATCTAATAAATTTTGAGAAAAGAGAAATTCAATGGAAAAATTTGACAGACCAAGATATAGAATTTTTAGCAACTATCCTACTTCAATTCCTGCTCCGCAAAAATCCTTCTCCTGCAAGACTTAGAAGAATTTGGGAAACTACACAGGAATTTTTTGAGAATTTAAAAAAGGAGGTTTTGGACAATAATGCATTACATATCCCAGATTGGAGAAGAAAAAGAGTAGTTTTTGAAGTTGATTACACTGATGAATTAAAACAAAACATCAAAGAAACTGGCGAAGAGTTAGAAGGTGAAGGTTTTCTTTTCTGGGCACAACCCAGTGAAGATAAAAGTAAAGTTAACATTTATTTGATAACTTCAATAAAAGATTTTATTGAGAAATTTGGGATTAAAGAATTAAAAGAAAGAATATTTAAAAATGAGAATTTTGATATTAGTAAAGAATCATTTGAGAGTTTTAATATTAAGCTTAGAAAATATTCAGAAAGAGAAAACAAAGGCGAAGGAAACACAATTTTAGAACTAACTAAAGATAATATAAAAGAAATTCAAGAATATAAACTTTATGCTTCCATCACAGATCCAACGCCTATTGACTGGCAAGTTATAATTCCTGCCGAATGTGTTCCAAAATTCATTGATTTAGTTACGGATAAATACGATAAAGAGTTTAAATATGTATATGGAAAATTGCCAATTCACATTGGGATAATTGTCCAGGATTATAAAAAACCATTATACATTGGAATAAATGCCCTAAGAAAAATACAAAGAGATATGAAAAATACAGATAACCTTTACATTCAAGAAAAAGTTTCAGATTTTTGTATAAAATTAAAGAAAAAATTATCTTATGCAACCGAAGAAGAACGATTAAATAATACAGAGGCCTATTACTCTCTTTATTGGGACAATCCTAATAACAAAGACTATCATTTTTACATAAAACCTGACAAAAACTGGAAAAAATGGATTAGCACATTAGATAAATTTGGTCATAACGATAAAATTTATTTTATTCCTAATACTTTTGACTTTGAATTTATGGACACAAATACAAGAAGAAACGATATTTATTATGATACAACAAATTATAAGAGAATTCTTAAATTAAAATCTAACAGACCTTATGAAATAGAGGAATATTGGGAAAAATTTAAGATATTTAAAGAAATTTTTAGTGATAAAGCATCTTCTTCTAAATTGCATAAACTAATTAGCCTTATATATGAAAAAATTCAAGACTTTGATGAAAATTATGCTTACCTTTTAAAATCAGCCTTCATAAACATATTAGAGTTAAACAAAAACCAAGACTTAAGAAAAGGAGTTTGTAAAATATTAGATATAGAAGATATAGACGAAAATAACTTTGAAAGAGAACTGATTGAAAAGCTAAAAGAAAAAGAAAATTTATATCTATTTTTAGATATGTTTGAATTCGGGCATAAAGCTTTGAAGGAGGTTTAAAAATGAGCCAGCAACAAAATAATCAGTTAGTAAAAGAAATTAAAATCTTTGCTTTAACTCAAGACCCTATTTACATTGGAACAGGTGGATATACAATAGGAAGAGTTGATAATACAATTGTAAGAGATCCTATTACAAATGTGCCGAAAATTCCTGGAAGCAGTTTAGCTGGGACTTGGAGATATTATGTAGCTCTTGAACTTCAAAGTCATTTCAAAGATGAATTCAGAGTAAATCTTAAAAGTAGGATTAAAAAAAACATTGATGAATTACTCAATAGTCCAAAAGATTGGATGAAATTTGAAGGGAATAAATTTGCAAAAATAAAATGTGCTGGGCAAGATGATTTGCCAAATAAAACTTTAGATGAATCAAAGAGTGAGGAATCTGGTCATTGCGGGTATTGCATAGTTTGTAAAGGTTTTGGATTTTCAAAAAAAGATTTAAGCTGGCAAGGACAGATATATTTTATTGATTTAAACATACTATTTTTCCCAGTTTTTACAATGAAAGGGACAAAATGGATAACTACGGCTTCCAAACTTAAAGAAATTGGATTAAACAGTATAAGCTCTCCTGCTGATGAAAATAAAATAAAAACCAATAATGGAAACGAAGGACATTTAAACTTAGGCTGGCTTTATTTAGAAATCGAAGGAACTCATTCCATAAGGAATGAGAATTTGGCTTGCTTTAATTTTGGTAATTTTCAATTAAACCCAGAAGATATAGTTATTGTTCCTGAAAGTTTGTTTTCGCATATTGTAAACTCAAATCTTGAAGTTAGAACGTCTGTCTCAATTGACCCAATAACAGGTGCCGCAAAAGAAGGGGCTTTGTTTACAAGCGAAGCAATTCCAAGAGGAACAATTCTCTATGGATGTATAAGAATTTTTGATAAACTGGCTATTAAAGGAATAGATTGTAAAATTGCCCCTCTACCATCAATCAATCATTTAGAACAAGCACTTAACGATAGCAAACATTTTTACGAAACATTGGGAATTGGAGGGATGACAACCCGAGGTTTTGGAAGATTGAAAATTATTTTACTGGGTATAAATTCTACCGAAAAGCGTGAAAATGAAGGTAATACTAAAAGTTCAACAAACCATACAGGAGGTGATAAAAGTGAATAACATAGAAGCAGTAATTAGCAAAGCATCTTTTGAAATAGTAAAAGAGAAGATTCTTGATGAAAATCAAATTAACAAATTATTAGGAATTTTATCTACTGATGGAGTTTATGCTATGTGGGTTTATGCAAAATCTCAAAAAGATATTGATGAAAAAAAACTTTTGGAAAAATTAAAAGAGATTTTGAGTATAGGGAAACCATTGCCAAATGATAATTATGACGAATATTTTCAAAGTGTTTCTGAAGATCTGCCTAAACTCCTTTTCCTAAAACAGCTTCTTGAAAAAACTCTAATTTATGCTCGTTATCATGCAAGAGCAATGGGAGATTAAAAATGCTGTGGTATAAACTTGTTTTTAAACAAAATCAGCAAATTCATATAGGTTCATTAAATTGGGGAGTAATAAACGAAACTGAAATCTTTATCCCAGGTTGGACTATTTGGGGTGCATTAACAAAAGCTTATAATATCTTCAATAATCATCCATTGTCTGCAAATCAGGCTCTTTTTGAAACTATAACCTGTTTCTATCCATGTTTTGACAAGGATGGTAATAGTGTTTTATTCCCAAATTATAAAGATGGGCAATTTTACCTTGGAGAACTATCTGAAAATGAGTTTAGATTAGAATTTACAGATGTCCTTATATCCACTGCAGTTTATCCAGTTTCACGACAGGCTAAAGATGGAACACTCCATGAAACAGAATTTATATTGCCTATGGGCAAAAAGATTACTTCAAATGATAAATCAAGGCAACTATATTGGGTCGGTTTGGTGAGATTAAATGAAGTGGAAACAAATGATTTTTTTAAAAAAGGGAGAAAAATTTGGGTGGGTGGCGAGCAGAGATATGGATATGGAGAACTTGTATTAGAAAAAAAAGTAGAGGAAATTTCTGATCTTTCAGAATGGCAATTAAACGAAGATGCGTCTTTTAAAGTTGAGAATTCTAACTTACCTCTTAAAAATTACTTAGCTTTTACTTCAGAAGTCATCTTTGAAGGAGAAATAAAACCTCTTGCTGAATTTGATTTTCAAGAAAATACACCAAAAATTAAGGATGCACAATATTATATCAATGTTGGAAGTAAAGTTAATATAAAAAATTCAATAAAATTTATTCTCAAAAAAGGAAAACTAATAAAACAAGGAGGTTAAAATGCCGGAAATAGTCAAAAACCGTTCAGAAATTTTATTTCTTTATGATGTTAAGGATGCCAATCCAAATGGTGATCCCGTTGATGAAAATAAGCCAAGGATTGACGAGGAGACAGGAGTAAACATCGTTACTGATGTAAGATTAAAAAGGACTATCAGGGATTATTTGCACGATTACAAAGGTCAAGAAATTTTTATTCGCGAAATCAGAAAAGAAGATGGAAATCTCAAGACAAAAGAAGAAAGGTTGAACGACTTTCCTGATGCTTCCATAATTGAAAGATGCATTGACATTCGTCTTTTTGGCTCTACCACTGCTGTGGAAAATAAAACAATTACTCTTACAGGACCAGTTCAATTCAAATATGGAAGGTCTTTACACAAAGTTGACCTAACCTATGTCAAAGGCACTACTGTTATGCCCTCTGCGACTGGTAAACAACAAGGCACCTTTACAGAACGTTATATCCTTCCCTATTCTTTAATTGTTTTTTATGGGGTTGTAAATGAAAATGCTGCGAAAACACAAAACATTCCGCTCACCAATGAAGATGTTGATTTAATGATTGAAGGAATGTGGAACGGCACAAAAAACCTTATCTCAGGTTCAAAGTTCGGTCAGATGCCAAGACTTCTTATGCAGATTGTTTATAAAGAAGGACAAAATTTTCACATCGGGGAGCTTGATAAACTCATTTCTCTAAAAAAATCAGAAAAATCAGAAATTCCTGATGAAGCTATAAGGGATATTTCAGAAGTAAAAATAGATATAACCGAGCTTCTGAATACTCTTGATAAATATAAGGAAAGAATAGAAAAAATCAGAATAAAGGTTGATGATAGGGTAAAGTTTCTCAAGAATGGTGGAGAAATAGATTTAAAAAGTGCCTTAAGTGGTTTCACCGTAGAGGAACTCAGTTTTTAGGGTTTAACTATGAAGGTGCTTGTTTTTGACTTATATGGCGATTTTGCTCATTTCAGAAAATACTACACTACTACTTCTCCTCTTACCTTTTCTTTTCCACCTCCACCAACACTCGCAGGCATATTAGGCGCTATATATGGAGCTCAGAAAAATGAGTATTTAAATATTTTTGGATATGAAAATTGTAAAATCGCTTTAAGAATATTGAATCCAATAAAAAAAGTGCGAATGGGAATAAATCTTATAAACACTAAAGATAACAAATACTTTCTTCTTATCAAAAAGAAAAATCACGAGCCACATACCCAGATATTCACAGAATTTGTTAAATCTCCAAGATATAGAATTTATGTTTCACACTCTGATAAAAAAGTTTTTGATAAACTCGTTACAATGCTTCAATCACATCAATCGTTCTATACAGTATCTTTAGGATTAAGTGAGCTTCTTGCGGGTTTTAATTTTGTTGGAGTATATGAAGCTCAAGAAAAACAAAAGGAAAAAGTAGAAATAAGTAGTGTTATCTCAATTAGTAACCTTATAGAAAAAGGCATAGAAATACAACCAGAGAGAAAATATTTTAAAGAAAAAATACCGATAAAAATGACTCAAGAAAGAATAGTGGAAATTTATGAAGATATTATCTATGAGCTAGATGGTAAAACTATCAAGGCTTCTTTAAAAACTCTTTATTGTCTTGAGAATGGAGAAAATATCACTTTCTTCTAATTTATACTCCCATCCAGATAAATTGCTGGAAGACCATTTAGTTAATGTCGCTCGCTTAATGAATCTTTTTCTATCGGAAAAACCTTTATCTATTCAAAATGAACTTAAGGAAATTGCACGCATAATTGGACTCACCCACGATATAGGTAAGGCAACCAGCTATTTCCAAGAGTATCTTTTTGCAGAAGATCCGAAAAAGTCAAAGTTAAAGTCAGAATATTCTGCCCACAGTCTTTTTTCTGCTGTATGCACATATTTTTTGGTGAAAGAATTTTGTCAAAGAACAGATAATAAAAATGAACTTTTACCACTTTTTGCCTACATTGTTGTAAGAAGGCATCATGATGATCTGATAGATGTAATGGATGAATTGTCTTTATTTGATAGTAAAAATCTTCAAATACTGCACGAACAATTGAATAGTATTGACGATACTTCTTTTTCGGTGCTATGTAAAATCCTTTATCAGCAAGGAATCCCTGTTTTAATTAATAAAAAGATGCTCCATGATTGGTTTAATGGATTTGGAGATGAACTGAAACAATACAGAAAATTATTAAGAAAAGCGAGAGATTTAACGCGGTATCTTACTTTAAATCTTCTTTATTCATTGCTTCTTGATGCAGATAAAAGCGATGTAGTAATTGGAAATTTAAACATTCCAGAGAGAAAAGACTACGATGAAAAAGAATGGATTGATAATTATATAACTAATCTGCCAGTAACTTCTAAAATAAATGAGCTTAGAAATGAAGCTTACAGGGAAGTAAACGGAAAAATTGTTGATTCAACCCGACAGAAAATTTATTCCATAAACCTCCCCACTGGATTCGGGAAAACCTTAACAGGTTTTTCTTTCGCTTTAAAATTAAAAAATGAGCTTAAAAAGAATTGTATCAATCCAAGGATAATTTACTCCTTACCTTTTCTTAGCATAATAGAACAAAATTACCATGTCATTGAAAAAGTGCTTGAAATAAACAGAATTCTCCCAAATTCTGATGTTATTTTAAAGCATCATCATCTTTCAGAAATTTTTTACAAAACCCATGAAAAAGAATATACATCAGGAGAAGCAGAAATATTAATAGAAGGATGGAACGCAGAAATAATAATAACTACTTTTATTCAATTATTCCATACCTTGTTCTCCAATAGAAACAGCAGCTTACGAAAATTTCACCGTTTAACTAACTCAATTATTATACTTGACGAAATACAAGCTATACCTATCAAATACTGGAACCTAATAAAGACAATACTCACACTTCTTGCAGAGAAATTTAATACCCATATTATCCTGATGACCGCTACAGAGCCATTGATATTTAATAAACAAGAAATATTGAGTATGACAGAAGCGTCTAAATACTATGACAAAATTGATAGGATAGAACTAATTTCTGAGGTTAACAATCCTTTTAAAATTGAACAACTTATCGACCAAATTGATGAGAATCAAAAATGTTCTAAACTATTTATTTTTAACACAATTTCATCAGCTAAAAATTTCTATTATCTTATTAAAGATACTTCTATATCAAAGACCTTTCTGAGCGCCCATATTGTTCCAGTAGAAAGGCAAAAAAGAATTGACGAGATTAGAAAAGGAAAATATAAATTAGTTGTTTCCACTCAGCTTGTGGAGGCAGGGGTGGATATAGACTTTGACATTGTATATAGAGACATTGCTCCTTTAGACAGTATCATACAGTCTGCTGGAAGATGTAATAGAAATGCTATTAATAAAAAAGGACTTGTAAAAGTCTTTAGCTTAATTGATGAAAAAGGTAGACGCTATGCATCTTATATTTATGATGCCGTTTTGCTTGACATAACAGAGAAATTATTATCTGCTCAAACTATTTTTAAAGAAAAGGAGCTTTTCCATTTACTTGATAAATATTTTCAGCAAACTGCTGAAAAACTGAATCAAACAGAATCCTCAGAAATTTTAGAAGCGGTTGCCAAACTAAAATATGACAAACAAAACTCGGATGAGTTGGCAATCTCTGATTTTAGATTGATACAGGAAGATTATCCCAAAATAGATGTATTTATTGAATATGATGAAACTGCAGTAAAAGTCTGGAGGGAATTTGAAAAAATTAAAATGATAAAAAACATTTTTGAACGGAAAAAAGAATTCTTGCAAATACGCAAAGATTTTTACAATTATATAATCTCTGTTCCAGCAAATACCGAAAATCTGCCTCCCAAAATTATGGATACTTACTATATATCTAAAAATCAACTTGAAGATTATTATGATCAAGAAACGGGATTTAAAACTAAAGCAGAGTTGTTGTTATGGTAAATTCATTGCATCTTCAAGGCACCCTCATATGGTACTACTACATCTGTCCCCGGGAGGTATGGCTCATGAGCAGACATCTTGAACCATATCAGGGAAATCCTTTTATTGAGATTGGAAGGCTTATTTCTGAAGAGGCATACAAAAGAGACAGAAAGGAGATAATGCTTCAGACTCCTGAGCAGACTGGTGGAATGGTCATAGACCTCATTAAAACTGAAGGAGAAGATATAGTTGTTGGAGAAATCAAGAAAAGCTCTCGTTTTGAAAAATCTGCAATGATGCAACTTGCCTATTATCTGATGAGGCTTAAAAACCTCGGCATTCATGCAAAAGGACTGTTACTTTTTCCTAAAGAGAAAAAGAAAATTGAGATAGCACTCACAGAGGAGCTTGAAAATGAACTCATTGAGGCACAGAATGAGATAAAGCGAATCATTGCACTTCCCATACCACCTCAGCCAAAAATGATAAGATACTGCAAGAAATGTGGTTATCAAGAGCTTTGCTGGTCTTAATTTATACGATAATTTTGGTATTGCTATTTTAAAATTCTCGTGCTAAAATGTAAACTTGATAAAAAGAAAGCTTCTTGATGAATTAAGAAAACACATCAAAAAGCCTGAAATTACTCTCATTGTTGGTCCAAGACAGGCAGGGAAAACAACTATAATGAAAGCTCTTGAGGAAGAGCTAAGAAGAGTTGGTGCGAAGCTTTATTGAAAGATACGCTCCTTACAGGGAGCTAATTATCAATCTCTCCCTTTATGAAAAAAGCAGGATAAATAATACCGATGTTATCACCATGACTTTTTACAGGCTTTTTGAGTATAATTTAACATAACTTATGAAAAAGTCCATTTACATCTTCTCTGATGGTGAAATTAAAAGAAAAGACAACACCCTTTATTTTGAAACAGAGGATGGAAGAAAATACATCCCGGTTGAAAACACTCAGGAAATATTAATATTTGGCGAAGTCACTATAAACAAGCGCTTACTTGAATTTCTTACAGAAAGCGAGATAATAATGCACTTCTTCAACTACTATGGCTACTATGTGGGTTCATTTTATCCAAGAGAGCATCTCAACTCAGGCTATATGATTCTTAAACAGGCAGAACACTATCTTGACCATAAAAAAAGAATCATACTGGCTACAAAATTTGTATCAGGAGCCATTGAAAACATCAAACGGGTGCTCATCTACTATGCAAACAGGGGAAAGCCTCTCAATGAAACTGTTGACAGAATAAATTCAATAGCCCGGTCAATTGAAGACTGCGAAAGCACGGAAGAGCTTATGGCAGTGGAGGGAAATATCCGTGATGAGTATTATCAAGCCTTTGACATTATCCTTGACAGTGAACACTTTGTGTTTGAGACAAGAACAAAGAGGCCACCCAAAAACCGGCTTAACGCACTCATCAGCTTTGCAAACTCACTTGTCTACACAACATGCCTCAGTGAGATTTATCATACCCATCTTGACCCAAGAATAGGATATTTACATACAACCAACTTTAGAAGATTTACCCTTAATCTTGATGTTGCTGAAATTTTTAAACCTATAATTGCAGACAGGGTTATATTCAACCTGGTAAATAAGGGCATTATAAAGTCTCAACACTTTGAGAAAAAACTTGATGGCATTGTATTAAACGATAAGGGAAAACAACTTTTAATACAGCAGATGGATGAAAGACTTCGTAGCACAATTCAGCATAAGAGGCTTGGCAGACACGTGTCCTATCGGCAGTTAATAAGGCTTGAACTTTACAAAATTCAGAAACATCTTATGGAAGAAGAGGAATACAAACCTTTTCAGACTGGCTGGTAATGAAAGTCATACTGGTATACGATATAAATGAAAAAAGAGTGGCGAAAGTGCTTAAGATATGCAGAAAATATCTTCACTGGGTTCAGAACTCTGTTTTTGAAGGAGAGATTTCTGAGGCAAAGCTTGTAAAACTCAAGATGGAACTAAAAAAAATAATTAATGAAAATGAGGATTCCGTAATAATTTACACATTCAGGTCTGCATGGTATACAAACAGAGAGACAATGGGAGTTAAAAAAGGAGGAGAAGAGTTGATAATTTGAACCTTGAACTTTGAACTTTGAACCTTGAACTTTGAACTTTGAATAGCCCGCAGGGCTGTTGCCCGAAGGGCTGTTTGAACCTTGAACTTTGAATATTAAACACGCCACAGGCGTTGTGGTTCAGTCCGAGCCTGCGGAGCACCGAAGGGAATATCAAAACCTGAGCACTGTAAGCTCCATTTCATTTGTTATTCCAAGCCTGCGGAGCAGGCGAGAAATCTCCTCCTTATAGAAAAATTAAATTTTCGTCTATCTCCAATAATGTAAAAAACCCTGAGGTGCGACGACAAAATTTTTCTTGAAAAATCAATAAAATTTTGATAAAATTAATAAAAATTCAAACGATCATTGACAAGGCGACTTTCTTGATTTTATTATATTTTTACATGGTTGCGAGCCTACCTATGAGGAATTGAAACAGTACCCACTGGTGCATCAACTATGGCTACTGCCCTGTTGCGAGCCTACCTATGAGGAATTGAAACAAATCGTTTGATTTTGATTAAAATTCGTTTGATTCTGTTGCGAGCCTACCTATGAGGAATTGAAACCCTTGTATTTTGCGAGGATATCCTCTCCTTCTACTGTTGCGAGCCTACCTATGAGGAATTGAAACCAAGTTGCGAGGTGATTTCTGATGACTGCATTGCCTGGTTGCGAGCCTACCTATGAGGAATTGAAACTGTTTTAGAACTATTCCGTCTTGAATCGCTTGGAGTAGTTGCGAGCCTACCTATGAGGAATTGAAACAGGATTTTGTATTTTAAAAATATGTCTTACCAGCCCCTGTTGCGAGCCTACCTATGAGGAATTGAAACTACAGTTGAATCAGGAACTATCAAAATCCTTCCAGGTTGCGAGCCTACCTATGAGGAATTGAAACTAAACCCACAAGTCAAGAATCTCGTTTCTCGGTCTGATGTTGCGAGCCTACCTATGAGGAATTGAAACATTTGATACTGCTGCATCATATCCATTTAAGATTCCCCAGGTTGCGAGCCTACCTATGAGGAATTGAAACTTGTTGGAGTTGAAAATAAGCCAATTTTTCTATTCCAGGTTGCGAGCCTACCTATGAGGAATTGAAACAGCCGAGAGAAGATCATGTCTTTTGCAGTTGATACTCCGGTTGCGAGCCTACCTATGAGGAATTGAAACAGGCTATTCACTGAAGTAATCCAGAAAATGAGTTCAGTTGCGAGCCTACCTATGAGGAATTGAAACTGAACTCATAGACTTTCTTTGTCATGTACCCAGAGTGTTGCGAGCCTACCTATGAGGAATTGAAACTAAATTTTTGGATTTTTAAGCTCAGCCTTTACCTCCGTGTTGCGAGCCTACCTATGAGGAATTGAAACTCGGATACCATGTGGATTTCCATAGATGCTTACTGTGTTGCGAGCCTACCTATGAGGAATTGAAACTATATTGTCCTGAGCGATAGTAAAAGCCATAAAAATGTTGCGAGCCTACCTATGAGGAATTGAAACACGGATATTGTGGATTGTCCTGCCATAAAAGTCCCATAGTTGCGAGCCTACCTATGAGGAATTGAAACCATATACATCTACCTCAACCCTCTGCACTCCATACACGTTGCGAGCCTACCTATGAGGAATTGAAACTATTTCCTGCTCCTATATGAAGCACATCTTTTTGACATGTTGCGAGCCTACCTATGAGGAATTGAAACCCTTTTTCCTCTATCGTATAACTTACAGGTTTCACTAGTTGCGAGCCTACCTATGAGGAATTGAAACAGTAAAGAGGAATTTGAAAAAGCGTTTATGAATGAGTTGCGAGCCTACCTATGAGGAATTGAAACGTTGATAAGGAGAGGAGTAGGTTACAGAAGCAGAATTGTTGCGAGCCTACCTATGAGGAATTGAAACTGCATTTGATAGATGTAAAAAATATTATGCATTTGTATGTTGCGAGCCTACCTATGAGGAATTGAAACTACTCATTCCATTCCCACACCCCTCTATCACACTTAGTTGCGAGCCTACCTATGAGGAATTGAAACAGGACACCGAGTGGAAGTTGGATGAAGTTCAGAGCAGAGTTGCGAGCCTACCTATGAGGAATTGAAACATAAAATGTGCCCTTTTATGTCAAGTGGAGAAAATGGTTGCGAGCCTACCTATGAGGAATTGAAACTTGGGAAAAGATATACAAACCCCTGCGGTGAGTAAGGTTGCGAGCCTACCTATGAGGAATTGAAACACAAAGAAGCGTATCAGTATGCACCTGTT
>NZ_BCNO01000002.1:403742-404726 GCF_001514535.1 Thermodesulfovibrio aggregans | reverse complement strand
GTAGATACAGAAAGCGAGAACAAGTGGACAGGATTTTTACAGAATCTTCAGACAAGGGGATTAACAGATGATACATTAAGTCTGATAGTAACAGATGGGAGCAAAGCTCTTGAGAATGCAGTAGATAATGTATTTCCTCTTGTATTGAGGCAGAGATGCTGGGCACATAAAATGTGCCCTTTTATGTCAAGTGGAGAAAATGGTTGCGAGCCTACCTATGAGGAATTGAAACTTGGGAAAAGATATACAAACCCCTGCGGTGAGTAAGGTTGCGAGCCTACCTATGAGGAATTGAAACCCATCTTAATGTTTCTTTTTCTCGGTAATATATGCGTAGGTTGCGAGCCTACCTATGAGGAATTGAAACACAACCCCACCATCAAGAACAAACTGTTTAAACCCGTTGCGAGCCTACCTATGAGGAATTGAAACAATCCCATAAGTTGAGGTAACCCATAAGAAGTCGCCAGTTGCGAGCCTACCTATGAGGAATTGAAACCTTCCTGAAAGAAACCTGATAAGAAAAAGTCTGAAGTTGCGAGCCTACCTATGAGGAATTGAAACAATCAATATTAAAGAAAAGAAACTCAACTGAAATTGAGTTGCGAGCCTACCTATGAGGAATTGAAACTCTAAAAATTCATCAACACTCATATGCTTTACTTTTATAGTTGCGAGCCTACCTATGAGGAATTGAAACAACTTTGCCACTGATATGGCAGCCTCTTCATATGTGACTCGTTGCGAGCCTACCTATGAGGAATTGAAACTGGTATTCATGACAGCACAATTTAGAAACTTTCCCGGTTGCGAGCCTACCTATGAGGAATTGAAACCTCAGAATCTGTCTGATATCCTGATGAGATGCTGTGTTGCGAGCCTACCTATGAGGAATTGAAACAAGGTCAACCAGGTTCAGGCAAGTCTTATTATGCGGTTCAGTTGCGAGCCTACCTATGAGGCTGTCTCTTATACACATCTCCG